>DATGHS010000462.1:0-12430 GCA_035307785.1 Gemmataceae bacterium
CGAAAGGCGCTAACGGAAAACGAGGTGTTGAATGTATTCCTTTACCCAGACAATGCCCGCCAGTGGGACGCGTTCCTGGCCGAGTGCATGCGCTTTGACGTGGCCACGAGCTACGACCATCACTTTCCGGCCACAATGGACTTGCTCTGCCCGAAGAATTGGAACTGAAAGGACACGATCCACGGATAGCACGGGCGAAACGGATATGATCCGGAGGCGTCTATCCGGAGCGTCCGTACTATCCGTGGTTGATTCTGTGATCGTCACTTAGGTAGTGGAAAGATATTCGGCCCCTGATCCTTTCCATCAATCGTAATTGGCTTCGGCTGCACGTCGGGCATCGGCTTCTTAGGCAGGTCTTTCTTCGGTTCATCAATCTTCGGAGCGTCGTTTTTCAGTTCTCCAATCTTCGCCGGCGGATCTTTCTTCGTCGCATCCTTCTTGGAGGCGTCAATGGGCGGGAACTCAATCTTCAGACCGTCATCCTGGGGTGCGGCCGGTTTTGGAGATTCGTTTTTCGGCTTGACGGCGTCTGGCGCGGGAATGTTCGGCGTCTCTCGCGGCAACGGCAGCGGGTCGAGCGGCAACGGCACCGGATCAGGCAACGGCAACGGTCCAGAAGGATTAGACGTGGGCTTGGCGGGCAGGTTGGTCGAGCTTTTCGGCGCAGGGTTGTTGTTCTTTGGGGCCAGCTCGGGCTCGTCGAAGGTCAGCGGCTTCGGTGCCGGCAGCTTGGTACCCCTGGGACCGGCCGTCGGGTACAGTTTTTTCCGCACGGATTCGATGAGTTCGTGCAATGCCAAGGCTCTCGCGGTTGGGTCCAATTGTCGCTCGGCCAGCACCAGGCCAGTCGTAACTTCGCTCTGCAGCTCGGCCGGCAAGAGTGGCTGGATCGTTCGCAGCGAGCCCTCGAACAGGCGGTAGCTGCCCGTCAAGTCGCCGCGGTTAAAAAGGGCGGCTCCGCGATTATGAATGTCGGCCAACAGATCAATGATTTGCCGGTCATTGATCTTTCGCTCAACGGGAACATCGGCCGCCGTGGCCGTGAAAACAAAAACGAGACCACTTGCCAGAGCCAGCAATTGCCGCGAGACCATCATGATCTTCTCCTTTTTCGCTATCCGTTGCGAAAGCTGCAATTGCCCAAGAATATAATCAATCGCCCCAATCTTGCCTAGAGAGGGTTTTCCCCATGCACAATAAATCCGGCCCGATACGTGCAATATGACCCACGGAAGAAACCAAGCGCCATTTTCGCCGGCGCGGTCGTAGATAACATGAGCATGTTCCTTTCTCCGCAGAGATTGCACCATGCGCGCCGAATTGTATGGCTTGATCTTCGATACACCAGCTATCACCTTTTACCTCTGGTCGCCCTGGCGGGCATCGATGCTGGAGCACCGGCTCTTTGAAGCGATTGGCCATTTGCCAAATGTCGAAATTGAGCAGGAAGGCGACGAATTCCGGGTGCATATCGATGATGGCAAGACCTGGCGTACGGCGCTGCAGAACATTGAGCGCATCATGAAAGGCTGGCAGGAGGAAGCCGGGTCCGGGGAAGAGCGCCGCACCTGGTACTGGCTCATTGACGGCGATACCGATGCCCACGGCTACGACCATGCCGGTGAACGAGCCTGCCTGTGGGCGGGCATTCGGATTTGCCTGGATCGCTCCAATCCGGGCGAGAGTGACAAGCGCGAAGACCTGGACATGGAGAGCTTTGGCTTGCAGATTTGGCGCGAAGATGAAAAGCCGACTCGCCGACAATAGCTTGAGGGGATCGGCAAACTAACTGTAACTGGAGACACCATGTCTGAAGAGCACGATCAAATCTGGGTGGCCCTTGAGTTGATGCGCGGCGGGCAAACGGTTCTGTTCCGAGGCACCATGGCACAATCAGATTTTGACGCCATCACTTCGGGTTCGTATACGGCACCGTTTGTGACGCTGCAGAATGTCCACTGGGTGGAATCGGTCTGGAGTGAGCAGGAAGGGAGTTGGACAAACAAAGTCACCGTCTACGGCCGCGACCGCGAATGGCGCTGGCACACAGGCGCAATGCATATCCGGCCAGACAGCATTTTCTCGCTGGCCGATTTGCGGGATTGCTCCAGTGTCGTGGGCAAGAGCGATGAGATCTGAGGTCTCTGCGAGCCGGCGGTGCGAATATCGCGCTTGATTGCGCCGCGGGCTCCGATTCTTATTTCCCTACCTTCACAACACGAAAATCCAGTTGCCGGCGATACACGTCCACGCGCGCGACTTGCACCGTGACCCGGTCGCCGAGTCGATAGCGGCGTTTGCTTCGGCGGCCGTGCAGAGTATGGGACAACTCGTCGAAGTAATAATAATCATCCACGAGCGAACTGATGTGGACGAGCCCTTCCACTGGGAACTGCTCGGCCTGGGCAAAGAAGCCGTAGTCGGCCACGCCGGTGATAATCGCCGGCATCTCCAGGCCAATCCGCTCGCTCATGTAGGCCAGCAGTTTTACCTTGATCAGTTCGCGTTCAGCCGTATCGGCTCGGCGTTCGGTGTGGCTGCAATGCTCGCCGATGGCGGCCAGTTCCAACTGATCGGAACTGCAGCGCTCCATCCGCAGCCACTGTTCGAGCAAGCGATGAACCGTCAAATCGGGATACCGCCGAATCGGTGAAGTGAAATGACAGTAGTCATCGCTAGCAAGGGCGTAATGCCCCTCGGGGTTCGGGCTATACACAGCCTGTTTCAGGCTCCGAAGAAGTGCGTAATGGACCGCGTACTGTTCTGGCTCGCCGGTGCTTTCTTCCAGCACGCGCTGCAAGCCAAAGCGATCTTTTTCAAGCTTCACCGTATAGCCAAGCAATCGGGCGAATTCGGCGAAGTCTTGCAGTTTTGCGGGCTCCGGAGCGGGGTGAACTCGGCGCAAGAACGGCACGTTCAACGAAGCCAGATGCTCGGCCACGGCTTCGTTGGCAGCAAGCATGAACTCCTCGATCATCTGATGGCTCACATCATGCGTCACGAAATGCGCGCCGGTTACGCGGCCCTCATCGTCGAGTTCCAACTCCGTTTCCGGCATCACCAATTCCAATGAGCCGCGCTTGTGCCGGCGCTCGCGCAGGATCACGGCCAGTTCTTTCATGCGTACCAAAAGGTCGACAATCTCCGGGTCCAAACTCTTACCTGCTGATGCCGGCTTCATCAGGATTTTCGAGACCTGCTCATAAGTGAAGCGACGCCGGTTTTGGATGGCGCCATTCGCGAAACGAACGTGCGCCTTCTGACCGTGCGGCGTGAAATCGATCCAGACGGTCTTAACGAAGCGCACTTTGCCTTGCTGCAAGCTGGCCAGCCCGTTCGAGATAATCTCTGGAAACATCGGCAGCACGCGCTGCGGAAGATACACGCTGTTGCCGCGTTTGCGGGCCTCATAATCTAGCGCGCCCCCCACCGGCGCGAAACGACTCACATCAGCAATATGTACTCCGAGTTGCCAATGGCCCGATTTCTTGTCGCGGGTCAGCGAGATAGCATCGTCGAAGTCGCGGGCATCAACGGGGTCGATGGTGACAATGATCTCGTCCGTGTAATCCTCACGACCCTCCAGGTCTTTTTCGTCGAACAGCGCGGCTATCTCGCGGGCTTCTTGTAGCACCTCCTTGGGAAACTCGTCCGGAAGGCCGAAGGCGCGAACAATGGAAAGCGTATCGACGCCCGGCTTGCCGCGCGGGCCCAGAATTTCAGTTATGACCCCTTCGCCGCGGTCATCGGGCCCTGGGAAGCGCAGCATTTCGAAGACGACCTTGTCATCGAGCTTGGCTCTTTTGGCCCCCGGGTCGCCGACGTAAATGCTGTGTGAGAAAACCGTGCCGTCCACGCGCACGTAGCCGTTGCCGTCGCGCTCGAAGTAAGTGCCCACGAACTGCCGCGTCGCGCGATCGACAATGCGAACGATCTCGCCCAGCGGATTGTCATCGCGCCGTGCCGGCTTGCGCAGCACACGAACCAACACCTCGTCGCCCGTGGCGGCGTCTAAGGCGTCTTCCTCGCGAATGCGGATTTCCGCTCCCGTTTTTCCGTCTACGAGCTTGGGCCGAACGAAGCCGCCATGGGAAGTGCGTCGAAAAACGCCGACGACGCTGCCGTGCGGGGCTGTCGCGCGAATGGTATGATTGCGGCCATATTCAATGCGCCCTTCCTTGATGAGTTCCCGCAGCGCCCGGCGTAATTGCGGCAACTGCCCTTTGCCCACGCCGAGTTTTCGCGCCAGCGCTTTTGCCTTTACGGGACTATATTTATTGGCCGACAGAACTGCTATCACTTGTTCCGCCAAATCGGCCATGGCTGGCTCCAAAACGAGTTGAACAGAAGTAAACGAAAAGAGCGAAGAAAAGACCGGCGTTCGCTTGGCTGTCCGCGATTTGATTTCTTCGTTACCTGCGTGTGCTTCTGTTCATTGACTGGATTCGGTTCACTCGGATTCCAGGATCGAATTGTTTACCGGCTCGGCTCCACTGACGCCGCCTTTGAACAATCGCCGCTGCAATGATTGGCTGTATTGCGTCCAGGCGGTGGTTGGATTCTTGTCTTCGCGCAGATCGCGGACGAAGGTGTGAATCTTGGCGTCCATGTTGTCGATGTAATGCAGCGCCACGGCTTCCGGGGTCATTGGCACCACCGGGCTGCCAAAGGCATATTCGCCGTGATGGCTGGCAATCATGTGCTTGAGCCGCCACAGCAGTTCCCGGGGGAATGCCTCACCCGTTAGCTCGGGGACGCGCAATACCTTTTCAGTGAGCATTTCGATGCCGATTGCAATGTGACCGACTAGCTGTCCTTCGTCGGTGTAGGCAAATGCTTTGGAAACCGAAAGCTCACGCGTCTTACCGATATCGTGCAGGAAGATCCCCATCAGCAGCAGATCGCGGTCCACGCCCGGATATAAGGGAGCAATACGGTCGGTCACTTCCATCATGTTCACGACGTGTTCAATTAGGCCACCCACATAGGCATGATGATTCCGCACTCCGGCCGGCACTTTGCTGAAAAGTGTCATGGTCGCGTCGTCCATCAGGAACGATTCGGCAAGCGCGCGCAGGTGAAGATTCGACAGTTTCCGCAAATGCGTGCGCAGCTTTTCGAGCAGCTTATTGATGTCCTGCTCGGTGTGCGGCAGGAAGTCCGTGAGTTCGACCTTTTGCGCTTCATGCCGCTCAACATGGCTCAAGATGATCTGCAGCGCACCCTGGAAAAGCTGCACTTTTCCACGCACCGCGAGAAAGTCGCCGGGGTCGAAGGACCGGAACTGGTTCTCGCTTGCGTTCCAAAGGCGACCGGTAATCGAACCACTGCGGTCGCGCAGTTCAATTTGCAGGAACAGGTTGCCGTTGCGGTTAGCCCGTAATTGTTTGTCGGCAACCAGGTAAATCTCGTCGAGAGATTCCCCGTCGGTCAATTGCTGGACGAATCGACGAGACATGAAGGCTCCGTTGATTTCGTTGGTCATTGGTTGGCGGCTTTGCGGGCTGGAACGTTACAAGCGCCATGCTCACACGGCACAAGTTGGAACCGGTTACGTGCTATCCACAGATATATTCGCTGGCCGACGTTCGGCACGCCCGGAATGTACAGCAAAGGAAAGATCGCCCACAGCAACGGCAAGCGGCAGGCCATCCACTGAAACGCCGCAAATCCTCGATACACACGCTCTCGGTCCGGTGCTACCAGGTGCATCTGCTCTAATAATTGCGCTGGCACCAACGGAGTCTTGCTGTCCGGCAGTCGTGCGGTATCCCGGCAGTTCTGATATTGAATGCGTCGCAGCCAGTCCAGGCGACGAAGAATGCCGACAGATTTGCAACAAAAGGCGCAATCGCCATCGTAAAGTAGGACAGCGCTTCTCGTTGTGTCGTGACTTGAGGCAATGGCTGCCACGCTTCGAATGCTCCCAATGGACTTAAAGCTCCTGCTTGATTGTATGCAATCGCAACCGCTCAAATCTCATTTGTCTGGCTATGGTGCCAACCGCAGCACATTGGCCTACCATAACGCAAGGCTAACCACTGAATGAGTATAATTCCATGCCCGCAACTCGCAAGATCCTCGCTTTCGATCTCGGTGCTGAAAGTGGCCGAGGCGTGCTCGGCCGGTTCGATGGCCAGCGACTCATGCTCCAAGACGTGCATCGCTTTCCAAATACGCCGGCCGCGACTTTGGACACGTTGCATTGGGATGTGCTGAATCTCTACAATCAAATGCTTGCCGCGATGCGCAAATGTGCTGTGGAATTCGGCGGCGTCGATAGTATCGGTGTGGATACTTGGGGCGTGGATTTCGCGCTTTTGGGTCGCAGTGGTACATTGCTCGGCAATCCGCGCCATTACCGCGATCCGCACACCGAAGGGGTAATGGAACGGGCGTTCGAAATCGTATCGAAACAAGAGTTGTTTAAGCGCACCGGTATCCAGTTCATGCGCTTCAACTCGCTGTTTCAGCTGATCGCGCTACAGCGCGACCGTTCGCCGTTTCTTGACATTGCGGAAACCCTCTTGTTCATCCCCGATTTGCTCCATTACTTCTTCACCGGAATTAAGGTGAACGAGTACACCGACGCCAGTACGAGCCAGATGTTGGACCCGGTGTGCCGGAATTGGGATTTCGACCTGCTTGCGAAGTTCGGCCTCCCCACGAGAATGCTCGGCAACATTGTTCCGCCGGGAACCGAGCTTGGCCCGCTACGGAGCAAGATCGCAAGCGACACGGGCTTGTCACCGGTGCCGGTGATCGCCCCAGCCACCCATGACACGGGTTCTGCAGTGGCGGCGGTGCCTGCGAAGGGCAAGAACTGGGCATTCATAAGTTCAGGGACATGGTCTTTGATGGGTGCGGAGATCGATTCGCCACTTATGAATGAGGAAGTGCGCGCTGCCAATTTCACGAACGAAGGCGGTGTGGACGGTACAATTCGGTTTCTGAAGAACATTGCGGGACTGTGGCTCGTCCAAGAATGCCGTCGGGCCTGGGAGCGCGCCGGCCAAGAATTCAGCTATGATGGTTTAGCGAGACTTGCGGAGGCCGCGCCGCCGTTTGTAAGCGTGATCGACCCAGACCACACGTCGTTCATGCTGCCGGCGAGCATGCCCGAGGCGATTGGCCAGTTCTGCCGCCAGAGCGGGCAGCCGGCACCGGTTGAGCCGGGAGCAGTCGTGCGTTGTGCGCTGGAAAGCTTGGCACTGCGCTACCGCTGGGTTCTGGAAAAGCTGGAATCGTTGTTGGGCCGTCAACTAGAAACGATCCATATTGTCGGTGGCGGAACGCAGAACATTCTGCTTTGCCAGCTTACTGCGGACGCTTGCAATCGAGAGATTTTGGCCGGTCCAGTGGAAGCCACGGCGTTAGGCAATGTGTTGCTACAAGCCGTTGGTTTGAAACTGCTAGGATCCTTGGAGCAGGCGCGCGAAGTATTGCGAAATTCATTTGACGTGCACCGATATGAACCGAGAGAACCGGCCAAGTGGGAAGAACCATACCAGCGTTTCCTCCGACTATTGTCATGATCTTCGTAAGGGCGCGGATACGAGATGAGCGACATTCCCAACAATCATAAATCGGTTACGGTGCCGGACTTCCTGTCCGCCCGCTCACGCGGCGCGAAGCTGACCATGCTGACAGCCTATGACTACACGTCGGCCCGACTGCTGGATGCGGCCGGCGTGGACAGCATTCTCGTCGGCGATTCGCTCGGCATGGTGATCCAGGGACAAGCTAACATCCTTACGGTTACTCTGGACGAAGTGATATATCACACGCGCTGTGTCTCACGCGGAGTTCGCCGGGCTTTGTTGGTGGCCGACATGCCATTCATGAGCTACCAGATCAGCCCGGAGCAAGCACTGGCGAACGCCGGCCGGCTGATCCAGGAAGGCGGCGCCCATGCGGTAAAGCTCGAAGGCGGCAAACGAATGGCCGGAACCGTGGCGAAGATTGCATACGCTGACATTCCAGTGATCGGACATATCGGCTTAACGCCGCAATCGGTTCACCGCTTCGGTGGTTTCCGCGTGCAACGTGATATGGAGCAATTGCTCGAAGACGCGCACGCTATCGCGCAAGCAGGGGCGTTCGCCATCGTGCTTGAGTGCATCCCCGCCGACATTGCAACTCAAATCACTGAACAACTGTCAATCCCAACAATTGGAATTGGCGCTGGCGCTGGCTGCGACGGCCAAGTCTTAGTGATGCAAGACATGCTTGGCATGTTCGAGGAGTTGCACCCGAAATTTGTGAAACGCTATGCGGAACTTGGAAAGAGCGTGGTGACCGCGGTGCAGCGATATTGCCAGGAGGTGCAGTGTAGGGGCTTTCCTGGTCCGGAACACGAATTCAAGTGACGGCATGCTTTATCACGTCGACAACTCGTGCCACAACCCTTTGTAGAACTTCAGGAACTCGACCCCATATTCTGGCGTTGGTGGTGTCTTGCCGACTTCGCAAAGCGTCACGCGGTCGTAATCCATCTCACGCAGCAGACGAAATAGCTCTCGATACGGGTAAAGGCCCAAAGAATCGTTGTAAAGTTCATTGATATGGCAAGAACGAATCCAAGGCTTTAGCAGTGCAAACGCCTCCGCGACGGACCCTTTTACCAGATCGCTGCCGTTGGAATTCCAGGTCAGGCCAACCTTCTCGTGGCCGCAATAGTCCATGATTTTCTTGATATTGCCTGGAAGTGCGGTGCCTCGGCCGTGTACCTCCACCCAGATTTCCACGCCAGCATCAGCGGCTGCTTTGCCGCATTCAATCAGGGCGGTACCGATCTGTTCAAGCGTTTTGTCTTCGGGCACGCCCTTCGGCAAATCATTCGGCCGTACCTTCACTCCGCGGCCCCCGATCTCTGACGATAATTGCACGAACTGCTTGCAAATTTCAATGTTCTTTCGCACCACTGCCGGGTCCGGCGAATGAAACTCGCACACGGAACCGCAGCCCCAACACATAACTCCGCTGTCGGCAAACTGCTTTCGCACGTCCTTGCGCGCTTCGGCTGGGAGTGATGGTTCGACGCCGTGTTTGTGTGTCGTGCGCAGCTCCACGGCAGCGATCTTTGCCGCTTGGCAGTTCTTCAGAATCGTGGGCAAATCCCAATCTTTGGCCACGTTGTAGGTGACAATGCCTAATTGGAACTTGCGCGGCTTGCCCACCGGCGTTGGCGATTGTGCTGCCAAGCTCTCAGGCAGGGCCAGACCAGCAGCAGCCACGGCACCGGTTTGTAAGAAACGACGGCGGGGAAGAAACAACATGATGAAAACTCCGGGAATGCGAGGTTCCCGATGCTCATCATCGCCGAGACGTGGCAAAAGGGCAAGGGCTTAGGGCAGTTTTCCAGAGCGAGCCGAGCTGCGACAAAACAAAAAGCGGAATTCTTGCGAATTCCGCTTTACTACCGATCATGGAGTGACTGCAAGGTCGGTTACTGGGGGAGGTCCCAGAGGCGCACGCATTTGTCTTGACAGGCGAACAACACGCGCTTGCCGTCCGGCGACAGGCTCACTTCGAGAACCTTGCCTTGAATGCCACCGAGTCTGCGGATAAGTCGGCCGCTTTCGAGGTCCCACACACAAATACCATGGTCGTTGCCAATACTCTGGTTTGGGTTGAAACGGCCTGGCCCCTCGCTTGAAATACCCCAGCGACCGTCCAGGGTAAAGCGGATGCCCTCAACATAGTATTGGCCGGGACCGAACTGCCGGATCTCCTGCCCGGTGTTTACGTTCCAAAGCCGCATCGTCCCATCCCAGCTCGCCGACAGGGCGCGCTGTCCATCGGGCGAGAAAATCACACGCCGGACATCATTGCCATGACCATTAAACGTGCGGATTTCTTGCTGCTTATCCAAATCCCAAAGCCGAACGGTCTTATCGTGGCCACTCGATATGGCGCGGTGGCCATCGGGTGAAAGTGCCACGCACCACACCTTACCATCATGACCGTTGAGGCGGAAAAGTTCTTGCCGCTTTTCCAGGTCCCAAACATAAATGGCGCCATCTTCGGTGGCCGAGACAATGCGCTTGCCGTCTCCGGTAACGGCGGCACAATTCACGCCGGAATCATGGGCGTACTGGCCCAATTCGTTTCCATTGTCTACATCCCACAGGCGCACAGTTTTGTCGGCGCTCGCCGAGACGATGCGCCGGTTCTTATTCGTGAAGACGGCCGTATAAACGTTCGCCGTGTGTCCTGCAAAAATGCGCTCGAGCCGTTGCGTCCGCACATCGTACAGAATCACGTTCTTGTCCGACCCGGCCGAGACTGCGCGCCGGCCGTCGCTCGAAAAAGCCACTCCTTCCACTTGGGCAGAGTGACCAAGGAATTTCTGAACCTTCTCGTTCGGCGCATCTGCGCGGGAAGTTGGCACCGATTGCGATCCGCCATCTTGAGGTGGAAGCTTCGTCGGATTCGTGATGGACCAGGTGATGAAAATGATGCCGATCAACATCAAAAGACCCACGCCGGAAAGGATGCCCCATTGCAATCGGGGGTCTATTTTCTTTTTCTTTTTCTTTTTCAGCCGTACACTCGGAGTTGCTAGCCGCGCATTGGGAGCAGGCGGCGAGGTAATCTTCTCGGTCTTGTCGCTGGCCCGGACCGTGTCGCCGACTCCGCCTGTCAGGCATTTCTGCAAATCGGCTAATAACTGGGACGTCTTCTGATAACGGTCTTCCGGCGCCTTGGCCACCATCCGTTGAAAAATTGCATCGAGCTGGAGCGGAACGTCGGACCGACCTTCGCAGAGCGATGGAGGGTGCTTTTGTTGATGCGCGAGCATGCGGGCGGTCGCCGCGCCGCCGGAAAACATGACATCGCCCCGAATCAAGTAATACAGGGTACAGCCAAGGCTGTAGATATCCGATCGCGCGTCGGCCTTCTTCATGGCCAACGCTTGCTCGGGAGCCATGAAATCCACCGTGCCCATGCTGATGTCGGCGCCGGTATTGAGATTTCCCTTCGCGCCCTTTTCATCCAGAATGCGAGCCAAGCCCATGTCGAGAATCTGAACACGTCCCTTGGCGCTCAGGATCAAATTGGCCGGCTTGATGTCGCGGTGAATGATATTGTGTTGGTGCGCATAGCCGAGGCCTTGTGCCGTCTGGATGATGTATTCCAGTGCCAGGCTCACCGGCAGTCGGCCGCGTTCCTTCACGATCTTGTCTAGCGTCTTGCCGTCGACGCATTCCATAGCCAGAAAATAGCGCCCATTCGCGCTGCCGGCATCGTATGCCTGCACAATATTAGGATGGACCAATTTGGCCGCCGCCTTCACTTCGCGAAGGAAGCGCTGCACCGTCTCCGGGTCTTTGTTCAGCGTGACGGGAAGCAACTTGACCGCCGCCACGCGCTCCATTAGTTGATGTCGGGCGCGAAAGACGGCGCCCATTCCACCTTGGCCAAGTGGATCTTCCAGAATGTAACTGCCCAGCACGAGCCCTTTGGCTTTGCCCTGGGAGATGTTGTTTGCCTGAAAGCGGGTGAGCTTACCGCGGCGCACCAGCTCGTTGCAAAGATCTTGCTTCGAATAGCGCTTTTCGGCGGGGAGCGACTGCTGTGCGGATTGCAAATCTTCGGCACTCAGTAAGCCTAATTCCACCACCGAGTCTAGTGGTGATTCGGTCTTTACGGCCATTGCAAAGCACCTCGGGGACGGGCACCCGGCGCGAGAGTCTTCGCTCGCGCAAAGCCCAAGAAAATAGGGAGTACGCGGCGAACCGTGACCAGCCCTAAAGCAGGATTAGGTCAATACATATGTAGGTCAAAAAATGAGAGCGGTCAATTTTTTGATCGGCCCGAAGGCCCTGACTTGCCCATGGCTTATGTGCATGCCGCCTGTATTGCGCGGCAGGCAAACTTCGCCCCGCACCAAGGGCAAAATTGGACTTGAACGAACGATCTGCCGCCATCGTGGACGATCAAGCCGTACTCACCTGAAGCGGCAGAAAGATGGATGAGGCAATCTGGACAATCGAAGCGGTCCGTGTGCTGCTGACACGTTCGCTCCAAATCACGGCGCATCTCTTCGCAGCAATGCATCGTTAGTCAACCTTTTTACTGCGCTGCCAAACCCTAAGCGGCTCACCCCACCTCGGGATGTACCCAAGGCGCACGGTATGGCCGCCGTAACGACTTGTTCGCTTCGTCATCGTCGATTACCCGGTGCTTATCTGAATCCCATGTCAAAGAGCGCCCCAGTTTCATGCTCATGTTCGCGAGGATGCACGACGCTGTCGAGATGTGGCCCTGCTCAATGTCGGCTACAGGCTTGCTGCGCTCCGCGATGGCCTTGAGCCAGTCGAGCATGTGCACGCGGATGGCCGGTGCGACGTGTCTTTCCAAATCCTTTTCCGTCTTGTCTTCCGGATATTTCTCCAGCTCGTAGGTCACGTCCTTGTGAATC
>DATGHS010000463.1:0-20620 GCA_035307785.1 Gemmataceae bacterium
TTGAAATCGTCGACCGGATCAACGATGCCCACACCGAAGAAGATGTACCAGTAGCGGTTGACGGTCGCGCGGGCGAAGAACGGGTTATCATTCGCGGTGATCCATTCGGCCAGCGTGTTGCGGGAGCTGGTTTCGAACTTCCACTGCGGCTCCTTGCCATCGAGAAAGGCGGCCTGGACCACTTTTTCTTTCGGATCATTCGGAATGGAGATCTCACGGCGGTCGTACACTTCGCGCAGCGGCATGTAGAACTGCGTGCCTTGCCGCTCGATGCCGGCAAAGAATCCGGCCATGCCCCAGAACTGCTCGCGGCTCCAACGGGCAAACGGGTGGTTGTGGCACTGGGCGCACTCGATGTTGATTCCCAGAAAGATGCGAGCCGTCGCCGCAGCAATGTTTTCCGGCTTGGCATCCTTCGCGTTGAAGAAGGCCACCGGATTTTCCTGGCCGCTGAAGACATCGACGTATTGCTGGTTGCGCTTCTGGCCGATGGGGGCGGTGATCAGGTCGCGCACGAACTGGTCGTACGGCTTGTTGTCGCGCAACTGATGCCGCAGCCAGGCGTCGAAGCCGATCTGCATGTAAGCGACGTTGAAATCGGTGCTGGCTTCCGGCATGAGCAGCGTGCGCCAGATGTTCGTGAAATGGTTCACGTAACCCGGCGAATCGAGCAGCTTATCGACTTCTGCCCGGCGTCTGGCAACCGACTTGTCGCCGGTGAAATCGTAGTACTCCCTCGGCAATGGGATGCGGCCCACCACATCGACCATGACCCGGCGAAGGAACTCATCGTCGGTTGCCGGCGGGGCCGGTTCCACGCCCGCTTCCTTCATCTTGTCGAGCAAGATCTTGTCGATCTTGGCCGCCAGCGCATACGGATCGGGCTTGGCGTCGGCTGCCTTGGGCGGATCGGCCCGAAGCCCAGGCCCGGCCAGCAAGGCCATGCCCAGCGCCAGAATCGAGAGCTGCCATCTCATGTCGAAAACCTCCAAAGGGGAGAATCAATTCATCATAAGAACTATTTCGATGCGACGCGCTCCGCTTCGAAGACTCCGCGTCGCGGCTAACCTAGTTACTTCTGTGCCGTCTGCGCGGGCTTCGGCGTCTTCGGCTGGGGTATGTCCCAAATGAAGATGCGCGAATCCGCGCCGGCGCTGGCCACGAACTTGCTGTCCGGCGAAAACCGGATGTTGAATACCAGATTGCTATGCCCTTCCAGGGCGGCGTATTCCGTCCAGGTTTTTGTGTCCCACAAGCGAACCACCGTGTCCTGTGCAACCGAAGGCCCCGTGGCGAGGTACTTGCCATCAGGCGAGAAGGCGATGGATCGGATACCCACCGGTTGGGCTATCGCCTTGATCTCCGTGCGCTTCTCCACGTCGAAGATGTTGATGCTGCCCCCGCCGCCGGCCAGGGCAAGAACCTTGCCATCGGGCGAGAACGCGGCATTCCAGACATGGGTGCGGTGCTTGCCGAACTCGCACACGAACTCGCCGGTGGCCACGTTCCACATCTTCACTTCGCCGGGGGCGTCCTTCACCTTATAGTTGCCGGCCGTACTCACGATGAATTTGCCGTCCGGCGAGAAGGCCAGGCCATAGGCCGGTAACTTGTGCGCATCGATGGTGCGAATCTTCTCGCCGGTCTTCGGGTTCCAGAAGATCACCTTGCCGTCTTCGCCGCTGCTGGCGAGGAGGCTGCCATCGGGGCTGAAGCGCACGTTCCGCAATTGGCCTTCGTGGCCTTTGAGAAACTTCTTGTCTGGCTTACCCCATTGCTTGCGATATTTGGCCACGTCCCAGATCACGATGGTGGAATCGAAGCCGCCAGAGGCCAACAGGCTGCCTTCCGGATTGAACGCAGCACACGTGACGGGCCCTTTGTGCGCGTCTTGCCAGTAGGCCGCGGCTACGGCGCCTTTCGCATTCCAAATCTTGAGTTCGCCCGGCTGGCCCTTCACGCCGCCGCCCGTGATGATGCGCGAATCCTTGGTAAAGGTGCAGCCTTCGCACCAGACCTTGTGGCCGAGCAGGTCCATCATCCAGTGCCCAAATTCGGCGTTCCAGAGATGGACCTCTCCTTCCTGACCATACACTCCTCCAACCGAGACGAGCGTCTTACTATCTGATGAGAACTCACAATCGAGCGCCATGCCAGTGTGGTTCATACCAAGCACTTTGCCCGCAGCTTTCTCTACGTCCCAGAGTATGATTTGCCCAATCTCCGCCATCCGCGCCTTGGGCGGCTGCTGATTCGGATTGGCCATGACCATCTCTTCGGGCTTGACGTTGATGGCCACGGCGATCTTCTTGCCATCGGGCGAGTACTTCACCCGGCTCACCCGGCCTTTGGCCGGCATCTCTTGTCGGCCTTTCTCTTTCAGCGTGTCCAGGTCCCAGAAAGTGAGGAAGTTGTCATCGAGGCTGCCGGCGGCCAGCGTCTTGCCGTCCGGAGAGAGGCACAGGCTGCGAACTCCCGCTGCGCTGGCCAGATTCTTCAGCGCTTGGCCCGATTCGAGGTCCCAGATGCGGATCGACTTGTCGTGGCCGCTTGTAATCAGTTTCTTGCCGTCCGGGGTGATGGCCAACGTGTAGACCAACGCCGCGTGCCCGGGGAAATCGCGGATCAGTTTGCCGCCGACGACATCCCAAAGCTTCACTTCGCCGGCTTGTTCCTTGTTGTCCCAATCGCCGGAGACGGAGGCGAGGCGCTTGCTATCCGGCGTCCAGGCCACTGCCCAGACGCGCAGCTTGTGGCCAGCCAGATCCTTGACGTGCTTGCCGGTATTGGCATCCCAGATTTTGATGAGCCCGTCGTCGTGGCCGGTGGCAATAAACTTTTGATCGGGCGACACGGCAATGCCGAACGCGGCCCGGTAGCCCTCCCCGAAGGAAAATGGCTGGCTGCCCGGGATGCCGAAGCGGATGCGGATGCCTTTGTCGTCGCCGCCGCTGGCCAGCATCGAGCCGTCCTTGGAGATTTCGGCGAACCAGATTTGGCCTGTGTGGGCCGCGATCATCGTTCGTGCGGCCACGGCGTTCGTGAGAATCGACCAGGCGCGGGCCGACCAGTCTTCGCCGGCCGTAACCAGCATGCCATCATCACCGGCCAGGGCCAGCTGCGAAATGCCGGCGTCGTGAGCTCGGAATTGCTTCGTCGTCCGGCCCGAAGCCATGTTCCAGATGCGCACGTTCATATCGCGGCTGATAGTGATCATGCTCTTGCCGTCGGGCGTGAACGTGAGGCCGTAAATCCAGTCGGGATGGTTGAACGTCTGGCCGCCTTTCGATTTGCCGGTTTCCGGATCGACCAGCATGATTTGCCGATATTGTTGTTGCTCCAGGTCGCCGTCTGGGCCAATGATCTGGTCCTGGTTGTGCGCCAGGGCCAGCGTCTTACCATCGGGTGTGAAGGCCAGCGCCCAGATTTCGCCGTTGGTGGGGCCGGGGATCGACTGGTGCTTGACCTCCCATTTGGCAGTGTCGAAAATCTTGTACGACTTGTCGAGGCTGCCCGAAGCGAGGAGCTTGCTGTTGGGAGAGAAGGCCAGCCCGCTGATTGCCTTCGTGTGGCCGGTAAGCGTCTTCACCAATGCATCGCTCTTGCCGGCCCTTGCCTTGGCCACGTCCCAAATGCGAATTTCCTTGTCCTGCCCGCCGGTGGCCAGCCACTTGCCGTCGGGGGAGAAAGCCGCGTGTTGCACGTCAGCCGTATGCCCCTTCAAATCCGCGATTTTTTCGCCGCTGACCTTCCAGAAGCGCACCACGCAGTCCTTACCCGTGGAAACGAGCATCTGATTATCTGGCGAAAACGCCAGGCTCATCACGCCGCCCGGATGCGCGTTGATGATCGGAAGCGCGGGCTTACTGCCGCGGCGTTCGAAGATGCGAATCGTGCCGTCGCGGCTGCCGGTCGCTGTCCATTTGCCGTCGCTGGAAAGCGCCAGCGCCCAGACGGCATCGCGGTGCCCCTCATAGCTGAGGACGCTGGTGTTCGGCGGCGTGGCGGCCGGCCAAACCCTCACGGTGCGATCGAAGCTGCCGCTGGCCAGTTGCTGGCCGTCGGTGGTGAACGCGAGGCATGAGACGCCTTCCTGATGGGCCATGAGGATCGAGCGCCGCTTACCGAGTTCCGGATCCCAGAGATGAATTTGGCCGTTCCACATGCCAGTCGCCAGCGTGCGGCCCTTCGGCGAGAAGGCCAGCGTGGCGATCATGTCGCTGCCCTGGTTGCCGTTGAAATTGTTATTGGTGTCCGGATCGCCGAGTTCGGCCCGTTCGGTTCCTTCCCACATCCCGTCTTTGTTTAGCATCAACGTCCACAGCTTGACTTTTTTGTCTTCGCTGCCGGTGGCCAGCGTCTTGCCGTCGGGCGAATAAGCGATGGCCCGGATGGCGCCCTTGTGGCCGCGCAGATGGCCCACGGGCTTGCCGCTGTCGGCCTGCCAGAAGCGGACCGTGCGGTCGGAACCGGAACTGGCAAGGATCTGGCCGTCGGGTGAAAACGCCACGGTGCGCACGCCGGCGGTGTGGGCCAACAGAATCTTCACGGGCGGTGCGGTTCCCGATTTCCAGTTGGCCAGGTCCCACAGCCGGACGGTCTTGTCGTAGCCGCCGCTGGCCAGGTAACGGCCATTCGGCGAAAAGGCAACCGTGAACACCCAGTTGGTGTGCCCTTTCATCACTTTCACGGACGGACTCGCGCCGCCCTTCCAGTTGCCCAGGTCCCAAAGCTTGATGGTGCGGTCGTAGGAAGCGCTGGCCAGTGTCTTGCTGTCCGGGCTGAAGGCGAGTGAGGAAACCACGTCGTCGTGCCCGGTCCACACGGCCCGCGATTCCTTCTTGGCGAGGTCATAGAGCATGATGCCCTTGCTCTCGCCGGCCACGGCCAGGTATTTGCCGTCGGGCGAATAGGCAAGGGCAAGAATGATCTGGCCGACATTCGGCTGATTGGGTGGGCGGACCGTGGCGGTCACGCTTTTCTTGGTCACGTCCCAAAAGGCGAGGGTACGCTCTTCGCCCACGGTGATGAGCGATTTGCTGTCTGCCGTGAAGACGACGGCGCGGCAGGGCTGATCGTGTGCCGCGCCGTTTATCTTTTGCTCGCCCGTCGCCACGTCGAACATTTTTACTTGTCCTGCGGCCTGCTTGCCGGCTGCGCCGGTGACGATGGCCAGCGTCTTGCCATCGGGGCTGAAGGCCATGCCGTTCACGCCGCCGGGGAAGCCAGAAAATTCCTTCAGCATCTGGCCGGATTTCGCGTCCCACAGCTTGGCGCTGTTGTCCCAACTACCCGTGGCGATGGTGGCGCCATCGGGCGAGATCGCCACGCATTCGACCGTATTGTTGTGTCCGCGCAGAATCTGCCGCGGTTTGCTCACGGTGATCGGCTTGCCGTCGGTCGGCGGCGCCGGTACGTCCCATATACACGCCATCATGTCGCGGCTGCCGCTGACCAGCGTCTTGTCGTCTTTCGACAGGGCCACGCCCAGGACCCAGTTGACGTGATGTTCCAGGGTGGCATATGATTTTAGATCCAAGGCCTTGACTTGTTCGGGCGGAGGCGGAGGTGCAAAGACTCCGTCGCCGACCGGAGTTGGCTGGGGAATCAAAATGTCCGGCAGCGCCGGCACGGTCCAGAATTTGACCGTGCGGTCGAGGCTGCCGGTCACTAGCATCTTGCCGTCTTTCGAAAACGCCAGGCTATTGATGCCCCCCGTGTGGCCTTTACCCACGGCGCGAAGCTGGCCGGTAGCTACGTCGTACAGTCGCAGCGTGTTATCGAAGTTTCCGGCCGCCAGCGTCTTGTTGTCGGGCGAAAAGGCGACAAAGCGAATGCCGCTGGTGTGCGTGATGCTGCGCCGATAGGCGCGCTGTTGCACATCCCAAATCTGGATTTCGCCGGTTTGCTCGTGATTGCCGCAGGCGACGGCCAGGACCTTGCCATCGGGCGACACGTTCGCCATCCACCAGCGCGGCAAGCCGATCGCCAGGGTCTGCGAACCGTTGCCATACAGGAACGGCTCCTCGCTCGTTACCGGGGCCGGGGGCGTGGTCAGCTTCTCCACGGCCGTCGAATCCCGTTGCTCACGCTGCGGACTTTCCTTCTTCTGATCCGCCAGCAGCGGCAGCACGCCAAATGCCAGAGCGATCAGCGCCAGCCGGCCGGCCACGGGAAGGTCGCAGCGTGAAGGGCCCTTCAGGATCATGAGCAATCTCCGTTTGACGATGTCGGCGGAAGAAATGCCACTGGCCATGGCGGGCAAAGCCGGGGCGCCGGCCAGGAAGTCTAGTGTATCGAGCAAGGCGGAAGCGTAGGTGCGGGCGGCGGCCGGTTGCAACCTCAAGACCCAGCCGTCGCAGCATTCCTCTTCGGCCCGGTGCAATTCCCGGCGAGCCAGCCACGCGGCCGGCGACCACCAGAACAGCCCGAGGGCCAGCAGTTCCAGCCAGCGCACCCAGTGATCGCCCCGCCGCAAGTGGGCCAGTTCGTGCACCAGCAATGTAGCCCGTTGCTGGGCATTTAGCCGCTTCAGCAAATCGGCCGGGAAGTAAAGCACCGGCTTGCGGCCCAGCGCCCAGATCAACGGCGCAATCTGCCCCGGCACCAGCCGAATTTCCGGTACTCGCGAGAGTCCAAGCTGCTGCGCCAGCGCTGCCACCTCTGCCAGGAAAGACGCCGGCGCCGTCTCTGCATACCGAAGCCAGCGCCGAAACCGCGCCATCCGCACCGCCGCAAAAGCCCACCACAGCAATGAGCCGGCCACCCAGATCGCCGCGATCCCCGTCGGCAACCACAGCAGCCACTCATAGCGATATTCTGCGGTTGTTGGTTCCGGCTCGGGCGGCTCTGTCGCGGCAACGGGCGCCACCACCATGGCCGGAATCACATCTTGTTCGACGAACGATTCCTCCACATCCAACGGCGGTTGCGCTGGCGGCGGCATCAGCTTCGCCATGTCGGGCGACAGCAACTCGTTGATGAACTCCTTCGGATCGTTGTTCTTGGGCAATTTCATCGGCGGCCGCGGTGCGTCAATGGGCGGAGCCGTGACCACCATGCGGACCGGAATCGCCGCTTGCGGCTTAGCCTTCGGTACCGCGACGTGAGCCACTGGTTTGGAAGGAATTGTCGGCACCGGCAAATCGACATTCGGCAACACCGGCAGCGACATGAAGGGCGGCGTGACCAGCTTGAGCAGCACCAACAACCAAAGCGAATGCACCACCGCCGGCCGGCGCACCTTCCGGGTAATGACCCAGACCACGCCCGCCAACAGCGCGCTCAACACGGCATTGCTCAGACCAACGTGCAACAGCCAATCCATGGGTGCATCTCTTGGTGAAAGCCCACGGACTGGCCGTCTGTGGGGCCTGAATCTTATTCGTGCAACAGCCGCCGTAATTCTTGCCGTTGCTTCGGATTGAGCGTTTCCGTTTGCAGCAGATGAATGAGCACGGGCGTCAGCGAGCCGCCGCACAGCTTCTGGGCCATCTCGCGCAATTGAGCGCCGACAAACTGCTCGCGGCTCAGGCTGGCGCGGAATATGTGAGCCAGCCCGGACCGGTCGCGCTGCACGCACTGCTTGCCTTCCAGGCGCTCCAGCAGCTTTTGGACGGTGGCGTAATAGGCCGACTCGCCGCTGGGGTACAGCTGCTCGGTGAGTTGCCGAATCGTGGCCGTGCCCCGGTCCCAAAGCGCCTGCAGGATCGTCAGCTCGGTATCCGTCACATCGGGAACCGTCCCAACCATTCGTATTCCTCCGGCATCTCCCAAAGAGGTCATGGAAGAATAGGGTAAGGCAAGTTGTCTGAGGAAGTCAAGCACAAAATGTAAAAATTACAAAAATAGTGGAAGCAAGCTTCGAGCTCACCCGTCCGGCTCCTTCGAATCTTGGCTACCATCTCCAGCCGAAGCCCGCCACGTGGCGCGGCAGGCGTCGCAGAACAATTCCGGCCAGGCTTCGCGGATGAATTGCAGCAGGGCGTCCTCGAACTCCGTCTCGCTCATTTCGTCGGCCACCGCCAGAAACGCCGCCGCTTCGCCATTACGGCTGTGCGGCGGCTCCGTTTCTTGCTCTTCGAGCCGCAGCCGGGCCAGCTTGTCCGCCGCCGTCAGCCGCACGGTCATTTTCTTGCTGCCCAACAGCGCGCGCAACACCTGCCTCCGCTCGTCCGCCGCCTGGCGCGTCCGTCGATCCTGCGCCTCGCAATACAGCCGCTCCCACTCCTGCTGGTAAAACTTCGACCAGCGGTGCACCAGCGCAAGCTGCCGCTTGAGCTTCCGAGCAATAATTTGCCACGTCGCCCCTTGAGCGCGCAATTCAGCGGCGATTTCCATGTCATGAAGTGTGCGTGGGGATGGGATTCTCATGAGTTTGACCTCCGAAAGAGAGATGGCGAGCTCGCGGCATCGGTAAGACGTGCGGCCGGCAGGAGTTGCCTGCCCAATGCGTGCATGCGGGCAGTATCCCACCCGAAACTCGTTTGTCAAAGGCAGTCGTAAAACTTTCGATGGCCGGCTGCACGGTGGTGATGTCGAGGAACGGGAACTGCATGGTGGCCGACGCCATGGGCTGCACGAAGGCGAACTGGCGGAACGTGGCCTCTTCGCCGGCGATCAAGAGGATCTGCTGGTAGAAGTCGGGCGGCACCGTGTAGCCGCCGGTCACGCCACTGGATTCAGCCAGGGCCGCCTTGAACTTGGCCTGCGTGCTCGCCAAATGGACAAGTCAGAGCCGCGCACGGAGCGCAGCGCAGTAAGCGGCACGCCGACCCGCTTACTGCGCTGCGCTCCGTGCGCGGCTCTGACCGCCGGATGCACTCCACCGCGCCTTTGTGGCTGAACGTTTGGGCGCTGGCCAACTTGCTCGACGGCCTTCGTAATGGCCAGGTCGAGGTTTTTGGTGAGACCTTCGACCATGGCGCCCATCGACTTGGCCAGGATCGGCGCCAGGCGATCGTTGTGAACAGGATCGGCGACGCCGCCCTTAATGAGCAGTTCGGCGTCGCCGGGTTCGGAAAGAGCAATGACGGCGCCGGTCCCGGCGCGCCGGGGTTGCCGAGCCATTCTTTTTGAGTTGCACGAACATGCGGGGGACCTCGGATGGGATGCGCTGACATGGCAAGTCGATCCGTCTCCAGGCGGGCAAATCCCGGCGCGCCGGGACTCAAAGGCCGTCTCCCCGGGCAAGCGCCCTGACGGCTATGTGGACTAATTTACACTATGGCGTGGGGAGGGACCAAGAGGAGATGGGAGAGTAGAATAAGTACATGGGAACGTATTAAAGTAGAATCATTGTCCTGGCCGCCAACTATGACTTCCACCAATTAACTGCAGTTGGGTGGACGTGCCTAACACTCCACAGTTGCCAAGGTATTGCCCAATGGAAATATCTTTTAATGAACTAGAGCAGCAGTTGCTAAGGTTTCTTAAACAAGAATTCCTTGAAAAGGGAGGCAGACCCAAAACGATGCTCGCCCCGGCCATTATGCACAACGACGTCATGCAGAAATTTGGTCTCGACCTTCCGCAGTATCGGGAACTCATGGCAAGATTTGAACATTTCGGGATCGTGCGCGCCATTGCCATAGGTGCACGTAACGGTCATCTGCAAGTTGATGGAGTCGTGGTTGAGATCGTTCGCCAGCTAAACGATGCGGCAAAACAACCGAAACCAAAGCCGGACCGTTGGGAGCAAGTCAAGCGGTACTTTTTTGGCAAATGGTGGTTCGTTGGCGTCATGATCGCGATAGCGATCCTCGGCGCGGTGGCTGGCGTTGTGTCTTACTTCAAAACGATAATCGAATGGTTCCACGGCCGGCCGTGATAGACCTTCCATAACCGGAAGCCAACAAACATGGTTGAAGAAATTTCCGTGGTAGTCGATCCGACGCCCGCGCCAAACCCGGGTAATAGGCGAATTTCCCTTATTGGGCATTCTGGAGCAGGGAAAACCGATTGTCTTTTGCAGCTAGGGGCAGACCGCCAACTTGCTGAAATGGATTCGGCTTTGGGAGTGACTCAGTCGCCGTCATTTCTGACGGCGCTCCAATGGTTGGTCGAAACCACGGCCAGTGAACCCGTAGTGGTAGTTAGTTGCCACGAGGAAATGTTGAAAGCGATGCAACGTGCGAAGTCCGCAGGCGAGTTACGCGAATACTTCTCGCGCCTCTATTTTGTTTACCTTTGGAAACAAAAGGATCGGCTGACACGTCATTTGGAAAAGACACACGCGGGGAGCAGCCAATACCGCGACACTTCCAGTAAGCGGTATACACTTGCTGCATACGAGCGTTTCCATCAAATGTTTCTATTGATCGCGGACTACACTATCGACGTCAGAGGAAAAAGCGCCGTGGAGGTTGCTGCTGAGGTAAGGGCATTATCCAAATCAGTGGGGGAATAGAATCGTCTCCATAATCTCGAACAACGAGGATGTTTTACAATGCCCAATTCGAATCCCCGAAAGCCGCCCTTGCCTCTGGCCACGTCCTTCCTTGCTTGCCTCGACATCTGGCGCGACGAGCGGACCAAGGCCGCGATTCTAGTGGCTCCGACGAGTCATGTGCCGGTGCAGCAATTCCCCGCGCATGTACGCACATCGGTCTACGTCGAATTCACCGGCGGTCATGGCTCTTACGAGCCGCGGTTGCAGTTATTGGATTCCGACGATGAAGTGGTTTGGGGATGGAAGGGAAATGTGCCGGTAGTGCACAACGACCCGCTCTTGCCCCATGAAGTCACCTTTCACGACATTACGGTAGCCGTGCCCAAGGTTGGTCGGTATCGGTTGGTGCTGCTGTTCAACGGGGAAGAGTTTGCGCAGCGATCGATGTGGTTCGGGTCGGCGCATGCATTCGCAAATGAGCAAGAGCACTCCGCTGAATAAGCGAAACGGCTACACTCTTCCGGTCTTCCTCTCCAACGCGTCTCGTACGGCCTCCTCCGCGATTCCATTCCAATCGACGGCCCTCACGCGCTGCTCCACCGCCCGCTGGTGCTCCGCCAGCGTAATGAACGCCGCCGTCGGCATGGCCGGCGGCGCTTCGATCCCCAGCGCCTTGGCGAATTCCGGCGACAGCGACTTCGACACGGCCTCGACCGTGGCGTTCTGCTGCACGCCCAGGTAGCAGCAGCTGTATTCGAGCAGGATCCATTCATCGAGGATCAAATCGACTTTGGCCAGCGAGGGATTTTCCTGCCGCTCATGTTCCTTCGGCGTGTGGGCCTTCACTGGCAACAAGCCGATGCTCTTCGCATTCATCAGGCCATTTTGAACCAACGCAAACGCAACATCGGGCGGCCAGTCCTTGCCATCGGGCCAATCCTTTTCCGGCTTGGAGGGATAGATCGTCTTCGCCTTGATGCCGGCGCGCTCGCCATCCTTTACGCGCTTGCGCCGGAGTGACCAAAAAAACGAACTCCGGAAAATTGACCGATTGCGGGACTTGGCAGATTGTCTTATTTGAGCCAGCACCAGCCCCAAGGCCGTAATCCTCCGGGCGAATTATTCCTTGACATCCCTTGAACCGGACCGTACCTTTGCGCGGCCAGGAATGCGCGGCGGTACGGCCAGGATTCCAGAGGTGCTACAGAATGCAACAGAAATGCAACAAAATGCTTCACCCGTAAAGAATTTCAGCTTCGGCAGGCAGCGCCAGGGCCCTCAACTTGTCCGTAAACTGCCTGTTCTTGTCCGATCCCCCCCCACACGTTCGGGCACGGTCTCCTGACCGTGCCCTATGGCTGGACCTAAGGTCTCGAATTCTTCGCAGACCTTCGGCCGTTGTGGCCGGGTCGGGAGACCCGGCCACAACGGCCGAAGGAAATTTTGGAACCGCTACTCATGCACATACTTCACCAGCCACGGGTCTTGCGTCTTCTCCTGCCATGTCTTCAGTCGCTTTCGCAAGTCGGCCAGCGTCTCGGCTTGCTTCGGATCATCGGCCAGGTTCTTCAACTCGCTCGGGTCGGTGCGAAGATCGTACAGTTCTTCCTTCGGCCGGTGCAAGTATTGGGCCATGGTGCGCTGGCCCAGCATGGTGTCGCCGCGCTTGAGGATGCCTTGCCAGGTAAGGCCGTCGTACAAGTCCTGGGCCGTGGGGAACGGCAATTCATGGGCGAGGTTCAAAATGTACTTGTGGTTGCGCGTGCGGATCATGCGCATTGGGTAATACATCGTGATCTCGTGGAATTGGTGCGAGCCGAATACCTCGTCCCAGCCGGCCGGGTTCTCCTGCTCCAGGATCGGCAACAGCGAGCGGCCCTGCATGGCGGCCGGCTGCTTCTGGCCCATCCAGTCGAGAATCGTGGGAGCGATGTCGGTGTAGCTCGCCATCCCGTTGCAAACGCCAGGCTTGCGGCCGGGGGCGTGAATGATCAGCGGCAAGTGCAGGCCGGCATCGTAGAGCGTGGTCTTGGCGCCGGGAAAAGGAATGCCGTTGTCGCTGAGGAAGATCACCAGCGTGTCGTCTTCGTGCTTCAGTTCCTTCAGCACTTTCATCAACAAGCCGATGCCGTAATCGAGCCGGGTGGCAGAGCGATAGTAATCGGCCAGGTCGGCCCGGCAATCAGGCTGGTCGGGCAGGTGATAAGGCAACTCGACTTTGGCCGGATTATAGGTGATATCGGGCACGCCCTTGACGGCGTTGCCGAAGCCTTTGGCGGCCCGGTGCGGATCGGTGTATCCCATGACGAGCAGGAACGGCTTGTCGCCGGAGTCTTGAATGAACTTCCGCGCTTGCTCGGCCATGAGCGGCACGTTGCGACCGTTGCCGGGAATTTCTTCGTCCCAGGGGTAAACCTCCTTCGGCTGCACGTGCACCTTGGCGACGATGCCGGAACGATAGCCGGCCGCCTTCAAGATGCGCGGCAGGCTCTGCACCTGGCGGAAGGTGTAGGCGTTGTGCGTTGCGTGCGCGAGTCCGTACTGCCCGCAAGAGTGCGACTGCATGCCGGTGTAGAGGGTCGCCCGGCTCGGGCTGCACGACGAGACACAAGCGAAGGCGTTGCTGAAGCGGGTGCCGTTGGCAGCGAGCGCGTCGATGTTCGGCGTCTGGATGACTTTGTTGCCGTAGCAACCGAGGTCGAGACCAAGATCATCGGCAATGAGGAAGACGACATTGCGGCGTGGATTTTGGGCACGGCCGTCGGCGGCCAGCGCCAGCGAAATGGCAAGGGCCGCGAACAGTATTCGTGGGAGAGGGCGCACGGCAGGTTCCTCCGGGGACATATAATTTCAACAGCGACAGCATATCCGCCTACTAAAAAGCCGCAAGCGGCAGGAGCTGGCCATGCAGTTCGAGGGCGACAAGGATTTTCCGCTTCCGCCGGACCAAGTCTGGCCGCGCATTTCCGACGCCCGCTTCCTGGTGGACAGCTTGAAGGATCCGGGGCAACTGCTGCTGCGGGGACTGGACGTCGGCGAGTGGCGCGTGAAACCTGCCGCTTCCTTCATTTCCGGCACGATCGACAACCGATTAGAGATCACCAATCGCAAACCGCCCGAAGAGATGACTGTGGTGCTGACCGGCAAAGGCGTCGGAAGCAGCAGCACCACGGTGATAGTCTTCAAAGTCCTGCCCCATGAAGGCGGCACGCGAATTCACTGGCAGGCGGAGATCACGCAGCTAACCGGCTTGTTGAAAATGATTCCGAAAGGCTTGATCCAGGCCACGGCCAAGAAAGTAATCGAGGATGTGTGGGACGGCGTGGAACAGCAACTGAAGAGAGTATAAAGCCCACGGACGGAAGTCCGTGGGAAGTCGGCCATCCACTCCTACTTAAACGCTTCCCAATCCTTGCCCCCCAGGACGCTGGCGGCGATTTTCAACTTCAGGATTTCATCGGTGCCTTCGTAGATTCGGCAAACGCGCACGTCTTGCAAATGCCGGCCCGGGCGGTAAAGCGTGGACCAACCACGGCCGCCGAAAACTTGCACGGCCCGGTCGGCGGCATCCCAGGCCGCATTAGCCACGAAGAGTTTCGCCTGCGCGGCGGCGAGGTCGGCCTTTTTCCAGGCTTCTGCATCCTTGGGATTGGCGGCCGCGGCATCCTTCAGTTCCGCCGCCCACAGCACCATGTTCTCCGAAGACACCCGGTGCTGCTCGATCATCGCAATGTGTTCCTGGACCAACTGATGTTTGGCGATCGGCTTGCCGTGCTGAACGCGCTCTTTGGCATAGTTGATCGCCTCTTCCAGGCAATCCTCAATGACACCGAGGCTGCCGGCTGCCACGCTGATGCGACCGCTCACGAGCGAGCCCATGGCAATGCGGAAGCCTTCGCCTTCCGTGCCAAGGAGGTTGGCCGCCGGCACCGCCACGTTCTGCATCTCGAACATGGCAGTGTTCGATGTTGGCATGCCCATTTTGGCCAGCAGAGTTTCGCTGGTGAAGCCGGGCACTTTAGTATCGATGACGAACGCGCTCATGCGCTTGGCGCCAGTGCTGGGATAGGCGAATGTGACAATCGCATCGGCGATGCCGCCGTTGGAGATCAAGTACTTCACGCCGTTGAGAACAAACTGGTCGCCCTTGCGCTCGTAGGTCGATTGCATTTCCAGCGGGTTGCTGCCGGCGTCGGGCTCGGTGAGGCCGAAGGCCAGAATCTTCTCGCCCCGACAAGCGGCGGGCAGATAGTGCTTCTTGAGGTCGTCACTGCCCCAGGTGAGGATCGGGTATTCGCCGATGGAAGTGTGGCCCGAGAAGAACGTGCGCACGCCGGTGCCTTCGCGGCCGATGCGAGCCAGGGCTTTGGCATAGGTGACAGTATCGGCCCCCCGGCCGCCGAGTACCTTGGGCACAATCATGCCGAGGATGTTGTGCTTCTTTGCCAGCGGCGCTACTTGATCGTTGAACTTGTGTTCGGCATAGCACCACTCTTCAAGGGGGCGAATTTCCTGGCAAAACGCGTCCACGGCGGCCAGCAACTGCTGGGATTCTTGCGGCGTCATCTTCGGTTCCTCCGTTTGAGGAGAATTGTATCTTTCGGAGGCGTTTATTTCCCTATCGCCATTGGCAAGTTTGCAGCGGCTTTGGTAAGCTAAGGATTCGGGAAGAGAAATTACGAGGTCCGATCATGCGCAAGTCCATGCGAGTCGCATTACCATTTGTGGCTTTAGGTTTCCTCATTTTCACTCTGGCGAAATCTGGGGCGCAAGACCCGCAACAAGGCAAAGACGTACCGAACAAGGACGTGCCCGGAAAGGACGCGCCGAACAGCAAAGATAACACACCGTCCACAGCAATGCCGAAGGAGGATCGGCCACCCAATATTCAGTGGCCCAGCCAGTTCGACGCCCTGAACTTGGAACAGTGGATGGAACGGCTGGATATTCAAAAGACACCCGACGCCAGCATGCGTAAGACCGCTATTCTGGTAGTGCCGCAGTTTGGCCCACCAGCGAAAAAAGCCATCCCGATGCTGATAAACCTGATGAGCGATCCAGATGATTCGGTGAAACTCGCCGCTTTAATCGCCTGCACCACGCACCCATATGAAGATCCGGACCTGATCAAGAAAACGGTAATCAAGGTAAACGGATTGCTCAAGCACAACGACGAATCGGTGCGCCTTCAGGCTGCTATGGCGTGCAATCGCTTGGGGCCAGTTGCCAAGCTTTGCATTCCGGCATTGTGCAGTGAATATATTCTCAAATGCCACACCAGTTTTGAATTGCGCACGGCTGGCGCGCTGGCCCTGGGACAAGTGGCCTTTGATGACAAGCTGGGCTCGGACCCCCAGGCAGTGAGCGCGCTTGCAAATGCTCTTACCGACAAAGCGTTGCCGGTGCGTCTCGAATCGTTGACCGCAATCATGTTCATCGGCGTGCCCTTTCCCGCGCAAGACAAAAACGGTCTGGCTGCGCAGCTCTTATTGAGAACGCTCCTGGAGCGTACGAAGTAT
This sequence comes from Gemmataceae bacterium, assembly GCA_035307785.1. Taxonomy (GTDB): domain Bacteria; phylum Planctomycetota; class Planctomycetia; order Gemmatales; family Gemmataceae; genus DATGHS01. The sequence continues at coordinate 15,910 of DATGHS010000463.1, forward strand.
GAGAAAGATGATGTCGTCAAGATGTGGGTTCGCGTTTGTCTGATGCGATTCGATAGGAATCAAATCAATGCCGAGAATATTCATGCGATTGCCGTTAACTTGAAAGGCGGCAATGAGCATCTGCAAGTACAGGCGGCCAAGGCGCTGGGCTGCATGGGTCCGGTCGCCAAATCCACTGTCTCCGATCTGCTCGATTGTCTGCAGAAGGCCGGAGAAAAGAAAACACTCTACACGATTGCGATGTGCATTTTTGCGCTGGGGCGAATGGGGTCCGAGGCGTCGGCGGCGGTCCCGGAAATTCAGAAATATAAAGACTCTGATAATCCCATCATCAAGGACCAGGCCATCCGAGCACTCGACAGCATCAATGCGGGAAAAGTGAACAAGAAGTAAGAGGCAGGCTGGGCCGCACTGATGCGGCCTAAGCAAAACTCACTTGCCGAGGTCTAGCAACAGATCTTTTTTGCCTTCAGCCGGGACCTCGACATTGAGCGGCGAACTTTGCCGATCCTGGTACTTATCCGGAACGGAAGTGGATTTTTCAGTGCGGTTGGGGCGATTCGATTCGGGCGTCGTTGGCATTCCGCTGTTGGGGAGCGGCGGGCCATGAACGCTGCCGGGCCCTACGGTAACCACATAGGCGCCGGGCGGACATTCCAGCGAAAACTCACCACCGGCGCCGGTGCCCGCTTCGATTCGCCTCAGGTTCGAATCGCGCGGCCAAAACACGACGCGCATACCGACAAGGCCTTTCCCATCGCGGACTACTTTGCCGGACACGGCAACGGGCTGGGGCGGCTTCTTCGCGCAACCCATCGCGACAATCGCGAAGATAGCTGGCAAGAGCACAGCCGCCGCGATACGAAGGCATTTTCGCAGCGCCATTAGTAATCGTCGCCAAGAGGCTGGCCGTCGCGCGGCAGCATGAGCCGGTCCCACGTCTTGGTCTCGGCGTAGGTGGTCCAATTCTCGTTATTGGAAATACCAGGGCTGATAGCTTTTACACTGCCATCGGCCATGGCCACCTGGTAGACCGAGTGGCCGGTCTGGCCGCGCCAGTTGTCACAACACGTCGGACAAATGCCCAGTTTCGGCCGAATCTGGAACATATACGTGTCGCCATCGCCGTACCAGTTGATGCCGAAATCGTGATACCACCATGAATACAGGGCAATGCGGCTGAGGCGATCACAGGTCTGATAGACTTCGCCAAACAGAATGATTTGCGAGGTTCCATCCGTAAGCTGCGAAAACCGTTGGGGCTCCGTGTTATAGCTGTTCTTGCCATCACCCCAGGCGTTCCAATTGGCCGAATAACTGCTGCCGCCCCAATAGTTGCCGTAAACCAAGCCCGTAGGCGTAATACTCGGATCGGAAGGGCATTCCAGCACTTTGTATCGTGTCTGATGGACCCCATCGAGCCAGATGCCATGCGCTGTGGACGTGGGCTGCACGGAATAGATGGGAATCTGAACGGTGGTCGTGTAACCCGGGGTGCCACCATAAACATAGCCATTGTAAGACGACGGCGGGGTGGGCGGCACCACGATTGTTTCCGTGTCGTAGCCGATGATCACTCCCGGCGTGCCGGTAGTCTGGTTAGCGCCCGATTGCATGTAATCGTTGTACATGAGTTTGTACACGTTATCTTGTTCGACGTACGGCAGCAGGTACACAAACCAGCCGCCATAAAACGGCGAATTAGAACTGTTGTGCGGATAGACGCCAAAGTAGGGCGGCATCGTCCCATTGGTGTCATGATAGTTGTGGACGGCCAAGGCCAGCTGGTGCAGATTGTTCTGGCACTTGGCGCGATGGGCCGCTTCACGCACTTGCTGTACCGCAGGCAACAACAAGCCGATCAATACGGCGATGATGGCGATGACAACTAACAGCTCGACCAGCGTAAACGCCGGCCGCCGCATGCGGAAGTTTGGTGACATGGCACAAGACTCCCTCGCCTGGATGAAACAGTGATGACGGTTTACTTGGAATTGAGCGCAGCGCGGCCGCTTTGTCGGCCACGCCTTTCTAAGGTACTAAGCGTACCACCTTCGCCGAATGTTACAATCAAATTCTTAGTTTTTTTCCAAAAAACTGAAAAACGAGTTGCGGATTCGCACTACCAAGGCAAAAAGGAGGTCGGCCAGCAATTCCAGCTCCATTTTCACCATCAGGCGCACCGGACTTGCCGGCAACCGAAAACCTCGACCGAAAGCCTTTCGTATTGACGAATTCGACTGCTTTACCGATCTTATTCCATACATCGCTTGGCGTTGGCGACGAGTAAAGAGAACTCTGGATGAATACGCTGACCGTTCCTGAGGCAAGCAAAGGCGCCTACCAGCCGCATCGCATTCCGTATCCGGCCACGGTGATCCTGGGCAAATTGATCTGGCCCTATGTAATTGCCTTCACCGTTTATCATCTCCTCGCTTTATTGGCATTAATTCCGTGGTTTTTCAGCTGGACGGGCCTCGCTCTGGCATTGGCCGGCCTGTATATGTACGGCACCCTTGGTATCAATCTTTGCTATCATCGGCTCCTGACTCATCGGAGTTTCGCTTGCCCGGTCTGGCTGGAGTATTTGCTGTCGCTCATCGGCGTGTGCTGTCTGCAGGATACGCCGGCCCGGTGGGTGGGCGTGCACCGGATGCATCACCAGTTTTCCGACGAGCAACCCGATCCCCACAGTCCGCTGGTCACGTTGTTCTGGGGCCACATGGGTTGGTTGATCCACACCAATACGCAGCTGGAGCGGATGGATCTTTACGGGCGCTATTCGCGCGACTTGCTGCGCAAGCGGTTTTACATGTTTCTGGAACGGCGCCTGGCCTGGGTGTGGATCAATTTGGTGCAGTGGGTCGTTTACTTTCTCGTCGGCTTCGCGATCGGTTGGGGCGTGGGTGGAAACTTGATGGACGGCGTGCGTTTCGGCGCCAGCATCTGGCTCTGGGGTGTTGTCGTCCGCACCGTCTTGGTCTGGCACATCACCTGGAGCGTCAATTCCCTGGCTCACGTGTGGGGCTACCAAAACTACCAAACCGGCGAGAACAGCCGGAACAACTGGTTCGTCGGCATCGTTAGCAACGGTGAAGGCTGGCACAATAACCACCATGCCCAACCCCGCTGTGCCGCTCACGGCCATAAGTGGTGGGAGTTCGATTTGACCTGGATCACTATCTGGGTTTTGGGCAAACTACATCTCGCCTGGAATATCGTTCCAATCCGTCAACAAAAAGCGACAGACGTTGTTCCGCTCACCCAGGAAGACATCACTCCGAATGGGCAATGACCGCGCCGTCGAACCTGCCCACCAAGTGGCTCCGCAACCCCGCCTTATCGGGAATTAGCGGCTACCTGGTTGCAGTGAGTCCTAATACTATTGGTGCGCATGAATGTCGCCGAAGGAGTGTCGGCGTTGCTTGGGTGTGGTATCCACTCGACGCCGTTCTTGTGAAATCCGCTCGGGTACGGGAAGATCCAAAAGCGACAGTAGCCACAAGTCCTTGACCTGCGGCTACTTCATAGCGAGGGCGACGGGGCTCGAAACCGCAACCCCGGATCGACAGCCGCGTATCTGGTTTTTGAGCCGTCGTCGTATCCAGCTTTCCCCGCACACATTTACGGTGAATTCTGATCGGCCCGAAGGAGCCATACCTATTCAAGATTCTACAGCGATTTCGCATTGTTTTCAATGAATTCCGTACCGGAATTGTGTACCAAATCGATATCACCGAATTACCGTTCCGGTTATCAATTCGAACGAATTGATGCGCAAACAAAATCCCCAAGCACAGTACCTGGGATCTATTGAGCCGAGTTCCCATCTTGCATCTCACTGGTTGTCTTCCTCTTCGCGGCGGAGATTGGCCCAAGCCTGTTCTTCGCTGGTTGCGTGCGCAAGCGCTGTTATGCAGACATGTCGGTCATGGCGTGTTGGCACTGTCGAATGTGGGAATTCCCACGAATTCTTTTGAAGGCCGGCTACGTGTCTATTGGGACGTCAATAACGACGGCATGAAGTAAGGCAGCGAACCAGGCCTCGCCGAAGTCGCGGTCAACCGAACCGACGGGGCGGGGTTCACCGCCCCGACCACCACCAATTATTCGTCACGGTATCGAAAAATGGTCACCGTTATATTGACATATATCTATATAGACGCTAATCTATCTACATGACACAACTGGACCAAGCCTTTGCTGCCCTTGCCGATCCCACCCGACGCCGAATTGTCGTGGTTCTCGCCCGGGGCGAGGCATCGGTGTCCGACTTGGTGAGCCACTTCTCGCTGACACAACCCACGATCTCCTCGCACTTAAAGGTGCTGGAATCTGCGGGGCTGATTTCGCGTCGCAAAGTGGCGCAGTTGCGGCCCTGCAAGCTGGTGCCGGAGCGACTGAAGTCGGTCACCGACTGGCTGGAACAGGTGCAGGAGATTTGGGAAGGCAACTACAAGCGGCTCGATGCGTTACTGACTGAGTTGAAGCAAGCCGAGAAACAGGAGCGAAAGAAATGAAACCCGCGGAAGCAAGTCTGCCGTCAGATACAGAAGTGTTGGTGAAGCGGAGCTTCGATGCACCCGTCAAACTGGTGTGGCGGGCCTACATGGAACCGGACCTGATGCGTCGTTGGTGCTCGGGCCTCCCAGGTTGGTCGATGCCTGTCTGCGAGATGGATATGCGCGTCGGCGGAAAGTATCGCTGGCGC
>DATGHS010000464.1:0-18614 GCA_035307785.1 Gemmataceae bacterium
TAGTGCGTCGAGCGCGTCTCCTGTCCCAGCGCGGCCTGCGCGGCCGCGAGGCGCGCGATGGCGACGCGGAACGGCGAGCAGCTCACGTAGTTGAGCCCCGCGCCCTGGAAGAAGCGAATGCTCGCCGGGTCGCCGCCGTGCTCGCCGCAGATGCCGATCTTCAAGTCCTTGCGTGTGCCACGGCCTTTCTCGACGGCCGTCTTCATCAAGCCGCCTACGCCTTCCTGGTCGATGGTGGCAAACGGATCGTGCGCCAGGATATCGGCTTTCTTTGGGTCGGTGTATGGAGCGATAAAGGGGCCGTAATCATCACGGCTGACGCCGAGCGTAGTCTGCGTAAGATCGTTCGTGCCGAAGCTGAAGAACTCGGCTGTCTGAGCAATCTGATCGGCGACCACGCAAGCGCGCGGTAACTCGATCATGGTGCCGACGAGGTAATTCACCGTGACGCCAGTCTCGGCGAAGACCTTCTTCGCTACGGTGCGGACGATTTTCTCCTGATTCTCCAATTCCTTGGCGAAGCCCACCAGTGGAATCATGACTTCGGGATGAACGTCGATGCCTTCTTTCTTCACCTGCACCGCGGCCTCAAAAATAGCCCGCGCCTGCATGGCGGTGATTTCCGGATACACGATGCCCAGCCGGCAACCGCGGTGGCCCAGCATTGGGTTGGCTTCGTGCAACTCTTCGACGCGGCGGGCGACGGCTTCCGCCGTAGTGCCGAGCACCTTTGCCATCTCCTTCCGGCCGGCCTCATTCTGGGGCAGGAACTCATGCAAAGGTGGATCGAGTAAGCGAATGGTCACCGGCCGCGCGCCCATCGCCCGGAATAGCCCGGCAAAATCGTCGCGCTGGAATGGCAGCATTTTCGCCAGCGCTTTCTCGCGCTCCGGAGTCGTTTCGGCCATGATCATTTCGCGCATCTCAGCAATGTGGTCGAAGAACATATGCTCGGTGCGGCACAGGCCGATGCCTTCCGCCCCAAACGCCACGGCCTCGGCAGCCTGGTCCGGCAAGTCGGCATTGGTCCGAACGCCCAGCTTGCGATGCTTTTCGGCCCAATCCATGACCTGCTTGTAGCGGCGATACGTGTCGGACCTTTCGGCCGCGAGTTCTTTGGTAATCAGCACCTGCACGACTTCGCTTGGCTTCGTCGTGGTAGCGCCGGCGAAGACTTCGCCGGTGAAGCCGTCGACGCTAATGTCGTCGCCTTCCTTCAGCGTTTTGCCTTTCACCGTCACGGTGCCGGCCTCGTTGTCGATGTCCAACTCGCCGGCGCCGACAATGCAGACCTTGCCCATTTGCCGGCTCACCAGAGCAGCATGCGAACTCACGCCGCCGACAGCAGTGAGAATTCCTAGGGCCGCCTTCATGCCACGCAAGTCTTCCGGTGTGGTTTCCTTGCGAACGAGAATGAGCGAGACATTCGGATTGGCTTGTTTGATCGCCTCGGCCCGTTGCGGCGTGCAAACGATCTTGCCGGTCGCCGCGCCGGGACCAGCGGGAATTCCTTTGGTCAGTAACTTCCCTTCCTGCACCGCCTTCTTCTTTCCCTGGGCGTCGAACAGCGGCTGCAGCAACTGGCTCAGATCGCCGGCCGGAATGTACTTTGCCGAAATCGCTTCATCCGGCGAGATCAGGCCCTCGGCCACCAGGTCCGTCGCCACCCGCACGGCCGCGAAGCCGGTGCGCTTGGCATTGCGCGTTTGCAGCATGTACAGCTTGTTGCGCTGGATGGTGAACTCAATGTCCTGCATGTTGCGGTAATGCTTTTCGAGCTTCTTGCCCACTTCGACGAGTTCCTTGAAAGCATTCGGCATGTCCTTGCCAAGCGTATCCTCAATGCGCTTGGTAGGCCGTGAGCCGTTGACCACGTCTTCGCCTTGCGCGTTGATGAGGTAGTCGCCGCAAATGCCTGGAGTGCCGAGGGCTCCATCGCGGGTAAGGGCCACGCCGGTGGCGCAATCGTCGCCGAGGTTGCCGAAGACCATCGCCATCACATTGCAAGCTGTGCCCCATTCATCGGGAATGTGGTACTGCCGGCGATAGACGCAGGCGCGGTCGTTCATCCATGAGCCGAACACGGCCCCGATGGCCTGCCAGATCTGGTCATGTGGGTTGCTCGGGAATTCCTTGCCCGTGTATTTCTTGATCGCTTCCTTGTACTTGGTGATAATCGTTTTCAGGGAATCGACGCTCAGTTCATTGTCGAGCTTCACGCCCTGTTTCTTCTTTGCTTCCTCCAGGATATGCTCGAACGGCTCGTCCTTGTGGCCCTTCAGGCCCATGACCACTTCGCCGAACATGAGCAACAACCGGCGATAGGAATCCAACGCGAACCGCTCGTTGCCGGATTGCTTGGCCAGCGCCTGAACCGTCGTGTCATTGAGACCGATATTCAGCACCGTATCCATCATGCCCGGCATCGAGTCGCGCGCGCCGGAACGGCAGGAAAGCAAAAGCGGATTGGTGCTGTCGCCGAATTTCGCGCCCACGCTCTGTTCGATCTTCTGGAGCGCTTCGACTCCCTGATCGCGCAGTTCGGGCGGGTATTGCTTGCCGTGGCCATAGAAATAGGTGCAAACGTCGGTGGAAATGGTGAAGCCGGCCGGCACGGGCAGGCCGAGCCGCGTCATTTCGTGCAGATTGGCGCCTTTGCCGCCGAGTAGATTCCGCATGTCGGCGCTACCGTCCGCCTTGCCGTCGCCGAAGTAGTAAACGTATTTGGTGGTCATCGCTTCTCTCAATGGTGGGAAACAAAAACAATTATCGACAATGTAGGGATGGAGCGCGCGGGTGTCCAAAGAACGACATTGGCGGACGAAAGGCTGCACCGGCGGTGCATGCCGAAGCGCTCAAATCCGCTCAAGGTGCGCGTTGGCGCGCTCATGCGATGAATCGTAAGTCCTTGGCACAAATGGCGTTCCGAGTGTGCGCATCGCGCCTTCGCACAACTTGAGCTAATTGTGCGTTGAGCGGTGCGTGGGGCGGGACCTGGGGCGGTACCTTGAGCGGTGCTCGGGGTGGTGCGTTGAGTGGTACGCATGGTAGTTCCTCTGGAGGTGCGCTGGACGGGACCGCTCCGGCGCGCGCTTCGCGACGTATCGTCGGCCGGCAAACAGTCGGCCGACTGGCGCAAGACTACGATCCGGCTTGGAAAATGCAAACGACTTGGCGAGTGCCGTAAGGATTTTGTTTGTTATACCGCCTTCCGGGCGGTGGAGGAATTTCAAGTTCCGCCTGAAGGCGGAACTATCCACATTGCCTAAAGTGATTGCCCATGGCGAGCGTCGAGCAGTCAATCCACAGGGCCCAGGGATACGATTAGGTTGTGAAGTCAAATGCCGGCTGTAGCTCTGAAGGCTGTCGAATTACTAGTTCTAACCGGAACAGTGCCTGTCCCTGGCTTTCCCTGTTGCCGTTTATGCCTTCTGGGGAACCTGCTCGATCACCCAAAAGAAGAAGTCGGTGGCCGGTTGTTCGATCCCGAATCGTTTCAGCTTGGCGGCGACCTGGCCGCGGTGGTAGGTGGAGTGATTGACGATATGTCGCAGCATCGCCCACGGCGGCAGCGTCGCGGTGCGGCCGCGCCGGCGCAGCGTCACCACGGTGTTGAGCCGCTCCGGCGTGAGCATGGCACGCAGATCCTCGAAGCGGCGATAGGCACGCTCCAGCAACCGGGCCGCGTCGTCCACCGTGGCCAGGTCGGCTTCAGTCGGGATGCTGTCATCCGGATCGTCGGCCAGCGTGCGCAGGTGGAAATCGGTCACCAGGGCGATGTGGTAAATGGTCGAGCGCACCGAACACCACCCCGGGACCGGCTCCGCCACATACTGTTCGGCGGTCAGCTTGCGGCAGGCGTCGAGGACCTTGGTATTGGCCCAGCGATCGTACGCGAACAGGGCCATAACATCATCTTGCATGAGGATTTCTCCTGGGCCGGGACAGGGCCATTGTAGGGAGAGTATTGTGCCTGTTGCGCAAAGGATATCCCTGTCATTTCCCCATGAATGTGCGCGTTAGCCCATACCAATTGTTTGGTTTTCGATTCCTGTTACAATTCCTTGAAATGAAACCCGGTTACGTACGGAGCAGAATTAATGGCCATTACTGTCGAAGCCGTCTATGAGAACGGCGTGTTGAAACCGGCGGGGCCGTTGCCGCTCAAGGAGCATGAAAAGGTCGAAATCACGGTCCGTTGCCAGGCCGATTTGGTGCAAACAACGTACGGCATGCTGGGTTGGAAAGGCACGCATAAGGAACTGGAGCAAATCCTTGCGGAAGCCGAGGAGTTCGACGATACGCCATGACATTCGCCGACCTCGCCTTGGGCGATCACCTGTTTATCGATAGCAATACCCTGGTCTACCATTTCGCTGCCGATCCGGTATTTGGGCCGGCTTGTGCTGGTCTGATGAACCGCATTCAGAGTCAGGAACTTCATGCGTTCACATCGACGCATGCTCTCGGCGAAGCTGCTCACCGCATGATGACCATTGAGGCGGCCGCGCTCTTCGGCTGGAAATCCAAATTACTGCAACGTCTTAAACAACATCCCGCCAAAGTCCAACAACTCAGCAAGTTTCGGCAAGCCGTGGAACAAACGCCGCAATTGGGCATTCAGACTCTCACCGTCGCTCCGCCGCTGATTGCTGTTGGGGCCACGATCAGTCAGCAGACCGGCCTGCTCACGAACGACGCCCTGATGGTGGCCGTCATGCAGGCCAACGGGCTGATCAAGCTCGCCAGTGCCGATGCCGATCTCGACCGCGCGCCCGGTATCACCCGCTATGCACCGGCGTGAACCTGGTGCTCAGGCAGAAATCGGAATATGCCCACGCCAACCCACTGCGCCGCGGTTATGTGGATGATCCAGTCGATTGGCGCTATTCCAGCGCACGCAACGAAGCGGGTTCGCCGGACTTGCTAGATGTCATTACCGATTGGGCGTGACGGGCGAGGCGGAGCCGCGCGGGCAGGGCGCTACCAGACCGATTGAGGGAAGAAGAAAAAAACTTAGAATTCCCCAGGATGCTCCCCAGAATGCACCGCCGAAGGCTCCACTTACTGTCGAGCCTAACTGTGACACCGGCTCATTTGTGTTCTTGGGCCGCAGCGATCTGTTCTTGAACCCGCTTATAGAAGTCAAAGGGTGCCTCGATGTGGCTACACTCCCTGCGAGTACCGCCGCTGCCCTTGAAGACGAGTGTCCCGTAACCGAATAACTTTCCAAAAAGGCTCTGTTCCATCGACAAGGCCTCAACTTTTCCCAGCGGCATCTCCCGAAGTTGAGTGGTGAGTAATCCGGATTTGATCAAGATTCGCTTATCGGTGCAACTGAATTCCGTCGTCAGGCGCTGGACTACTCGGATCAGCAAGGCAATACTTCCCACCACGATTATCGCCATACCTATGCAGCCGACACATATGAACTCGAAGCCTCGCTGTGCCGCGAAGAGCCCCGCACACATGAGCAGCCCGATAACGATGGCCATTGCCGGCAGCGCGATAATCATCCGGTGCATATGAGTGACCGCCATTAAACGCTCGCCTGGCATCAGGTGCTGGGTGATGTACTCGGTGACCGCTATGCCCAGCTCTGTCTCGGCCGGTGCCAAGGGTGAAAAGCCGTCGGGATCTTGCTTGGGGCTGGAAAGCGGCGGCGGCGATGCAAGGCTTGCTTTAACTTGTGCGCTCCCTGATGCTGGAACGATTACGATGCTTCCGCATTTTGGGCAGGACAGCGTTTTCCCTTTTGCCGCATCAGGCGCCTTCAAATTCGCTGCGCAACGCGGACAGCTGATGGCAATGGGCATCACTCGCTCCTTGAGGGCCGCACACAAGCCGGCCAGCAATGGTTAAAATAAAGGGAAAGCGCGAATTAGTCTGAATTCCACGCTGGCTCTTGATTTATCGTTTCACTTGGCCCTGTCCATTGGCGCTATTCCAGCGTGCGCAACTACGCCGGTTTGCCGGGCTTGCTGGATGGCATTACCGATTGGCCGCGATGGGCGAGGCAGGAGGAAAAAAGGGACAGCGCCAAATATTCTGACGCTATTCAGATTAATTCGCGCTGTCCTCTTTTTCTCCTTTTCTTACCGCGAGGATTGCATCGTCAGGCCCTCTTCGCGCAGCGCTAAAGGTCAGGTATGGGTAGCCATCGGCGGCGCCCCAAGACGGGGGTATAATGATTAGCATACCCATCCCGGTCGACCACAGACACGACATTCGGAGAATCTTATGGGCAAGGACCATATTTTGAAACCGGGTGCAGAACTGCCGGACGACACTATCATTTGGCGATATATGACCTACGCCACATTCGCGCGCATGTTGTTCGGCCACAGCATTTTCTTTAGGCGCGCGTGCAAGTTTACCGATCCATGGGAGGGCCGATTTCCACCTTCCTTCTTCCGAAACTCAGACCAGGATATAGAAACGCTTGAGCATTTTGAGCGGATCATCAGAGGCCATCGTTATGCCCATTTCTATAGTTGTTGGCACATGAGCGATTGTGAATCGGATGCGATGTGGAAGGGCTACTGTTTGGGAACAGAAGGAATTGCGGTTCAATCGACGGTGGGGCGAATCAGGGATTGTGTAACTATAGACGGTGGTGGACCCGTAATTTACTTCGATCCGGCGGCCAACGTGCGAACCGAGGGCGTTTTCGCCGTCGATTATGGTCTCTTCAAGCGAAACTGTTTTGCACACGAGCGCGAATACAGGGTTAAAGTGGTTGATGACGACTTGTTCGAAAGCATCCAGCGCGGCGAAAGGCCCGATGAGCGAAATCTAACGGATGGTATTGATCGGGGGATTTCCGACATTCAGCACCTCATCACTGCAATCGTCGTTGCACCGGGCTCTAAGCGGTGGTTCAGGGATTTGGTGGAGAATACGTGCGCCCAAATCAATCGCAGGACGCTTTGCCCGCTAATTAGACGATCCTCGACCGACGAGTCTTGGGAAGACCACGCCTTTCGTTGGCCCGTTAGCGTCATCGAAGATATGCAAGCTCCGGACTGACGTGTGATCCGGAGATTATTCGACCATGTTTATGTGCGTCATTTCCTAGGTCCCGCATGGCCGATGCGTAAGAACCGGCGTAAGAACCGGGACGTACTGAAATCGTTTACGGGATTCGTGCAAATCCGTATTTCAGCGGAAACCTCGGACGCCCTCAAAACCCCGCCCCGGACAACGCCAAGGCCTCCCTTTATTCCTCGCGCTTCCTTCCCCTTCTTTGCGCACGCGTTTACAAAATCGTGTATGAAATCCTCCCCGCCGGGGAAGTATGAAGTACCGATCGGCGACAGCGGCTATATTGAGGCGGCATGACGAACGGGCAAACGAGCGAGGTCCTCCAGCATCTGTGCACGTCGGTGCCTCTTCTGGAAATCTTCATTGAGCGCCGCGACGAAGCGGCCTTTAAAGCGAGATCGATACCAATGTTCTGCTTTTGACGGCGCTGAACAAAGCGAGGACGGCCCAAATATTCTTACCATCGGCAGAATATCGGCGCCGTCCCGCTTTCATTTTGCACTTCAGCGCTTTCAGCGATTGCGACGGAAGAGACCGCGGCCGGAGAAGAGACCGCCGGAACCGCGATTCTGCAACCAATTGTCGTACGCTTGTGTCAATACGCCGGAGTTATCGGCGTTGTCACGGCGCCAGTCGCGGTAGTTGGAGTAAAAAGCTTCGCCGCGCCGTCTGGCCACCCAGCGCTCGAACAGAAAATTCCCGATGCCCGGCCCGCCGTCGCTGGAGTTGTGGGCCGAGTAGGCTTCGGGCGGCGGGGCTGCCTGGCCGGCGCCGGCGATAGTTAGAGAAAGGACGAAAGCGACCACAGCGATGGTCGCCCAAGCAAAGAACCTGCTCATGGCTGCTCCTTCACATGGGAGTGGGGAAAAAACTTGGGGCGCATCAAGGCGTCCCAGCTACGGGAGTGATGTTCAATACGTCGGCCTGATCGATCGAACGAGGCTTTGAGCGTTAAGGCAAGATTTGTGCCATTGGCGTTGTGCGCGGAGGATCTGAGCCATAAGTCATTGGCCCAACAAGTTTTATAATCTTGATTCGAAGGAATATGGCGAAACTGATGGATGCATCGACGCCGGTGAAAACTTCGCCGCGCCGACGCAGAAATAACCTTCACAGCGCCAATCGAAGGTCAGCCGACAAGAAAAAGGGAAGAGCGTGAATTGTTTTCCTTTTTACCATTCTTGGGCATCCGAGTTTCAGCAGAATCCTCGGTCGCCCCGAAGACCCGAAGAAACGCTCTTATTCCTCTCGCTCCCTTCCCCTTCTTTCCAATCGCCTTTACAAAAATCGTGTATGAAATGGTCCCCGCCGGGGAAGTACGAAGTAGTGATCGGCGACAGCGGTTATATTGAGACAGCATGAGCAACGGCCAAACGAGTGGCGTCCTCCAGCATCTGCGCACATCCGTGCTGCGCGGGGCAGGGGGATTGTCCGACCGGCAACTTCTGGAAATCTTCATTGAGCGCCGCGACGAAGCGGCGTTTGAAGCGATTGTGCACCGCCACGGCCCGATGGTCATGGGCGTATGTGGCCGCGTGCTCCGCAATCGTCAGGATGCCGAGGATGCATTTCAGGCCGCGTTTCTGGTGTTGGTTCGCAAGGCCGCGGTCATAACTTCGCGCGAGTTACTCGCCGGTTGGTTGTACGGCGTCGCTTATAACACGTCCCTCAAGGCCAAAGCGGCCGCAACCCGGCGGCGCTGGAAGGAGAGGCAGGCGGCGGCCATGCTCGATACTGGTGCCGAATTGTCAAGGCCGGAGAACGACTGGCTGACGCTTCTCGATCGCGAGCTCAATGGCTTGCCGGACCGGTATCGTCTGCCAATCGTTCTTTGCGAGCTACAGGGCAAGTCGCACAAAGAGGCGGCCCGTGAACTCGGTTGCCCCATCGGCACGCTTTCGGGCCGGCTGTCGCGGGGACGAAACATCTTGGCCAAACGGCTGGCTCGTTATGGTCTGGGGCTAACCGCCGGCGCGGTGTCGGCAGCGTTGGCCCAGCAGGAAGCATCGGCGAGTGTACCAGCGGCCGTGGTATCGGCCACGGTCAAGGCAGCCACGGCGGGCGTAATCTCGGCAGAAATCGCAGCATTAACGGAAGGGGTGGTGAAAGCTATGTTTCTGGCCAAACTCAAAGTGGCGACAGTGATCCTGGGAACGGCGGTGGTGCTGACCGCGGCCGCACTTGCCTGCACTGTACTGGCCGGCGGTCCCGCGCAAGATAAGGCGGGCCGCACCCAGAAACCGACGGCCCGTGCCGACGATAAACCGGACAAGAAGGATGAGAAGAAGGACGCGACCAAGACGGAAAAATCCCAGGTGGACGGCGACAAGGCGCTTGAGTCCCTACAAGGGACGTGGAATGTCGAAACGATGGGATGGGGCGACGATAGCCTGCCCAAGGATCTGATGAAGGGATACAAGTTCGTCTTCGCGGGCAACAAACTGACCTGGGAGGCCGCGATCGGCATGCAGACTGTTCTGCCGGGGGGCAAGATCGACGTGCTAGACGGGGCATATCCTGGTCATTTCAAGATCGACCCCAGCAAGAAGCCAAAGGAAATCGACATCATTCTTCACCTCAAGCAACGCGGCGCAACCCTTGACAAGACTTGCCGGGGCATTTACGAGATCGAGGGTGACACGTTGAGGGTGTACTACTATTCCGTCGATACGGGCAGACGGCCAATCGAGTTCTCCAGCAAGGGCGACCGCAAGATTGGCTATATCACTTTGACGCGCGCACAGAACAAGCCCGACAAGCCGAAAGCAGCGCCAAAAGGGTTAACCGCCAAAATCGCCGTCCAAGGGAAAGTGCCGTATCAAATCGAGAACCTGGAACTGTACCTGGTGCTGACCAACGAGGGCGATCAACCGGTCCGCATCTGCACCCTATGCGTCTGGGGGATTACATTCAATAACTTTGGCAATAGCATCTTGCTGCGTCCGAATGGAAACGACTCTTCAATAAGCGCCAAGGAACTGGAAAAAAACACGGTCACTGTCAAGCCAGGCGAGTACGCGTCCATTCCGCTTCCCAAGCTGGAAAAGGCCCGAGCCGTGGGGGGGAAGTACAGAATCAATGCGTCTTACTTTGTTAGTAAAGAGTTCGCCGAGACCCACAAAACCTGGCAAGGCAACGTCTCTGCCAGTACGATTATTGAGCCCGGGGCCGACGCTAAATCAGCGGATGAAAAGCCAAAGGCCGACAAGATCAAACCCGGCGACCGGATTTACATTTGCGTCATCCCCAGCCTTCCGGATAATCCGATCCGGGCGATCTACGAAGTAGAGTCCAGCGGCAAGGTTGCCTTGGGCCCGGCCTATGGCCGTGTGCTGGTCGCCGATATGACACTGGAAGAGGCCGAGCGTTCAATCCGGGAAACGTTGTCGGCTATTATCAACAAACCAAAGGTATCTGTGGGCCGTGCCGCACCCACGCCTGCAAATGAAGGCGCTAATCAGGAACTGGAACGGCGCATCCAGCAATTGGAAAAAGAAGTCCGGGCCTTACGCTCGGCCCTGGATGCTCTTCAGAAGAAGCCGCGAGAGGAATGAATTTGGACTTCGCAAGCTCCTCAGAATAGTGTCAGATTAAGCTTCGAAGTCTCCGTTTCTACTTGCTGCCTTGCGTTGACTTGCCCGGAATGGTGAACCGAAAGGTTGTGCCAACGGTTTCCTTCGATTCGACCGTGACCTTCCCTCCATGCG
The DNA here is from genome assembly GCA_035307785.1 of Gemmataceae bacterium. GTDB lineage: Bacteria > Planctomycetota > Planctomycetia > Gemmatales > Gemmataceae > DATGHS01. The sequence goes on from DATGHS010000464.1 coordinate 10,752, forward strand.
CTTCGACGTAGGTTTTGACGATGGCGAGCCCTAAGCCGGTTCCATCGGCGCGATCGGGATCCGACTCGAATTTGTCGAAGATTTTTTCCAGGAGGTCTGGCGGGATCCCGGCGCCATTATCGCTCACCCAACCTTCGAAAGTCCCTTCCGTTGCCATTTCCCGCGCGCCAATGATGACTTCGCCGCGTGGAGTGTATTTGATTGCATTGGCCACCAGGTTCTGAAACACACGCCGAAGCAAACTGGCATCGGCAAAAACCGTAAGGTCGGTCGGGATTTGGTTGATCAGTGTCGTGCTGGCCGTTCCGGCCACGGGATGCAGATCATGAATCAGTCCCTCGACCAACGGCCATAAATCAAAGCGTCGGCGCTCCAATTTGACGCCGGTTTCCGTTCGGACGTGATCGCTCTCTTTTAGGACCCGTTCCACCTGGGCTTCAAGTTGTTGCACGTTTCGGTGCAACGTCTTCAGCATTTGTGCCGTTTCCGCGTTGCCGCCCTGCCGCGCAAGCTGAAGTTCCAAGACATTGCTGGCCAAGGAAATCGCGCTCAACGGAGTGCGCAGATCGTGCGCTACAAAAGCCAGATATTCCTCGCGGCGGCGCTGGACTTCGAGCGCTTGCTGGGTGGCAAACGTCTGAACGGCCAGGCCGATGGCCTCGTCGAGCACCCGATTCAAGATATCGAACGCCTTGCCCTGGAGAGTGAGACCATTCTTCTCGGCGAGGTGGTGGATGCAGGCGCGAAGAATGTTGTATTCGGCCACGACTTCGACGATGTCGAAGCCGTCTTGTTGTCGCTGGATGCCGTGTTCCGGGGGACCGCCTTCCAGAATTGCCTCGGGGATGGTTTGCAGCGACACGGTCTCTAGCTCGTGCGCTAATTCATCAAGCAAGGCGGGCATATGGTCATTGAGGGCAGGAATATCGAGCTGCTTGGCCGACGGAAGTTGTCGCACTTGCTTTCGCCACTGCGCGAGCAATTCCTCACGCTTTTCCCGAATAAGGGCTGCGAGCTTGTCGAGGTTCTGAACGCTCATTGGTTTCTCCGGTTCCTTGGCGCATCGTTGCGGCTCCGTGCAGGATAAGTTGCGATTGGAGATGCCTGACCGATCCGATTCACGCCATCTCGGTTGCGTCATTATAGGGCTTTGGGAAATGACAATGCCGTGCCGGCAACAGCAAAGTAGCGGCACGTTTTGATGTAGGTCGGGCTTTCCAGGCCAATTGCGGGGTGTCACGCCGCCGGCACAGAGTCTCTCGTCTCCGCCAGCAGCAGCGGGCGCAATTCGCCGGCGAGGAAGACGGAGCCGGCAATCACGATGAGATCGTTCGGCCGGGCCATGCTGCGGGCGATTTCCCAAGCTTGCGTCGGCGTCGCGCAGATGCGATGCGGGACATTCGCGATGTCGTCCAGAATCGCAGCGAGCTCCGCCGCAGGTGTGGCGCGCGGATTGTGGCTGAATTCCGTGAGCAGAAACTGATCGAACTGCGGCGCGAGCAGGCGCAGCATGCCGGGATTATCTTTATCGTTGGAGGATGCGAAAATCAGGATGCGCCGGCCGGGAGGAAATGATTCGTTGAGCGTGTCGATCAGCGCTTCAATGGAAGCGGTATTGTGGGCACAATCCAGAACCACCCACGGCGAGCGAGCCAGCAATTCCAGCCGGGCCGGCCAATAGACCCTGGCCAACCCTGCGGCAACGGCCTGGTCCGGGATGGTTAGTCCCTGAGCGCGAAGCTCTTCAAGGCATGCGACCACGACGGCCGCATTGGCCGCTTGATGCGCCCCCATTAGTCCGAGTTCCATTTGCGGCCAGGTTTGATTTGGTGTGCAAATGGCGACGCGCGGCAAGCGCCCGCCGGCCGCGCCAGGCTCATATTGCAAATGAAAATCGCGGTTCAATTCGGCGAGCCGGCAACCGCGCTCCTGGGCGATTCGTTCGATCACCGGCCGGGCTTCCCTGGCCAAAGCCCCGCTTATGACCGGCCGGCCAGGCTTGATGATGCCCGCTTTTTCAAACGCAATTTGTTCCAATTTCGATCCGAGAATTTTCGTGTGGTCGTGGCTGATGCTGGTGATAACCGAAAGCGCGGGCCGGCATACGTTGGTCGAATCGAAGCGCCCACCGAGGCCCACTTCGAGCACCGCGACGTCGACGCGGCGGCGCAGGAAGTGCAAAAAGCCCAGGGCCGTGCCGACTTCAAAAAAGGTCGGCTGCAACTTCGTGCCGATAGCGGTGCGTAGTTCGGTCAGCAAGGCGGCGATCTCGGTCGCGGAGATCGGCTTCCCCCCCACCTGAATGCGCTCTTCGACCGCATTCAGGTGCGGCGAGGTAAATAACCCGGTCCGATAGCCGGCTTGCCTTAATACTGCGGCAAGCATCGCGGACGTTGAGCCTTTCCCCTTGCTGCCGGCCACGTGTACGATGCGCAAGTACTGGTGCGGGTTGCCCAGCAAATCGAGCAAGGTCCGCATGAGTTCGAGCTTGAGGTCGGCCGGTTCGGGCGCCCGCCGCTCGAAGTCGATGCAGCCGTACCACCAGGCAATCGCGTCGTCGTAGGTCATGCAGGCAATGTAGGGATGCGGCAAACCGGTAGACAGGACGCCAGCCCGTGAAATGGGAACCGTCTTGTCCAAAATCATCGCATCGTCAGACGAACGTTGGTTTCCTCCTTGTTTTCACGGTTTTCCGGTCCGATAATAACCGCAACCTCTTCATCAACGCGCTGAGCGGAGCCTGGCTATGAAAAGCGCACTTCGTTTGGTTTCGTGCTTTGCTTGCGGGCTCGTTTTCCACGCTGGAGTGTCGGCCGAGCCAAAGCCTGCGCCTTCGGCAGAGCAAACCAAGGCGGAAGGCCTGGTGCGCGCGCTGGGCGATCCTTCGTACAAGGTGCGCGAGCAAGCGGGGCACGATTTGCTCCAACTCGGACGGGTGGCCTTCCCTGCCTTGCAGCAAGGGCTCGTGGACGACAATCCGGAAATCCGCTCGCGCTGCCGGCGGCTCTGGCCGATCATCTTTGAGATGGACTTGCAAGCGCGGCTAACCAATTTCCTGGCCGACACGGAAGGAAAGCAAACTCACGATTTGCCGGGTTGGTCGCGTTTCCGCAAACTCGTGGGCGACGACCGCGCGGCGCGAGAACTCTTTGCGAAAATGTTACGTGCCGATGGGACGCTCCTGGAGCAGGCCGAGAACCGGCCCGATGAGTTCTCTCCGGACCGCCTCGTCGTACGCGCGTTGCAATTGCAGCAGCTGGCCAACAATCCGCGCGCTAATCTCAAGGTCAGTGCCGGCGAAGGCGATTATGCGTTGCTCCTGTTCCTTTCTGCCAATCCGAAGGTCCAGTCCACGATGGCTGCGGCCCAACAGATCGGAACGGTATTTTATCAACCGTTGTTGCGGCAAATGCTGCTGAGCGGCGATCACGTTGAAGTTATGCGCAAACTGGTGATTGCCTGGTTCGAAGTGAACGTGGAGCATTCGGCGACCGTCATTCATCAGATGAGTTATGTGGCGACGCAAGTGGGTATGAAAGAACTGGCGCCGTTGGCGCTGAAGGTAGCGTTGAGAAAAGAGGTGGCCCCGTTTACTCGGGGAACCGCTTTGACCGTCGTGGGGCGGGTAGGCAACAAGGAACAGATCGCCGCTATCGAACCGCTGCTGGCAGATAACACCGTGGTGACAAACTTCATGGTTCGGCAAGGAGTGGTCGGGCCCGGCGGCGCGGCCAACAACCAGGTGCGAACGTCACAGATCGGCGACGTGGCCCTCGCCATGACCATCCACCTGAGCGGCCAAAAGCCTGCCGACTTCGGTTACGACATGATCAATACCAATCCGAACGCCATGTTCTCCGCTCACTATCTTGGGTTCGTGGACGACGCGGCGCGTTCCGACGCGCGGCGCAAGTGGAAGGAATGGGTTGATAAGAACAAGGGTGAAAAGAAGTAGCCATTCGCTTCGTGCAAGGCCGCAAGCGGCATCGTTGGGTAGGCATTCGGCGCGCACTTCCTATCCTAATCGCGTGTGTTTTTCTTCACCCATCAGGAGACGACATCATGGATAAGCGCGCGAATGCCGCGACGTTCAAAGGAAATCCGCTCACGTTGGTTGGCCCGCAGTTGAAGGCCGGCGACAAGGCCCCCGATTTTGCTTGCGTGACGCAGGGTTTGGAAGTGGTGAGTATTGGCAAGACGCCGGCCAAGGCCAGGCTGCTGAGCGTGGTGCCTTCGCTTGATACGCCCGTCTGCTCGCAACAGACCAAGAAGTTTGACGAGGGGATTGCGGCGCTCGGCGACAAAGTGGCGTCGTACACGATCAGTCTCGATTTGCCGTTCGCTCAGAAGCGCTTCTGCAGCGCTGAGGGCGTCAAAAACATGCAAACGCTTTCCGATGTGCACAACCAGTCGTTCGGCAAAAACTATGGCGTCTTGATCGAGGGGTTGCCCGTCCCGTTGCTGGCGCGGTCGGTTTTCGTGGTCGATAAGACGGGTAAGATAACGTACGCGGAGTATGTGAAGGAAGTGACCGATCATCCGAACTACGATGCGGCGCTTAATGCTTTGAAGGCGGCGGCCGGTTAGTATTAGACAGCCTTTTAACCACGGATAACACGGATAGCACGGATAAAGAATCAAGCAGAATTCTATCCGTGCTATCGGTGTTATCCGTGGTTCGATTTTTTGCCCTCAAAGCGCTGCCCTTCATCAATTCCGACCGCAAATTTCCGCAATCTTACCCCATTTCTTGTGACTTTGCCGAATGTACCGGTTGTAGCGACAGAGAATCTCAAATATCGGCCATTCCGAAGTAGGCTGGATTGCATCGGCCGCAGGTAGAATTACGCTGGATATAAGAGGTATTTGCCTGGGAACAACATCCAAGCCCGGAAGAGGGGAAGTTGGTGTGTTCTTGTGCTTGACGGGAGCCTAAAGCTCAGTAACCCCTCACGAAATGGAGAAGAGCCATGATGACCTTCCGTGGAATTGCCGGCGCCGCTGCCCTGTTGCTCGCGCTGGCAGCCGGTCAGGCCGATGCGGCCTGGAACAACGCCTTTGAGGTTTGCTGCGCTTGCCGGCATCGCGACAGCTACTACGCGCCGCCGGTGGTCGCCTATTCGGCGCCGGTGGTTGCAGCCGCACCAAATCCATGTTGCAATCCGTGCTGCTCGACTTCGTACGTGCAGCGCTGCTACTATCAGCCGGTAGTCAGTTACAAGACCGAATGCGTGCCGGTCACCAGCTACCGCACCAGCTACTACTGGGAACCGGTTTGCAGCTATCGATCCAGTTGCTATTACGATCCGTGCACCGGCAGCACCGTGCAGGTAACGCAGCCTGTGCATTCCTACCGCTTGCGTTCGCAATGCAACGCGGTGACCAGTTACGTGCAACGCTGCGTGCCGGTGACTTCGTACCGGCAGGCGTTTTACTGGGAAGCAGTGACGAATTGTCCGCCTTCGGGTCCAGCTACGGTGCCAGGCGCGGTTCCCGGTGTCAACGAAACGCAACCTCCGCCGCAAGCCGACGGCACGCGGATTCAGCCGCAGAATGTGCCCATGAACATTCCGGCCGGCGTGGATGAAAGCCAGCCGAGCAGCAACTACCCGCCGACCAATCGGCAATTCGTCCCGGTGGTGCCCGCGCCGAAGCCCACATTGCCCGCCGCGCCGATGCGGATCGAGCACGTGGTCAGCCGGGTGTCGGGCGCTTCTTCGGCCACGGTGACGGGCCAGATTGTGGCGAATAACTATGTGACGCCGCAGCGCGGCGCGAAGATCGTGTTCGTGAGCAAGCAATCGGGCGGACCGCAGCAGTCAGCCCAAGCCGACGCAACCGGGCGCTTCAGCGTAGCCCTCAGCCAGGGCGGCTGGAATCTTTACGTGAGCCGGGCCGATGGCACGCTGGAATATCACAGCAGCATCGAAGTGGCCGGCCAGGGCGAAACGCGCAATGTGCTGGTCGTCAGCCGTTAGAAAAGCCAGAGGTCCGAAGCCAGAGATCAGAGGTCAGCAAACTGATCTGACCTCTGACTTCTGAATTCTGACCTCTCATTTCTTTTGCAGGTTCTCCTCAATAAACTTCAGTAGTTCATCGGCATGGTCGGCCGGTTTGACTGTCTTGTAGATCTTTACGACCGTGCCGTTCTTGTCAATGACATACGTGTAGCGATTGGCCAGGCCGTTTTTCTCATTGAGTGCGCCGAGCGATTTGATAACCTTCTTGTCGGGATCCGCGAGCAACGGATAGCTCAGGTTCTCTTTCTCGACGAACTTGATTTGATCTTCGAGCTTATCGGCACTGAGGCCGACGATCACCGTGTTCAGGCGAGCAAACTGCTCGGTGCGGTCACGGAAACCGCAGGATTCGATCGTTCAGCCCCTAGTCATGGCTTTGGGAAACAGAAAGAGCACGACGTTCTTTTTGCCCTGGAATTCTTTGAGATTGAGAGTCTTGGCATCCTTTTGGTTGGGCAAAGCGGCGCCGACGTTGGCGGCCGGCAAATCAATAGTTGGTAACTTGGCGCCCTCTTTGACCTCGGGCGTGTCGCCGAATGCAGGCGCGGCCCCAAGCAAAAGCACGGCTCCCAACAACAACAGACCCCACTCGCATCGCATGAAGCTATCCTCCAAGAGAGTAGTGAAGAACCTGAAGTATTGTCGCCGCTACAGCGTGATGCGGCAAGCAAGTGCGTTCAATCTGATCTCTGCTTCTGATCTGAACTCTTCCCACGGCAAGCGCTGGCGGTACACTGATGCGGGATAAGATGAACACGAACAATTCTGTCTACGCACTGTCACTGAAGCAGCCGTGGGCCACGTTGCTGGTCCACGGGCTAAAGCAAATGGAAATTCGCCGCTGGGCGACATCACGCCGAGGGCGTATTCTCATTCATGCGGCCCGGGTTTCGGATACGCGACCTGAAGCGTGGGCCAAAGTTCCTAAAGAGTTGCAGGAAGCAGCGAAGGTAGTAGGCGGTATCATTGGGCAAGCGGAACTCGTGGGCTGCAAACTGTACCGCTGTATGGAAGGGTTTGCAGCGGATCAGAACTTGCACTTGAATGAGCCGGCCTGGTTTCAGCCGCCGCTTATGTACGGTTTCACGTTTGCCCGCGCGACCCAGCTTCCGTTCTGGCGTTGCCCGGGTTGGTTTCGATTTTTCCCCGTCAAATGGCAGGAAGCATGAGTACTGGAACTGCAACGGTGACGCGCACTGGTTTACTGGTGAGTGTGCGCTCGGCTGAAGAAGTCGAGGCCGCATTGGCCGGCGGCGCTGATTTAATTGATGTAAAAGATCCCGAACGCGGTTCTCTCGGCAAGGCCGACGACGACGTAATTGCCGCGGTCGTGCGCCAGGTTGCCGACCGCTGTCCGGTCAGTGCGGCGATGGGCGAATTGACCGAATGGATGGAAAAAGCGGATTGGCCTGCCATATGCGAAGGCCTTTCGTGGGTGAAATTCGGCCTGGCCGGCTGTCGTTCGCGGCCGGAGTGGCAGGACCGGCTTCGCGATTTGCGGCGCGGTGTCGAGGCAAGCTCGTCTTGCCGGCTGGTGGTCGCGGCTTATGCCGATTGGCGACGCGCCTCGGCCCCAGCCACAGAGGAAATCGTTTCCTACGCGCTCATCGAACGATCGTCCGCCTTGCTGATTGACACGTGGGGAAAAGACGGCAGCACCTTGCTCGAATGGATGCGCATGAGCGACTTGCTCAACATTTGCAATCATTTCCGCCAGGCGGGCATTCCGATTGCGCTATCCGGCGCCCTGGGCCGCTGGCAAATCCGGGAATTGCGGCAGGCACAGCCGACCTGGTTCGCGGTCCGGGGCAACGCCTGCTCGGGAAGTGTGCGGCACGGCCTG
>DATGHS010000465.1:0-10708 GCA_035307785.1 Gemmataceae bacterium
GCGGCGCCGTTTTGCAACGTGCTGCCGCTGGCAGTGACGACTTCGCGCGCGAATTGATCCCACGACTTATTGTCGGCCACGCTGGTGTGCACGAAGCGGTAGAACGACCACATATCCTGCTGCGGCAACTTGCGCGACGACACCAGCAGTAGGTCCGACCACTTGTACGCCCAGTAGTCGACATACTCCGGCCGCTCCAGCAAGGCGTCGATGAGCTTCGCGCGCTTGGTCGGGCTGGCATCGGCCAGAAACCTCTGCACTTCTTCCGCCGTCGGCAGAATACCGGCCGCATCGAGATAGGTCCGGCGAATGAATTCGCGGTCGGTGCAAGGCGGCGACGGCGGCAAGTGCAATGCTTGTAGTTTCGCGAGAACGTTCTGGTCGATGAAATTGGTCCGAGGCGATTTCTCGAACTCCGCTGCCGCAATGTTATTCGGAAATGGCGAAGCGATAGTGAGACTGGCCACCCGGTTCTTGAACGTCGCATGAATGCCGGCCTCGCCGTGGCCCGCAACCGCCACCAGGCCATCCTCGTTCACCGTCGCAACTTGATCCTCACTGCTGCCGAAGCGGGCCCAGCGCGTGACATCCTCCGCATGGCCATCGGAATACCAGGCGCGAACGACCAGATTAAGCTTGTCCTTCGGCTTCAGCACGGCCGAAGTCGGAAAGACTTCAAGCCGCTCGATGCGCGGATCGCTGTCCTTCGGCCCTACCGCTCCGGACGTGATCCAGTCCAGAATGACTTGGTAATCACTCGAATCGGCTTCGAGGCGCAGACCGCCGCCGTGCGGCAGCTTGCGCGTAGGCTTCAGCAGCATCAGGCTCTTGGCCGGCTCTAGCATATCGACGCGCCTCGCCCCTACTTGCCGGGTAAGCACGAAAAAATCGCTTTCCACGTCGTAGCCGCGCAGCGACAGCTTCATGCCGCCCTTGCCGGCCAAAGCGCCGTGGCAAGCGCCCGAGTTGCACCCGACTTTGGTAAGCACTGCGACCACGTGATTGCGAAAGCTCCACGGCGACGGCTCTTTCATCTTCGAAACGTGGACCTTGGCGGTGGCGGTCTGGCCATTCACGGTTGCGGTAATGACGGCGTCGCCATCAGCGACGGGAGTCACGACGCCGGCTTCATCGATCTTCGCGACAGCGGTGTTGGATGAAGTGAATTTCGCGGTCGCCGTGCGGTCGCCGATGACTTGCGTGCCATCGCGCGCGAGTACAAGCAACTGTTGTCGCGCATGCGGTCCGGCGAGTGGTACATCCGCGGGCTGCACGATAATGTCGGCGGCAAATGTAAGGGAAGGAAAACCAGTTGCAATAAAGAAAATGGCAATGGAGAGGATGTGTTTTTTCATAGTGAGATTCAACAAATCGAAAGCCCAGGGACGGAAGTCCCTGGGCCGTCATCGTCAGAACAACTCCTGCACCGGCTTCGCGTTGAAATCCGCCAGCGGGATGGGGCGGTTTTGCGGGCCGGGCAGTTCCTTGTGGGGATCGAGACCCAGGGCCTGGTACAGCGTGGCGGCCACTTCGGCGGGGGTGACGGGCCGCGTTTTGGGAATGTAGCCAAGCTCGTCCGACTCGCCGACCACACGGCCGCCCTGGATCGGGCCGCCGCCCATCAGGATCGACCAGACGCCGGGGTGATGATCGCGGCCGCCGGCCGGGTTGATCTTCGGCGTGCGGCCGAATTCGCCCATCGCGGTGACGACGGTCGTCTCGTACAGGCCGCGCGTCTTCAGGTCTTCCAGCAGCGCGCTGAATGCCTGATCGAAATTCGGCGCCACGAGCTTCGACATCTCCTGAATATCGGTGAATGGCTTCGAGCCGTGAATGTCCCAGGTGATTTCGTCGAAGACGGTTTCGAACATATTCACAGTAACGAAGCGCACGCCGGATTCGATCAGCCGGCGGGCCATCAGGCAGCTTTGGCCGAAACGCGTGCGGCCAAAACGGTCGCGCACGGCAGATGGTTCCTTGGTGAGGTCGAAGGCCGCGCGCGCTTGCGGGCTCGACATGAGTCGGTAGGCCAGGTGAAAATTGTCGTCGAGTTGCTTAGCTTGAGCGTTGTTCTCGAACGTGGTCATCGCGCCTTCGACGGCAGCGCGCAGCTTCTGCCGGCGCTCGGCCCGCTGCGGCGAGATGTATTCCGGCGGCAGCAGGTCCGGCACTTTGAAGTCCGGCGCATTTGGGTCGGCATTCAAGATGAATGGATCATACTGCTTGCCGAGGAAGCCAGCCGTATGGCCGTGCGGCAAATTGCCGCCGGTGCGGCCAATGGGCTTCGGCACCAGCACGTAGGCCGGGACTTCGCCGCGCTGGCCCTTCACGTAATTCAATGCGCTGCCGATGGCCGGATACTCGATGCCGCCCTGGAACAGCCGGCCGGTTTGCATCATCTGGTGGCCGGTGTCGTGTACCGCGGTGGCGGTGTGGTAAACCGAGCGGATGATGGAAAAGCGATCCGCCAGTTGCGCCACCTTCGGGAAAATCTCGCTAATCTGCATGCCCGGCGCCTTGGTGGCGACGGGCGCGAAGGGTCCACGCACTTCAGCCGGAGCGTTTGGCTTGGGGTCGAAGGTATCGATCTGGCTCGGCCCGCCCACGAGGAAGAGCATGATGCAGTTGACGCCGGAATCCCGTCGCTTGCGCTCCGGGCTCTGAGCTTGTGCGAGGTAACCGGGCAGCGTAAGTCCCAGCGGCAGCAGTGCCCCGGCATGCAGGAAATCGCGGCGCGTGAGGCCGTCGCAAAAGCGCACCGCGCGCGGCGCATCGAGGCGGATCATGATCAATCTCCCGAAGGAAGCAAAAAGGATTCAGCAGGTGGGAATGCGCTGATCCTAAAGGTGAATTTATCCCAGCGATGCAATGGGGTCAACGAGTAAGACCCCCCGCGATCACTTTGTGCGGTTGAAATCGCGCATTTCGTTTCATTTCACGCAAACACAGTCACCCCCCTTGAAACGAAAGCCTTTTTTCTGAAATCAAACGTATTTTTGAGTGACAAACAACGGTCCGGATCGTACACCGCGGCCAAATTTGGGCGAGGCTTTTGAAGGGGTTCCTTAAACAAACTTCGTCTTCCCCGGCATCGCCACCGCTGGTTCCGGCAGCGGCAGTTTCCAGTCATATTTGGCAGGTGACAAATCCTCTTTGGAATTCATGGCCATTTGCCAGGTGATCTGCTGGCCGGTGTACGCAGCCATGCGGCCCATGATGGCCAGCAGCGTGCTCTTGGCCATGTATTCGCCGTTGTTGATCGGCTTGCCGCTGCGGATGCTGGCAAAGAGTTCGTCGTGCTCGGTCTGGTACATGTCGCGGTCGCTGCCTTCGAATACCCAGGTGCTGGGGTTCCGAATGGTCAGGCCGCCGGCGCGCTCGTTTAGCGCGGCGTGTCCCTTACTGCCCAGCGCAAAAGCGCTCATGTCGTTTTTGCAGCCAGGTTGCTGGCGGGTATTGCTGATAAAGCGAGCGCCGTTTTCGTATTCGTAGACAATTGAAAAATGATCATAGATTTGGCCGTGCTCGGGCAAGGTGCGCACTTGGCGGCCGCCGATGCCCATCGCCCGCACCGGGTATTCATTCTTCATGATCCACGCGCACACATCGAGGAAGTGCACGTGCTGCTCGACGTTGAAATCGCCGGAAAGCCAGGTGAAGTTGTACCAGTTGCGCATCTGGTACTGCATGTCGGTCCATTCGGGCTGGCGCTTCTTGGCCCAGTTGGAGCTGCGGTAATCGTTGGCCTGTACATAGACGATTTCGCCGACAGCGCCGTCATGCAGCCGCTTCACTGTCTCGCGGAAGCCGTCGTGGTAGCGCAGGCACAAGCCGGAAACGAGTGACAGGTTCTTCTTCTTCGCCTCCTGGCACGTCGCGATGACCGAGCGAACGCCGGGCGCATCCACAGCCACCGGTTTCTCGGCGAAGATGTGTTTGCCGGCATCCACCGCCGCCTTCAGGTGCAATGGCCGAAAGTGCGGCGGGGTGCAGAGCAGCACCACATCGACGCCGGAGCTCAGCAATTGCTGGTACGCGTTGAAGCCGAGAAAGCAGCGCTCTTGCGGCACATCGATCTTTGCTTCGATATCGCCGAGCTTCTTCAACTTGGCGAGGCTATCTTGAAGCCGATCTTCGAAGACATCGGCCATGGCCACGAGTTTGACATTTGGGTCGGCCCGCAGCGCCTGCGATGCCGCCCCCGTGCCGCGGCCGCCGCAGCCCACGAGGCCGATGCGCAGCGTGTCTTTGCTATCGGCATGCACATGCGGAATGGCCGCGAGTGCCGCCGTGGTGGCAATGGCGGACGTGCCGAGAAACTGCCGGCGAGTGGGGTGAGTAGGCATGGGAATCTCCACATTCGAGTTCTGACTTCTGATCTATGTAATCCCGTGGGCTGTTAGCCCGAAGCGCAGGCGAGGGCGTTTTCTCCTCGCTCGCGCTTCGGGCTAACCCACCGGTCTATTACGGCTTCGTAAACCACCAAATCGACTTCCCATCCACGCTGGGCGTCAGCATGTAAACTTCGCCCTTGTCATCCTCGCCGAAGCTGAACATCGGCATGCCGCGATCCTTGATGGGCCGGTTGGCGACCACGCGCTTTTTCGCCTCATCGTAGCGCAGGGCCCAGATCTTGTTGCTCACGTAATCGCCGTAGAGGTAGTAGCCGTCAAGTTCCGGCAGGCGCGGGCCGCGGTAGACGTGGCCGCCGATGATGCACTTGCCCACGTCGTGGTGGTATTCCCAGATCGGATCGATGAACTCCTTGCTGTAGCCGCGGCCCTTGGGGCCGAACGGGTGCAAGCCTTCACGGCGGTTCCAGCCATAGTTGCCGCCCTTTTCGATGAGGTCGATTTCCTCATACAGGTTCTGCCCCACGTCGCCGGCCCACAACTGCCCGGTCTTGCGGTCGAATGACATGCGCCAGATATTGCGCAGTCCATAGGCCCAGATTTCCGGCCGGGCGTCCTTGGTGTTTACGAACGGATTGTCCTTCGGAATCGCATAGTTCTTTCCGGCGTCTTTGTGATCGACATCAATGCGATGGACCTTGCCCAAGAGCGATTTCAGGTTCTGGCCATTGTCGAATGGGTCGTTGGCGGCGCCGCCGTCGCCGTGGGTGAGGTAGAGGTAGCCGTCGGGGCCGAAGCAGAGCGTGCCGCCGTCGTGGTTCCAGAACGGCTTCTCGAAGCGCATAAGCTCCTCTTCGGAATTCGGGTCGGCCTTGTTCGGGTCGTCTTTGCTCACCTTGAAGCGCGACAACACGTTGGTCAGTTTGGCCTTCTTGGTGGTGTAGAAGACGAAGAACTCGCCGTTTTCCTTGTACTTCGGGTGAAACGTCAGGCCGAGGAAGCCTTCCTCGTTCTGGTCGTCGCGATATACCACGCGGTCCTGAATGTCGAGGAAGATGCTCGTCTTCTGGGGCTTCTGATCATTGTTGAAAACGTGGATGACGCCATGCTCGGTGGCCACGAACACGCGCTTGCTGCCATCGCCGGCATGCGTGAACACCATCGGTCGCAGCGGATTGGCCTGCCCCTTCGCGGTTTCGCCCTTCCAGCCGGTCCATTCGAGGTTGGGGAAGGCGGGTGCGGTTTGCAGCGGCATCGGGGTTTCGTCGACTTCAAAGGCGACGGCGCTGAGTGGGATACTTGAAAGCTTTCTTGGCGTGGGACGACTCCCAAGCGTAAAATCGAACATGGAACCGAACATGGAGGCATCGTGGATCACCAATAAGTTCTTTCCTGTCGAATCCATACATTTCATGGAGCTCATGTAACTAAACGTACGATGGAGCTCAAAAAATTTCTCGTTGACTCCCGGTTTTTGGAGTTCTTCGGGCGTCTTTACGAGCCGCTCAAAATCCTGTCGGACCCTGGTGGGCCTTGGCTTTTCGCCCGGCCGCAAAATCATTTGCGTGCCCAGAATCAGGCGCCCATGCGCGTCCCACATGATGGATGGTGATTCCAAACCGTCGGCGACCGTCTCTGAGGTGCCGTTGGTAATGTTGATCCGAACCAAAGTGTGAGTTTCCTGGCCCTTGGGCACCGTCACTAGTAGGTGCGATTGCCCGTCGAGCACCAATTGCTCGGGCGAGCCTCCAATACCCATTTCCCTTGCAACGATGCTTTTTTTTCCGTCCCCGGTAATTCGATAAATCGCTCCTTCGCGTTTTTGCCTAAGAGAATTCTCGCCTCCTGAGTCGGCCAGATAAAGCGTACCTGACTCCGGATCGACCGCCATATTGAAAGAGCCACCTGCATGGATTCCTATTGGCAGAAACTCCTTTGAAGGCAGAAGTACCTCTTTCTTACCTTCTGCGTCGATTCGCAGCAATTGATACTCTTGAATGACAGGTGGTTCACCTTGATCAAGGTCGACAACAAAGAACCATTTCTGGTACACGGCCAGGCCCTGCGGCACCCAAAGCCCCTTTGCAATCACAGTAGTTCCATTCTTGTCAACGCGAAAAATTGATCCGCTCCCGGGCGTTCCGTCACCTTGGTCCAAGACAAAGACGTGGCCGCTAGGCCCAATGGCAATCGCTACAGGTCTTTTTAGATTCAAACTTTCCCCCAGGACCTTCGGCTTTTCCTGGGCCGTGGCGGCGGAGGCGAGGGCCAGCAGGATCGCGGTCAATGCGAATGCGTGCTTCATTGCGGCGGCTCCTTTAACCCCGCACGCTCGAAGACTCGCGTGCGGGCTTGGTATTTCACTTTACCCCGCACGCTCGAAGACTCGCGTGCGGGCTTGGATTGTCTTTTTATACCATGAATGCTCGAAGACTCGCGTGCGGGCTTGGATTTTAATATTACCCCGCACACTCGAAGACTCGTGTGCGGGCTTGGAGAAGGTTCTTCAAGCCCGCACACGAGTCTTCGAGTGTGCGGGGTTTAAGCTCAAACAACTTCCCCCTCCCGGTACGACCAAATCCAGGCATCCTTCTGTCTCAGGATGTAATAATAGGAATTCTGGTGATGCTCTTCGTCATCCACCGGATCGAAACTTCCATCGCGCGCCCAAATGCGACCTGGCAACCGATCGCGAACCTTGTGCGAAGCCACGGTTTTGCACTGGCCGATGATTTGTCGAATTTCGGCCATATCATCGGGCAATTCGACCAGCATGTGAGTGTGCATGCCGGCTACTGCTAGCACTAGAATTCGGTATTTCAGTTTCTTGATTTTTTCCAGGATGGCCTTGCCGACTTCGGGCCGCAGATCGGCCGGAATCACAATCGGCTGGCCGCTGATTTTCTGCGAATAGTTATGCAGCCCTGCATGTTCCCCAACCGGCGGGCGATGCTTGTAGTCGCCGGAGGAATGAATCTTGTGATCCTTGCTCCGGAAGCCACGAGGATCGCCGGGCAGCCAACTGCTGTACGTGGAGATGACCACGTGCCGCCAGCGCATTCCCGGTTGGGGCATGGTTCATTTTCTGGGAATTAACCCTGCACGCTCGAAGACTCGCGTGCAGGCTTGGACAAAGTTCTTCAAGCCCGCACGCGAGTCTTCGAGCGTGCGGGGTTAAGACGTGCTGCCTCACTACACATGCCCCAGCACCGGATGCGGCTTGTAGGGTTCTTCCAGCGCTTTCTGTTCCTCGGGGCTCAATTTCAATTCCAGTGCCGCCAGCGCGTCGGTGATGTGATGCGGCTTCGATGCCCCAATGATGGGTGCCGTCACGCCGGGCTGCTGCAAGACCCAGGCGAGGGCCACCTGAGCGTTGGATACGCCACGCTTCCGGGCCACTTCGGTTACGCGGTCTACCACGTCGTAGTCGCTTTCGTGATAGTACAGCTTGTGGGCGAAGTCGTCGGTCTTGGCGCGGGTCGTTTCGCCTTTGCTCGCGCGCTGGCGGTTGCCGGCCAGGAAGCCGCGGGCCAGCGGGCTCCACGGGATCAGGCCAATATCCTCTTCGAGACAAAACGGGTTCATCTCGCGCTCTTCTTCGCGGTAGATCAAGTTGTAATGATTCTGCATCGTCACAAAGCGGGCCAGGCCAAGCCGGTCCGACGTGTGCAGCATCTTGGCTAGCTGCCAGGCGTACATGGAGGAAGCACCGATTGTCAGCGCTTTGCCGGAACGCACCACGGCATCGAGAGCGGAGAGCGTTTCCTCGACCGGCGTCGTGGGGTCGAAGCGGTGGATTTGGTACAGATCGACGTAATCCAATTGCAAGCGCTTCAAGCTCGCGTCGATGGCATGGCGAATGTGCTTGGCCGACAGGCCACGCTCATTGAGCGATTCGCCCATCGGGTTGAAGACCTTGGTGGCCACCACCACTTGCTCGCGGCGAATCTTAAACTCGCGCAGCGCGCGGCCCAGCACTTCCTCGCTGGCGCCGTTGGAGTACATATCGGCGGTGTCGAAGAAATTGATCCCGGCCTCCCAGGCCTGACGGATAAATGGCCGGCTGGCCGCGTCGTCCAGCACCCAGGGCCGCCACTGGCTGCTGCCGTAGGTCATGCAGCCCAGACAGATCCGCGATACCTTGATGCCGCTGCGGCCGAGATTGACGTATTGCATGATAATCTCCGAAATAAATTCGTCGGTTCCGGACACGTTCTCATAATTTATCCGCCGCTTCCAATTTTTCTCGTAACATTCTTTCCTTCGTCCTTGCATGGTGTACGTGGCAGGGTAGAATGAGTGCTCCATCCGAGGCACTTGCCCCGCCCGGTTTGTGCCGGAATTGGGAATCCGCCTCCTATTCCAACTTGCGAGGT
Organism: Gemmataceae bacterium; assembly: GCA_035307785.1. GTDB lineage: Bacteria > Planctomycetota > Planctomycetia > Gemmatales > Gemmataceae > DATGHS01. Next base: position 8,729 of record DATGHS010000465.1, read on the forward strand.
GCCATGAGAGTTGCCTGCCCCGAATGCGACACCGCACTGCGCCTCAAGGATGATTTGCCGCCGGGCAAACAAGTGCGCTGTCCGAAATGCCAGAAACTCTTTGCCGTACCCGAAGCCGACACGACGGCGGTTTCCTCAAAGCCAGCAGCCCGGCGATCCGCCGTAGCCGACGATGACATGGATTCGGACGACTCGCGGCGTCCGGTCCGCCGTTTCAAGAAGAAGAAGCAACAAAGCACCAGTGCGTTGCCCGCAATCCTCATTGGCGGCTTCGCGGTGTTGCTCTTGGTCGGAGCTGCCATCGGCGGTGGCATTTACTTGTTATCGCGCGACACGAAGAGCACCAATGTGGCCAGCTCGAGCACCGAGCCGAACCGTCCCACGCCAAGGCCCGAAATGTCGGCGCCAACTCCGACCCCGACGCCGCCGCGGCCAAATCCGGAGGCGATGCAACCGAACGGCCCAGGAAATATACCTCCGCCCTTCGTTCCGCCGACGCCGCCCAACGGACCAGGGAACGGGTCACCGTTCGTTCCCCCGACGTCGCCGACCGGAATTAACCCAAACGTTCCGCCCCAGACCGAGCGGCCGAAGCCGGAGCCAAAATCAGATTTCCCCGAGGGCGTCGGCCTGGAAGTGGGCAAGATGGCACCCGAAATCGCAGGCGAAGATATCGATGGCAAGGAATTCAAGCTCAGCGATTATCGCGGAAAGGTGGTGCTCCTCGACTTCTGGGGGAATTGGTGACCGCCGTGCCGGTCTATGTACCCCCACGAGCGGTCGCTCGTGAAGAAGATGCACAACAAGCCTTTCGTCCTTCTCGGTGTGAACAGCGACAAGGACCGAGACGCGCTCAAGCCCGTACTGGAAAAAGAGAAAATTACCTGGCGTTCCTTCTGGAATGGAGGAAGCACCAATGGTCCCATCTCGCAACTTTACAAGGTCTCTGGCTGGCCAACGCTGTTACTCATCGATGCCAAGGGAGTGATCCGCTATAAGTGGCTCGGCGCGCCCAGCGGCGACGTGATCGACAAGGCCGTTGAAAAGCTGGTGAAGGAAGCGTCAGCACTAGCGAAGGAATAAGCGATCGTTGGACAAGAATTGCAAAGCCCAGGGACGGAAGTCCCTGGGCTTTGCTCACATACCCACCCGCTTTTACATTGGAGGTTTCTTCGGCGGCTCCTTCTTGGGCGGTTCCTTTTTCTGCTCCAGTTCCGGGTTATGCGGCTGGGGGGACAGCTTGATTGGTTGCGGTGGGTGGTACTGCGGGAACTGCTGCTGCACGTGCGGCGGCGGCGTGGGATGCATCGGCACTTGGAGCGCAGGCGTTGTGGGCGTGTGCAACGGCGGCGGGGTCTGAATCTTGGGCAGCGTCAACTGCGTATTCGGAAGCTTATCCGTCGGATGCATGGGCGGCGGCTTCTCGGTGCGGAATTGTGTTTCCGCCTTCGAGCGCTGCTGGCTGAAGTTATGGAGATCCTGCGCCGACTTGTGATATTGCGGAATCTGCTCTTTCGGAATTGGGGTCATTTTCATCGTGGTCGGCGGCACCTTCGTCACATGCGTCACGGCACTGACGCTCTTAATCGCCTGCTGCGGGTCCCGGACCGCGAACGGCTTGGCGCCGGGGATGACCTTTTCTTTTTCGATTCTCTGGATGTATTCCTTTTGCTGAGCAAAGGTGTGTGGCGGCCGCGGCGCTTTGCCATCCCGGCGCTCCACGTACACAGTCTTGTAGCGTTGCTCCCACTCGCGGTCCTCGCGATGCTCCCAGCGATAATGGGCGTAGATCGGGTCATGCGCGAACCTGCCAACATGGTAGTCGTACCACGGAACAAAGCCGGCCCGTTCGTAGCCGGGTGCGAAGAAATCTCCGAAGTAATAGCACCCGTACGTCGGGCGAACAAACAGGGCATCGAGCAAAAAGTCCGCGGCAATCGCCCAGGCGGGCCGATAGACAAAGCCGGGCTGCCGCCAAAT
>DATGHS010000466.1:0-11543 GCA_035307785.1 Gemmataceae bacterium
TGGCCCGGGGCGTCGCGGCTTCGGCATGCGTGACCCGAAACATGGGGCACATCCGCTGGGGCGAAGCTTCCACTCGGCAAGTGCCGCAGCCGTTGCAAGACGCAACCTGCTTCTGAATTTCTTCCCTGCGCAAGGTGAGAAAGGGACCCGTGTCATCCTTTGAGCCAACCACCGGCTCTTCCGCTTCAGACGAGGCCGGTGGTTGCGTCTGCGGCTTCTCGGTCAGCGCTTCACGAATGGGCCACCAGACGTGGTGCGGTTCCGCGGCCACAATCTTGCCTGGATTGAAAATGCTTTTCGGATCGAAAATCGCTTTTAGCTCACGAAAAACCGGATAAAGCGGACCGTATTGACGGGCAACCCAAGGCGTACGGGCCAGGCCCGTACCGTGCTGGGTGCTAATGGTGCCGCCCATTTCGAGGGTGAGGCTGAAGATCGCCTCCGCCAGGCGGAAGAGCCTGTCCTGATCGGCAGGGTTGCGCAGGTCGACGAACGGCCGGATGTGTATTTGTCCAGTGCCGGCATGCACGAGGAATGAGGCTGTGATTTCCTGGCCTTGCAACACGTCCTGCGCGCGGACGACGAAAGTCCGCAACAATTCGGGCGGCACACCGATGTCTTCGATCAGGGCAATCGGCCTGGGCCCGTAGGCCAACGAATAGAGGCTGGGCAGTGCGTGATCGCGCAAGCTCCAAAGTTGTTCCATACCATGCTGTTCCCACGCCGCCTGGGCGCGCAGCGAAAGATGTTCTTGCCGATGAATCTGCTCGATCAACCGGTTCGCCAGCAGCCGCGCTTCCGTCGGATGGTCCGCTTCGAATTCCAGCAGGAGCACGGCTTCGGTGGCATCACTCAGAAGCGGGGCGGTCTCGGTCGCGCTCATTTGTGCTAGCGAAACCAGCCGGCGATCCAGCAGGTCACAGCACACGGGGCCGTGCGCGAGCGCCATCGGTATCGCTTGCAGTGCCAGGTCCAGCTCCGCGAAGGCGAACATGAGCACACTGCGCCCTGCGGGCAAGGGAATCGTCTGGAGCGTCGCCTCGGTGAAAATGGCGAGCGTGCCTTCCGATCCGACTAGCAGCCGGGGCACGTTCAGGTGTCCGTCTTCGAGGACGCCGCTGAGTCGATAGCCGCAGCGGTTGTAGGGCGTGCGCGGCTGAGTCGCGGCAATTGTCTCACGGTGCCAGCGCAGCAGGTGGGCAGTCTCTTCGACGATTTTGTCAAAGCGTGAAGTTGATTCCGCGGGTCGAGCCACCGGCTCGCGGCCGGCGTTTACTACCTCTCCCGTATCCAGCACGACGCGGCATGCCGCAACGTGATCGTGCGTGTAGCCGAACTTGAGCAACCGGGAACCGGATGCATCGGTCGCCAGCATACCGCCGATGGTGCAGACAGCGCCGCTGGCTGGGTCCGGAGCGAAGCGCCGGCCCTCCTCGGCCAGCCGCCGATTGAGCGTCTGCAGCACCACGCCCGGTTGCACGCGCACCGAGTCGGCGCCGACTTCGAGAATTTGCCGAAGGTGCTGACTCAGATCCAAGATCAGGCCGGAACCCAGCGCTTCGCCCGCCAGGCCACTGCCCGCGCCACGCGCGATCAAAGGAATGCCCTGCTCAATGGCATAGCGAACCACTGCCTGAACATCTTCTTCATCGCAGGGAGCAACTACGCCCAGCGGTTCGACCCGAAAAATGCTCGCGTCGGTGCTGTACAGATTGCGGTTGATGTCGTCGAAGAGCAAGTCGCCGCGCACCAAGCCGCGCAAATCGTCGCGGAACCGTTCGCGTTGAACAGGATCAAAGGGCATGTTCGGGCCGCTTGCGGCAAAGCGAATTTGGAAACGGAAAGTTGGCCGGAGTCCAGGTCGATTTTATTCTACGGCATTTGCCGGGTTGGTGTAGCGGAACTCGCCAGAGTTCCGTTTGTGGCCACGGAATTCTTGCGACTTCCGCTACCGAATTTGGCGTGCCGCTTCCACTGTGGCAGAGCCCGGCTTCATCCGTATGATGCTGACATATTGAAGTCAATCGAAGCCCCGGAACGATCTTCGAATGCACGGCACGCCCCAATCTGAATCCGCCTCAGCCAGGGCAGTCCTAATGCGAGTTTGGCACTCGCCGCTTGTGAGCGGGACCGTGCTAGCCATCGTGCTGGTGATTGGCGTTCCCATCTTCATGCGGCTGCCGATCTGGTTGGATTGCAGCCTGTACGATATCGCAGCGCGCAATCTTCAGCGTGGCGGCGTGCATTACCGCGATGTCTTCGACACCAATCTGCCGGGCATGGTCTGGCTGCATCTACTCGTCCGCTCAACCTGTGGCTGGAGTTCGGAAGCCTTGCGCACCTGGGACTTCGGCATCCTAACCATTATTGTCGGGCTGCTGTACTTCTGGCTACACCGCCAAGCGACCACGTTGGCCAGCCGGCTCTGGTTTTTGGCCACGACGGCTCTGTTCTATCTGTATCTGCCGGATATCGATCATTGCCAGCGCGACCCGTGGATGTTGTTGCCGGCACTTGTGGCCACCGTCATGCGACTGCGGCAACTGGAACGAGCCGGAACGCGCACAGGAGTACAAACGAGCGGCTGGGCATTTCTTGAAGGTGTCGTGTGGGGCCTGGCGGTGTGGTTGAAACCGCACGCAATCGTTCCCGCTCTTGCCGTTTGGCTGGCCAGCATTCCTCGGCTCGTTGGCGTCGCCGGGTGGAAGTGCCTTCTGGCCGATTTGGGGGGCTTGCTGCTTGGCGGCATTGCGGCTGGCATCCCGGGAATCGTCTGGCTGAAAGCATCCGGCGCCTGGCCGTATTTCTGGGACGTCTTCACGCATTGGAATCCCGATTACTTCGCCGAGGTTCGCGCCAAGCTGCCGGACCGGTACGAGGACACCTTTTACTATTTGCGGCCCTGGAGCCTGATACACATCGTCGCGTTACCGCTGGCGGTTGTTTATTTGCTGGCCGGAGTCGTGCGGCGGCGGCAGCAGGCCGGCGACCGCACGTGGCTATACATTTCAGCCACCGACGAAAAAATGCGCCGCGCGCGGACGCTCTTCGCGGCCCTCTACCTTGGCTGGTTGGCGCAGGCTTTGTTTCTGCAAAAGGGACTTGAATACATTCACGTGCCCGAAGTGCTGCTCGCAATGGCCTTGCTGGCCTCGCAGCGCTGGGCGCTCGGCTTCGGATTCCTGGTGTGGTTCGTGCTGGCGGGGACGTTTGTCTCGTTGGAAAAGAAATCGTCAGCCGTGAAGCGCGCAAGCGACTGGCTTTTCGACAAGAATCCAGAGTTCACGTCGCGCTATTTGGTCACCCACCCGTTGTTGCGCATCCAGCGATTGGAGTTATGGCCACGTTGTTGCCGGGAGCGCAGCAATGCCGACTTGCGCATGCGGCTGGCTTGCACCGGCCACAGTCATTGCGGCACCGACTGGCGGCAACTTGAACGGGTCGCGGCCTTCCTGCGAGCGGTCGATCCGCCCTTACGAGATCGCGAGCTGACCTGTTGGCACGACAGCCCGCACACGCTCTATCTCTGGCTCGACTTGCAGCCTTCCATTCGCTTCATCCACGTGGCCACCATCGTTCATGTCGCCGAGCATCAGGAAGACGTGCGGCGGGAGTTGCTGGCCTGTCCGCAGCGCTACGTGGTCAGCGACGTTGAACGCGTACTGCGGCAGCCTGAAGACGCCGGCGCGCCCGGTGCTACTCCTCTCGACCTGCCGCCAAAGTTTCCCGCGCGCGAGTTGCGCTACTTCCCCTGGAACCAACCAATCGTCTTTCGCGCTGGTCGTTATGTGGTCCATCGCGTGGAAAACCCACTCGGGCCCATCGACATTCCGCGCGAAGCATTCCTTGAACCGGAAGACGATGTGGATGAGCCGAATGGCGGGAATCCGCCATGAGGTTTCGGCTGCGTCCAATCCTGATTCTGCTGGCGCTGGCGATCCTCAATCAAGCACTTTGCGCCACGTATGGCATCTACTCGCGCTCGGTCTTCGGCTGGACGGTGGTGGCATTCGTGGTGGGTCTCGCGGCGAGTCTCGGTTGGGATCGAGTAATACGGCTACGGTTCGGTCCCGCCGGCGATGGAACGACGCTGGTTCTGGCAGGGTGTGCCGTTGCCATGACTTACTTGGCCATGTCACCAAGCCAGGTTTCCTTCAACGACGTGCCCACGGCCAACGCCCGGCTGCCGCAGATTGCCCAGGCCGGATTTCTGTTAACGCTCGTTATCGGCATTACCAGCATCTGGGAATCGCGCGACACCGCGCGGCCCCTTCGGCGCGCGCTGGTATGGTTCCTCTTGATCGCCGTGCTGACCACGGGTTTCATGCTTCGCGCGCTCGTGATCCGGGCATCGCCGGAACCCATAATTGATGTCTACAACTTGCTGCGCGACTCGGCTGACTTCATTTTGCAAGGCAAGAACCCCTACGCGAACGACTACCAATCTCCCTACCACACGGAGCGCGCGAAAGCCCATGGCCTCTTCTTTCCCGAACATCCGAACCGCGTGCCCGGCTACCCGCCGTTGACTTACCTCCTATGCACGGTGCCGCGACTTTTCGGGGCCGACATTCGCTGGGTGCATGCAATCATGGATGTAATGGCCGGACTGGGGGTTTTCCTCGTCGCACTGCGGCGAAACCGGCCGCTGGCCGGCCTGCTCGCGGCGTCCCTTTACTTGCATTTGCCGGGAACGGTGCACGTGGCGGAGCGAGCGTGGATTGAGCCGATCTTGGCGGGATTATTCGGAATTGGGTTTTGGCTGGTCGAAGCGACTAGCTCAAAATGCCGGTTGCTAGGCCATGTGCTGCTCGGTCTCGCGTTTACCGGAAAACAATACGGCGCGCCGATGTACCTGCCGTTTGCCCGGGCCTTTCGCCGACAATGGCGTTATCTTCTGGCAGGCTTGACGGTGGGGTTGGCCGTGCTCCTGCCCTTTTTCCTATGGTCGCCACATGATTTCATGGACATTGTGGTGAGCCAACACCTGACCAAATACCCGGGCTACCATTCGATCACAATTGTCAGCGCGCTGAAGGACCTCGTCGGCTGGCATCCAAGTCCCGTTTTGTTTTGGCTGATCAGCGGGCCACTTTTGTTAGCTCTTTCGTGGCGCTCGCGTGCGGAAGGGGCTGAATGTGCGTTGTACGTGGGCAGTGCGCTGTTTACCTATGTGCTGTTCAGCACCGTTGGCTTTCTGAATTACTTTTACCTGGTGCAGTATTTATGGCTGCTAGGCCTGGTGGGATTGTTAACTGTTCGCTCAGAGCCCAAATCGTAGGCGACGCTGCCAGCGTCGCCTTCGCTCAAACCAGTACGTCACTTCTTCAACGCCAGTTCCCGCCGCAGCCGCTCCTGGCGATACTTTTCCGCAATCGCAAGCTCGAAGGGATCGTAGCTCTTGCTGCGCGGCAGGCCGTAGTGCTTGGCCTGGCAGCGGTAGCAGACAATGACATCGCCGACCAAGAGATACATGATGCCGTCAAACAGGGCCGAGCCGATCAGGATGACCCACGCCGGCCGGGGCCTGTACAGGCCCTGCAGTATGAAGAACGATGCGCAGGCCACACCCAAAATCGCCACGCCGAGCCATTGCGGGAAATTCTTCTGGCGATAAAGCTGATTGTTGCCGCAGGCCACGCAATGCTCGATGGGCTTGCCGGTGGTCAAATCAGGCAGCGTCAACGATCGTGCTTGACCGCAAGCGGCACAATGCCACTCCGGCGTAGCCGGGTCTGCGATATTCTGCGGCGCTTCACAACTCGGGCAGGCAAAACGAACTTTCACAATGGCAATCCCGTAATCTTTTGCAACAACAGGGCGTTCAACTCGCCCAGGAAAACCAGAATCACAACGACGTAAAGTATCCCGGTGGCCGATTGCGTGGAGCGAATCTTCGCCGTCCGGTAGGCAAGGAAGCCAAAAAACGCCGGTCCCGCGATGCCGATAAGCCAACGTACCGGCAGCCACAAGACCACCTCATCATTCAGGTTAGTCAACGAATGGTCGGCGGTCCAGAACCAGAGCGCGACACCGGCCACGATCAGCCGGAGCAATAGAGCGACGAAAAATGCCCCCAGTTGCAACATGAGCGGCCGAATCGAGAGCCCTGGCGAGATCAGGTATGAGTGACCGACGAGCATGGCGGTCATGGAAAAGCCGAGGAGCGCGGCGGCGGAGAGGTCGTCGATAATCCTTCCCCAGAGCGGCGTGAAAGGCCAGCGCGGCCCGTCTGAAGCGCCAAATGCTCTGGCAATCTCGGCACGCGGATCAATTATGGGCATGCTGGCAAGCAATGTTTCGCCCTGCCGGAGCGCGACGAAGACGGCTCCTCCCGCGGCCATAATTAATATCCATCCCAGGGGGGAGCGTTCGAAATACCAGGCAATGGCTCCGAGAAAGGCAAAACCGACGGCAATAATTGCGGGCAGAAACACAGTGGTTGGCCACACCAGAATGCATGTTAACATGCATAATCCGAGCACCGTCAAAAAATGCGTGCGGAAGAAGCGCGGGTGCATTTGGCTCGGCGAGAGGAGGAACAGCGAACCGAGCATTCCCAGAGCAAGGCGCAGGCTGAAGATAGCGAGCATAAGATTGTTGTTGGTGGCACGGACCCGAAAAACCGGCTAAGCCGCCGACGGGCCGAACGCGTCACTTCCCATAAATATGCGCCAGCAATTCGCTGCGGGTCGTGGGGTTGTCGCGAAAGCCGCCGCGCATGGCGCTGGTGGTGGCCACGCTGTTCGGCTTGCGGACGCCGCGGATCGTCATGCATGAATGACTGGCTTCAATGATCACCGCTACACCACGGGCGCCGAGCTCGGCCATCAGCAAGTCGGCAAGTTGTTCCGTCATTTTTTCCTGAATTTGTGGCCGGCGGGCCAGGGTTTCCACAGCCCGGGCCAGTTTGCTGAGGCCGGCGAGTTTGCCGTTGGGCAGATAGGCCACATGGACCTTGCCCGTAAACGGCAGCAGATGATGCTCGCACATCGATGAAAACTCGATGTCCTTCACAAGGACCATCTCGTCGTACTTCTGCGTGAAAGATTTGCGGAGATGCTCGCGCGGATCGCGGTGCAAACCGGCGAACATCTCGATATACATCCGAGCCACCCGGTCGGGCGTTTCGCGCAGGCCTTCGCGCTCCGGATCTTCGCCGACGGCCAGGAGAATCTCGCGCACCGCCGCCTTAATGCGCTCGGCGTCCACTTCCGGAGCGGGCGTTCGGCGCGCCGTTTCGATATTTCGGGCAGACCGGTCGACAGAACCTTCCTCAATGATGCGCGGCATGATGTTTACCTGATTGTGCGTTAAGTCAGCATTTTCTTTCCAATGTCATCATACGCCTAAAGCTGCGGAAGCGCATTGATGTTGACCTGGCGGAATTCTGGCGAATTCCGCTACCTTAGCCTTGCTAAATGCGCTCGCAAACAATCACATAGCCTTCTTGTTCGGACCGTTTGTACATCGCGGCGAATTGGCCGAACCACTCCCGCGCATATGCAAGTTCTTCCTCGCGCTCGTCCGGCAAAACTTGTGTCAGTTCGTCCGACCGCCATGTTTCCGGTCGCACCGCCCGCAGCCAGGCCGCCAGTTCGCAAACATCGCCACGATCATTCCAGCCAGCATTCTCGGGGCGGTAATAACAGCCCAGAAACAAGTCCCGGCTACCGAGAACCGCTTTCTGGATGGGCGAAAACTCATGCCGCGCTGCGGCCCGGTTCTGGCCGAGCAGCCTCGCCCATGATTCCAGCGGCGTTTCGATTTCCGGCAGCTCGGCCGCCGTCTGAAGAAGGCTTTCGGCCACCAGAATCCGCCACTCGTCCGTCCGAAATACGCCCAATTTCGTTTTCAGCTGAACGTCAATGCCCAATTGGCGCTCCAATTCGCCGATTTTCTCATAATTACGTCGCTGCCAGCTTGAAGTTAGCGCGGGAACGACGTGTTTTTTGAATCGTTCGCCAGGAATTAAATAAAAATACTGCATGGTGAAATTGTGCGGATTCGCACACTTGAATCAATGATTCTGGCCGGTCTGATGAACTGATGTATAGAATGAGTCAACTTTTTCAGTGGGTGGCTGTGCTTGGCAGGGCGGTTTCCATCAGCTAAAAAATGATAGGCCCCTTGCGGACGGTTCCTCGCATCGCCCCCCGGAGGTCTGGCTGGCCTGTTGCCGGCCATTTCAGGTTGTCGGAGGACATCCGTCTATGCCGCGCAACGGCGCCGACGCCGAAACCGGCGGTTGTAGCACCCTCACTACCACCAGCCGGCGTTCGGATCGGTTTTTGCGTGCCCTGGAAGGTTACTCCCAGGTCACTTTTGTTTCGCACGTTCAGCCCGACCCAGACAGCCTTGGAAGTATGCTCGGGCTGGCTCACCTGGTCGAAACGTGCCTGGGGAAACCTACCCGGCTCACCCGCGACGGTCTCATTTGCCGGGCTGAAAACAAGGCCATGGTGGACCTTCTCCAATTGGACCTCATTCCATTGGAAGAAGTCCGGTGGCAGCCCGACGAAGCAGTGGTCATGGTGGACAGCCAGCCAAAGACTGGCCGGCACAGCTTCAACGGCAATGTCTCGGTTACCGCCGTCATCGACCATCACAGCACGCCGGGCGATCTCGAAGGCATTCCATTTACCGACATCCGCAAGCGCATTGGCGCCACTTGTTCCCTGGTAGCCCGCTACACGATGGAGCAAGAAATCTCCATCCCCCGCCGGATCGCCACCGCCCTGCTCTACGGCATCGAGTCGGAACTATCGGGTTTTCCCCGGGAAGCCAGCCCGCTCGATGACAGCGCTCAGCTCTTCCTTTATCCCCTGGCCGACAAGGACGTGATTGCTCAGATCCGCAACGCCCGGCTGCCGGAAAGCTATTACGAAAGCATCCTTCAGGCGCTGCAGAACTCGTTCCTGTACGACCGGCTAATGATTAGCTGGGTGAACGAAATGGCCATGCCCGAACACGCGGCGGAAGTCTGCGACTTCATGATGCGCTTCGAGCAGGTCGATTGGTGCGTGGTCGGCGGAATCTGCCAAGATGCGCTCGTCCTTTCCGTGCGTACGGTTCTTCCTCAGGCCGAAGCCGGCGAACTGCTTCGCCAAGTGGTTGGCAAGCTCGGCCGGGCCGGCGGCCACGACCGCCGGGCCGGCGGGCTCATTCGCCTGTCCAGCACGGCCCCGAGCGCCGTCGAAGAACTGCAATCCGAATTGCGGCGCCGCTTCCTGAAGGTCCTGAAAATGGACGAAACCCGCGGCCGCCGGCTCATGCCCTTGCGGGAAATGCTGCAGCATCTACAGTAAACAGTAATCGAAGGACCATGGGCCTTATGGGACCTATAGGTCCCATGGCACTTCGGCTGTCGATCCCCTCTTCTTCAAAGAGCCCTCCCATGAGCCAACCATCCGATTCCCCCACCCCCATACGCCGTGAAGATGATGAAGCCCCGTTGGTGTTGCCGGCCCGCTCTTCGCGGCCTCGGCCGCCGGCGGCGCCGCCTGGGCGAATGCCGCCTCCTCCGCCACGTTCCGGCGGCTTCGGCCGTGTACTGCTGATCTTGTTTCTGTTTGGCTCGCTGGCCCTCAATTTCGTGTTGTTCATCGCTCTATTTGTATCGTCGTCCGGCGACTCGGGCGACGACGCGGTGACCGTTACCGAAAAGGTCTGGTCCGGGCCGAGTTCGGCACGGAACAAAATAGCCGTGGTGCGCGTGGAAGGAACGATCTTCGAGAGTTTGCCGGCTTACGGGTATCAGTTGAAACAAATCGACAAAGCTGCCAAAGATAGTGCTGTGAAGGCTGTGGTCCTGCGCGTCAACAGCCCCGGCGGCACGATTACCGGCAGCGACGGACTCCATAAGCGTCTGCTGGAAATGAAGGAGGGAAAATCGCCTCGCTACAAGAGCGATGCGAAGCCACTGATTGTTTCCATGGGAGGCGTGGCCGCGTCGGGCGGCTACTACATTTCCATGCCCGGCGACTATATTTTTGCCGAGCGCACCACCATGACTGGCTCCATTGGCGTAATTGGGACCTTCCCCGACATTCACAAACTGGCCAACGAACACGGCGTGTACATGCACACAATTAAGGCCGGCAACATTAAGGGAAGTGGTTCGATGTTCCAGGAGATGACACCGGAAGAACGTGAGCCTTTCCAGGAGATGATCAATGAAGCGTACGGCACGTTCGTCAAAGTCGTGGAAGAAGGACGGCCGCAGCTGAAAGGCAAATTGACGAAGGACATCGTGCTCAAGGACCCAAGCGGCAAGCCCATCACCGATGTGGATATTTACGACGACAAGGGCAACAAGCTCGATAAGAAGGAGAAGGTTCCATATCATCGCCAGCTTGCAGATGGTGGAATTTTCACGTTAGCCCAGGCCAAGGAATTAGGGCTGATCGACGAAGTCGGTTACCTGGACGCCGCCTGCAAGATGGCGGCGAACAAGGCGAGTCTCTCGGAAGGGGAATACAAAGTAGTCGTTTACGACCAGGTGATGTCGCTCTTCAGTCTTCTCACGAGCGGCGCGGAGCAAAAAAACCCGCTGGATTGGTCCCGCTTGTCTTCCGCCACGACGCCCCGACTTTGGTACATGATGCCCGATGCCGAGATTTCTGGCATACTGGCCACGATGGCAAATAAATGACCACACCGATAGTTTTCGCAGCTTGGTGAGAAGATCGCCAAGCTGCGTTGAGAAAGCCGCTTCCCATGCGCAGGCATTTGTTCAATTCTGCCCTCGTTTTTTGCACAATCCTGCTTGTTTTTCCGGCCAGTATCGCCAAACCGCCAGCTCAAACGAGCGCCGTTCGCCGCGGCATGACGCCGGAGGAAGTCAGGCCGCTAGCGGGCCAACCGGAGCTTATTTCCAGGCAGATTTTGCTTCGCCGGCACCTGGAACAGTGGCAATTCGAGGAACCACCGGACTTTATCGAGTGGAACTGCCTGCGCGGCGAACCTCCTTATGTTTTGCAGGTTCAAAAGCTTAAAGATGGATAATTGGGCCGTTTCTCACTTGCCAAAATCCAGTTATTTTCCCCAGCTTCCAACGATTTCGCCCTTTCAATCGTTCTATATGGAATAGAGATTCCATTTGTGCGGTCCATTATTTGGCTGGATTTAGCGAATTTCTGCCGCCCTTGCTTTGTCAGTTATATTTAGACAAGGGCCGGCGGCGCAAGATGAGGCGTTTTTCCCGAATGGGAAAAAAAATTAGCGCATCTATTTCTTTTGCGCAGAATGGCACGATTAATGCGAGGGGAAAAAGCGACTTTTTACAACCATATTGCACGGAAGCAACGGGCAGGCAACATTTCGTTGCTTGTTGAAACCTTGGAGTCAGGCTCCCACGGCAACAACCGAGTGGAGACCCCAACAACAAAGGTGGTGAGCCATGGCAAGACGAGACGCCTTGCTTCGATTACATAAGACGCTTTTGAGTCGTCGTAATGAGCTCTTGAAACGGCTAGGCGTGGAATTCCATGACCTTGGCCAGACCGGGGTTGCGACCGCTTCGGGCGATGCCGCGGACGCGG
>DATGHS010000467.1:0-5037 GCA_035307785.1 Gemmataceae bacterium
AACGTGCTGCACTTCGCCAGCCCGGCCAGCCCGGTCGATTATCTGCAACTGCCAATTCAAACGCTAAAAGTTGGTTCGCTGGGCACGCACAATACTTTGGGTCTGGCAAAATCGAAGAAGGCCCGCTACCTGCTCGCCAGCACCAGCGAGGTGTACGGCGACCCGGCTGTGCATCCACAGCGCGAGGATTATTGGGGGAATGTGAACCCGATTGGCGTGCGCGGCGTGTACGACGAGGCCAAGCGCTTCTCGGAAGCGATGGTGATGGCCTATCACCGCACCCATGGTGTTAACACCCGAATCGTGCGCATATTCAACACCTACGGCCCGCGCATGCGACTCGACGATGGCCGGGTGCTGCCGAATTTCATGGGCCAGGCCCTACGCGGCGAACCGCTCACGGTTTACGGCGACGGCTCGCAGACACGCAGCTTCTGTTATGTAAGCGATCTGGTGGAAGGCATTTATCGGTTGCTCCACGCCGACTTCCACGAACCGGTAAACCTCGGTAACCCGGATGAAGTCACGATCCTGCAATTCGCGGAAGAGATTCGCAAGCTCGCGGGTAGTCGGAATGAGATTATCTTCAAGCCGCTGCCGCAGGATGATCCGCGCGTGCGCAAGCCGGACATCGGCCGGGCCAGAAAGCTGCTCGGCTGGGAGCCGAAAATCGACCGCCATGAAGGCCTGCAGCGCACGATGGAGTACTTCCGCGCGCGCATAGATGCAAAGTAACAGGACGAATAGGTTCCAAAGGACCTATAAGACTTATCAAAAACTTCGACGAAGATCGTCTCAGCCAGGCACATTCTTGTAGCAGCATTCCCCGAGGCCCCGCCATGTCCCTGGCATCGTGCCAAATTCTGCTCAGCCGCTTGCGCGGCCTGGCCGACCGGCAGGCCGATAGCCCGGCCGATGCCGATTTGCTCGCGCGCTTTGTGAAGTCGCGCGACGAGGCGGCATTCGAGCTTCTGGTCTGGCGGCACGGCGGCATGGTGCATCGCGTGTGCCGGAGCATCTTGCGACAAGAGGCCGATGCTGACGATGCCTTTCAGGCCACGTTTCTGGCGCTGGCCCGCGATGCGGCGAGCATTGCCCTGGGCCAATCGTGCGCCGGCTGGCTCTACCGCGTCGCCTTTCGCATGGCGAACAAGCTTCGACTGAAACAGCGCGCAATCGAAGGCCTGCCGAACGACGTAGCCGCCCTTGACGGCGACCCCGCCCTTCTGGCGGCGAGCAAGGAACATCTCGCCTTGCTGTTCACGGAAATCGACCGTTTGCCGCGGCGCTATCGGGAGCCGGTGGTGCTTTGTCTTCTGGAAGGCAAAACCCGCAGCCAAGCCGCTCAGCAATTGAATTGCCCCGGCGGCACCATCGACTCGCGCTTGGCATATGCCCGCAAGCGGCTGCGCGAGCGGCTGCTACGTCGCGGCGTCGCCCCGGCCATTGCGACGGCTGCCACGCTGGCGCTTGCCGGCGATTCGCTCGCCGTTCCAGCGAGGCTGGCTTCGCACGTCGTCCGGACATCGCTCTTGTTCCTGGGCGGCGGCCGGCCGGCACTCGTGGGCGAAGTTTCTGTGCAAACACTCCATCTGTTGCAAGGAGCGACCATGTTTTCAACGAAACTGAAACTGTTTCTGGCGGCCGCCGTGATTCTCGGCGCCATCGGCCTGGCTACAAATGGCCGGCTCGATCAGCCGGCTGCCGCCGACGACCCGCGCCTGACGAACAAGGCCCAACCGACGGACGGCGAATGGCGGCTCATGGCTACTTGCCAGGTCGGGAAAGCGCCGGTGACCTGTCTCCTATTTGCTCCGGACGGAAAGATGCTCGTGACCAATGGCGGCACGCTGGATTCCTCCGAATTGCTATTTCTCGACGTGCCGTCGGGAAAGGCCGTTTCTTCGTGGAGGGTCAATCCGGCCGTGCGCAACCTGGCATTCTCGCCGGACGGCAAGCGGCTGGCTTCCGTCGAGGGGATGCCCGGAGTAGCGGTTTTGCGGTCAGCCGACACGGGCAAGCAGGTTCGGCTCTGGGCAGCGCAGGGCCAGCGCGTTCACTCAGTGGCCTTTTCACCCGACGGAAAATTGCTTGCTCTGGGCACGCAGGATGGTCACGTCCGCCTTTGGCCGAGCGAGCAGCTGGACAACGCAAAGGAAAAAGAACTGGGTGTCGAAGGCAAGGAAAAGGAACTGAATGTCGAAAAGGCGCCGGTCGATGCCCTGGCGTTTACCCCCGACGGCAAAAGCCTCCTCACGTCCGGCGACGGGAACGTGCGCATTTGGGACCTTACTACCGGCAAGGCCCTTATTGAATCGGTGGAATGGAACCGCGGCAAGCGCGACATCTCCGTCTCGCCGGATGGCAAGTTCGTAGCGGTCGCCCAGCCTGGCCGCGTTTCCATCCTGGACATTGCCAGCGGAAGACAGGTGCGGGTATTCGATTTGGAATCGATGAAAGGGATGCAAGACACGCAAGACATCTCCGGGGTCGTCTTTTCTCCGGATGGAAAAGAACTGGCCATCGCGGCAAATCCACTCATATCCGATAATCCCATCGGCACCGGCGAAATACGGCTTTATGATTTTGCGAGCGGCAAACAGACCGGGCAATTCAAACTGCCCAAAGGTTTCATTGTGAGATTGGCTTGGTCACCCGATGGCCGGTACCTCGCAGCCGGCAGCCAGGACGGCACGGTTTACCTTTGGGGCCGGCTCATCTTTCATTCAGGCTCGCTGGTTGAAATTCAGAAAACCGACGGCTTCGAACGGCTAATCGACGAGCTTGTCAAGTCGCAACGTTCCACAGATGCCTGCACGGAGGCGCTGTTCCTGGCTGCGCTCGGCCGCTTCCCCACCGAAACCGAGCGCACCTTCAGCAGCGCGCACATCGCCAAGGCCGCAGACCGCCGTGAGGGCCTGCACGACGTGCTTTTCCAGCTGACCAACACGCGCGAGTTCCAAGATCACCTCGTGAAGATGAACCTCACGGCAGTGCAAAACCGAGGCCCAAAGTCGCCGGGGCGCTAACGTTCTGGCGCTGCCGACTGGCTTTTTTCAATTGCCTGAAGCGGCTGAGTTGCAGATACTATTGAGCATGGATTCAACGGCGTGGCTATAAACCACGCCGTTGTTTGTTCAATAACCGTCACTCAACAGCAGGCGACATGTTTACGATTGCGCTCGTCATTTCCATTCTGATTATCGCGATTCTTTTAACGACCGTCGCACTTTGGCTGGGTGGACGCTGGGTGAAAGCGGGGAAGCCTACCTTTCTGCGCGCGTTCGCCTCGGTCGTCTCCAGTCGAATCGTTATGTTCGGTCTGTTCGCGGCCGCGCTGGCCTTGCCGCCGATTCTTGATCCGGGCGACGAAGAATTGAATTTGGTCGCCTTGCTGGCGCTGATTCCCGCTGAAGTATTGGTAACGTGTGTGATCATCAAGTTGTTTTTGAGATCGCCATTGAATCGGTCCATTCTGGCCTGGCTGGTAAGTTTGATTTCAATGCCGCTGATCGTGGCATTGCTTTATTTTGTCGTTAAGCCAAAGGTGGCCGAGCCTTTTATCGTCCCGGCAAACTCGATGGCCCCGAGCGTTGTGGGCTGGCATCAAAACGGCGTCTGCCCGAATTGTGGCGGCCTCATGTTTTTGCCGGCCAACACGCCCGGTGAACTGGGTAGGCCGGAACGGGATCAAGGAATCTGCACAGTCTGTCTGCAAGTTGGGCTAATCAAAAATGCGTCTACCGAGGTCGAAGAACCGGATCGCGTTGTGGTCAACAAGCTTCTTATGCCAGCGCGCTGGGACATTATTGTGTTTCGGTATCCAGTCGATCCCAATTACCGATACATCAAGCGGGTGGTCGGCCTGCCCGGAGAGACCGTTTTCATTGAAGACGGGGCTATATTCATCAACGGCGAACGGCAAACGCCGCCCGGCGCCTTGTCCGGCCTGAAATACACCAGGAATTCCCGTCCCTATAAATTGGCAGCCGGCACCCGCCGCGATCCCTACGTGCTTGGCGAGAAGGAGTACTTTGTCCTGGGTGATTATTCCGTAGCGTCTTCGGATTCCCGGCATTGGGGCCCCGTCCCGCGCGAAAACATCGAAGGCGTTGTCACGCTTCGCTATTGGCCCCCGCCGCGCTGGCACATATTCCGATAGAATTCTTTGGCTGACTCCTGACTCCGGACAGTCTAATTGCGCCGAGAACGCTGCCGTGTCAACACTTGGGCTTATTGCGTTTTGGGTTATCTTGGCATGGGCCTACGCCACGTTTGCCCTATGGTTGGCTGCGCGCTGGATTAGGGCTCGTAAGCCGACGTTATTGCGGGCTTTGGCTGCCGTATTGACAAGCCGCGTTATCGCATTGGCAGGCTTGGCAATTTTCGTCGGGTTGCCTCGCCTGCTTAATCCGGGCAATCTGGATTTGAAAATCATTGCTCTGCTCGCAGCCGCGGGTTTGGAAGTCATCGGCAGTTGGCTGGTAATCAAAGCGATAGTGAAATCTTCGATTGGTGGCGCGATGTTTTGCTGGCTAATAAGCGTTGTGCCGGCGGCAGGCGTGATGGTTTTGATGCATTTCGTCGGTGCACCGTATATGTTGGAATTCTTTTCAGTTCCCGCCAATTCAATGGCACCTACCGTCGTCGGTTGGCATTACGATGGCATTTGCCCCCAATGTGGTCAGACCTGTTTTGTTTCTGCGCCGGATCCAGAAGGGAATGACACGAGCATTTCTCGTGAAGACAATCTCGCGATTTGCAGCGCTTGCCGGCAAACGAGCGAATTGAAAAACTCCATGAGGCAGGTTCTCGACCCGGATCGCATTTGTGTAAACAAGTTGCTGCGGCCCCGACGTTGGGATATTATCGAATTCCGTTTCCCGCCGAATCCACAATTTAAGTACATTAAACGACTTGTAGGTATGCCCGGCGAAGCCGTTTTCATTGAAGACGGCGACGTCTGGATCAATGGCGAACGGCAAGCGCTTCCATCTGAGATGGCCGGATTGAAATACTCCAATGCTCCGCCCGGTA
>DATGHS010000468.1:0-2313 GCA_035307785.1 Gemmataceae bacterium
CGAGTTCATCTATCGCGAAGGTCTCAAGGCCGTGGCTGCCGGCGGCGACCCGATGGCCCTGAGCCGTGGCATCCAGGCCGGCGTCGAAAAGATGGTCGATGAGCTGCACAAGCTCGCCGAAATGATCGACCCGAAGAACACGAAGGAAATTACTGAAGTCGCCACCATTGCTGCCAACAACAATAAAGAGATCGGCAAGAAGCTGGCCGAAGCCATGGAAAAAGTGGGCGCCACCAATGGCGTCATCACCGTTGAAGAAGGCAAGACGGCCGATACGGAAGTCGTCGTGGTGCAGGGCATGCAATTCGATCGCGGTTTCCTTTCGCCGCACTTCGTGACCAATCAAGAACAAGTCATCTGCGAGTTGGAAAACTGCCACATCCTCATTTACGAGGAAAAAGTCTCCAACGTGAAGAGCCTGGTGCCGCTGCTCGAGTGGTTGCTGAAAAAGAATGAGCCGCTGCTTCTCATTGCCGAAGACGTGGAAGGCGAAGCGCTGGCCACGCTGGTGCTGAACAAGATCAACCCGAAGACCGGGCTGAAGATTTGTGCGGTGAAGGCCCCTGGCTACGGCGACCGCCGCAAGGCCATGCTCGAAGACATCGCCGTCCTCACCGGCGGCAAGCCGCTGTTCAAGGACCTGGGCGTGCAACTGGATGCCGTTGATGCGAAGGGTGCGCCGACAGTCGTGAGCTATCTCGGCCGAGCCAAGAAGGTAAAGGTGGATGCCGAGAACACGACGATCACCGAAGGGGCCGGCGACAAAAAGGCCATCGACGGCCGGGCTGAGCAGATTCGCAAGGAGATCGAAAAGACCGACAGCGAATACGACCGCGAGAAACTGCAAGAGCGGCTCGCGAAGTTGGCCGGCGGCGTGGCCCAGGTGAAAGTCGGCGGCGCCACCGAAACCGCGATGAAGGAACGCAAAGCTCTGTATGAAGACGCCCTCCATGCAACTCGTGCCGCGCTGGCCGAAGGCATTGTCCCCGGCGGCGGCGTAGCCCTGCTGCATGCCCGCAAAAATCTGGGTAGGCTCGACCTCGAAGGCGACGAGAAGTTCGGCCTCGACGTGCTCCGCCGGGCCGTTGAAATGCCCTGCCGCCTGATTGCCGACAACGCCGGCAAGGACGGCACGGTCGTCGTCAACAACATCATGAAGCAGAAAGATAAGAACTACGGCTACGACGCCGACAAGGACGAGTACACCGACCTGCGCAAAGCCGGCGTGGTCGATCCCGTGAAGGTCACGCGCAGCGCGCTTCAGAATGGAGCCAGTGTTGCCTGCCTGCTGCTCACAACGGAATCTCTTGTCGCCGACATCCCCGAAGAGAAGAAGGAAGACGACCACCACGACCACCATGGCGGAATGGGTGGAATGGGCGGCGGCATGGGTGGCATGGGCGGCATGGGTGGCATGGGCGACATGGGGATGATGTAAGAAGGAGTGATTGGTGAGTTGTGTGTGGTAAGTGGTAGTCAAAGCCCACGGACGGAAGTCCGTGGGCCGTTTGAGGGCGCTACCTTGGTACGGAAAAAGACTCCCTCGCCAAAGCCGCCCCCGCGCTTGCAAAAGCCCTCGCCACAAAAGCAACTTGCCGGCTTCATGGTGAAATACACGCCGGAAGTCGCCGCGAATGCAACCGCGATCCTCAAACGGATGCGAGAGCTTCTGCCGGGCGCCTTCGAGATCGTGTACGACAATTACAACGCCCTGGCGATTGGCTTTGGCCCCACGGAGAAGACTTCCGATGCCGTATTTTCGATTGCGTTGTACCCGCGCTATGTGACTTTGTTCTTCCTGAATGGAGCCAAGCTCCGCGATCCGAAAAGGATGCTCCGAGGCAGCGGCAACCAGGTGCGGAATGTGATTTTGGAGAGCGCCAAAGATTTGGACTCGCCCGAGGTGAAGGACTTCATGCAGCAAGCGATCGCGCTGTCGCCGGTGGAGTTCGATGCAAGCGCGAAGGGGAGGATGATCATCCGCAGTGTGTCGGCGAAACAACGACCAAGAAGGCCAAAGGGGAAATGAATCTTAAAATGCCCGCGCTGCAGCGCTGAGCAATTCGAGCGGAAGAATAAGACTGTAAACCAAACTTAACTTCATCAATCAGGAGCATCACTCATGCCTAAGAAGACTGACGACGCAAAGCTAAACGTTCGGCCGCTCGATGACCGGGTGGTTGTGGAGCCGCTCGAGGCCGAAGAGTCCACCGCGGGCGGGATCATTCTGCCGGATACGGCCAAGCAAAAGCCGCAGCGCGGTAAGGTTTTGGCCGTGGGGCCGGGCAAGGCGCTGGAAAACGGCAACCGGGC
>DATGHS010000469.1:0-16813 GCA_035307785.1 Gemmataceae bacterium
GTCTTGGCGAAAAGTTCATCGCACGTGAACAGACTGCGGAGCTGCGCGCATGCATCGGCATTCATTAGCACAGGAATCAACACGCAGCCTTCCTTCGTGAGGCGGTCGCCCAAATGGATCCAGTCCGGTTTGGCGAATTGCTCCGGGCAACCAGAGTGGGTTTCAGGCAGCAGTCGAACTATTGGACGGCCGTGGACCGAAGTGTCATCTGCTTCATTTCGTTTGGCAGAATCTTCGCCTAGCAAAGCTCGGTAAGCGGCCAATTGTTCGGCAAAGCTGTGGTTTTCCGGCGAATTATTCACAGCCTCGGATTGCATGGCCACCGCCTCCCGGATAAATCCCTGCCGAGCCCGCAAGCGAGCCAGGTTTGCGTATGGTTCTCCGAAGGTTGGCGCGAGGCTGATTGCGGCACGGAATGCTTCCGCAGCTTCAGCTTCCTTCCCGCGCAGGCCCAAAATCATGCCCTGATCATTCCAAAGCACTGGATTGTCAATTTGAGCCGCCACAGCACGGCGAATCAGCTTTTCCGCCAAATCGAGGTTTTCCTCGTTAGCGGCCTCCCAAGCTTCGTCGGCCAACTTCCGAGCCCGACGACGATCTTTCATTTTCTGTTTTTTGGGGTTCAATGGTCTTCCTCCGAATGCACGCGACAGTCCTGGCCCATGGGTAAACTGGGCGCGGCTGCGGCGTGGTATTGGTTGGGGTGAATTAGGGAAAAAGGGCGCAGGCCCTTTGCCTAGCCGCGCAAATCCAATCCGCGCGGATCGGGAAGTGTTCTAACTGCGGAAGACCGAATGAAACATTCGCATGGGAATATTGTAACCGGCGGCAAAGAGCGGTCAACTTCCAATAGACGATTTTGACCGACGGTATGCGATTGCCGCGCGTTGGTTGGTATAGCTAGTAGTCTATCCAGCCTTATTTGGTGCGTGCCATTGCCGCGGCTCTGCGTGGCCATGTGAAGCAACAACGGCGGCCGAACCATACCCCCCAAAGCGGCGTAACCAAGAGGTTCATTTCCCCGTCAGCTTCACATTCGCCGGCACATTCTTCCACTTGAACTTTGTGCCGAACGCGGCGGGAGTCATCGTTTCCTGGCTCTTGTCCAATTGCGCCACCACGATGAGTTCGCCGGCGGCGGCGTCAGCACGGTAGTTGCCATCGTGGCCGACGGCGATGACTTGCTTTTCTTCGGCCAGCAACACGCCGCGCAGCTGGTTGGCCGCGGCGTCGAAGAAGCGCGTGGTGCGGTCGGCATTGGCTGAGACGATGGTATTGCTGCCCGGCGTCCAGGCCACCTGCTGCACGGGGGCCATGGTGGCGAAGCTGTGGATAAGCTGGCCCGTCTTCGGGTTCCAGAGTTGCAGCGTGTGGTTGCCGCGGCCGGAAGCGAGCATCTGATCATTCGGCGACCAGGCCAACGAGGAGACCTGCGGCGGGCTGCCGGCATTCTCAAACGTCGTTACGAGCTTGCCGGAAGAAACCTGCCAAAGCCGGGCCCGGTGGTCGGCCTGCCCGCTGACGATCATCTTGCCGTCCGGCGACCAGGCCAGGCAATACACCTGTCCCGCCACAATGCCGCCTTCGCTGAACGACTTGCTGAACTGCCCGCTCTTGCCGTTCCAGATGCGGATGGTCTTATCGACGCTGCCGGACGCCAGCGTTTCCGAGTTGCCCGGCGCCCAGGCCACGCAGTTCACGATTTCCGTGTGGCCTGTCAGTTTGTGCAATGGCTGCCCGCCCTTCGCACTCCACACGATGACTGATTTGTCGTACCCGCCGGATGCCAACATCGTGCCGTCATGCGCCCAGGCCACGCACGTGACCGGCGCGGTATGCCCTTCCAGCTTCTGCAACAGATTCCCCGTGGCGGTCTCGTAAATGCGCACGAATTTGTCGTAACAAGCAGTGGCAATGTGCTTGCCGTCAGGCGACCAGGCAAACGCGCTAACCGTACTCGTGTGTCCTTCGAGCGTGCGCAACAGCTTGCCGGAAGCCTGGTCCCATAGCGAAAGCTGCCCGGTGCCGACACCGGTGACCAGCGGCCGGTTGGCAAACCACACCGGCGGCACCGTGCCGGCCACCGCGTAGCTCGCCGCCGACTTGCCGCTGCCGGCGTCCCACACCTGGATATTGGTGTAATCGGTGCTAATGATTTGCTTGTCCTGGGGAGCAAACACAAGCGTGTACGCTGTTGCGGAAATCGTTTGCAGAGCTTTGCCGTCTTCCGCATTCCAAAC
The DNA here is from genome assembly GCA_035307785.1 of Gemmataceae bacterium. Taxonomy (GTDB): domain Bacteria; phylum Planctomycetota; class Planctomycetia; order Gemmatales; family Gemmataceae; genus DATGHS01. The sequence goes on from DATGHS010000469.1 coordinate 2,241, forward strand.
TTTGATCGCCGGAATGGTGGTGACCGACGTGGCCAGTTGCTTGCTGTCGGAAGTCCAGGCCACGGCATGGCCCCGGCCTTCCAGCTTGCGAACCTCTTTTCCCACTTCGTCAAAAAGAATGGTGCTGTCAGCCATGCCGGCCGCCAGGGTCTTGCCGTCGGGCGACCAGGCCACCGAATACACGTCGGATTTGATGTCGCCCAGCGTCTTGATGAGCCTGAAGGTGTCGGGGTTCCAGATTTGCACCGGCATGGTCTGGGCGGCCACGGCCACGCTTTTGCCTTCCGGTTGCCAGGAAATGGAGCGTACCGGCCGGCCGAACTCGATCTTCCCGGCTTCTTTGCCCGTGCCCGCATCCCAGCCGAGCACCACACCGCTCTCGCCGCCGGCGCCGACGACCGTGCGGCCATCCGGCGACCAGGCCACTTGCACCACGTAGCTCGGATGGCCCTTCAAAATCTTCAGCGGCATGCCGGATTTCACATCCCATAGCCGCACGGTCGCGTCGAAGCTGCCGCCGGATGCGAGCGTCTGCCCGTCGGGCGAAAACGCCAGCCCGTAAACGTAGCTATTGTGCCCCATCATCGCTTTCACGAGCTTGCCGGAGTCGGTCTCCCAAAGTCGTATCGTGCCATCGAGCCCGCCGGTGGCGAACAGCTTGCCGTCCGGGCTCAGCGCGCCAACGGAAATACTGCCCCGATGCCGCCGCGTCTCCAGACTCCAGGTGACGACACCTTTTACCGCCACCGGTTGCGTCACCAGAGACCGAGCGCTGATCGGATCGCCGGGCTTGTAGGTCAGCGGGTCCGCCTTAATGCCGGGGCCGGCCTTGTCCTTATCTTTGGTCTTGGCCTTCTGCGCACCCGCGGGGCCGGAGATGAACACGAGCATTGCGGCGAAGAGTAGCAAGGCGAGGAAGGAGCGCAGCATGGTGGGAGTCTCCACGGAATGGATGAATGCACTTTAGAGGGTGATTGCGGGAGATGCAAGTATCTGCCAAGTGATATCGAGGTTATGCGCAGCGCCTGTCGGATTAAGTGCGATCAAAGGTAGGTTACACAACCGCAGCTTCCTGCCGCGGATCAAGCCAAGCTGTTTCTTTCCACCAGAAATCTAGCAATTCCGCAATTGTGCTGCCAGCGTGTTTTGGTTGATCAAAATCCTCGAGATCAAACCAAAGGTACGCTTGTCGCTGTGTGTCCAGAACAAGGAAATTGTCGCCGTTCTCGTGATAGGAGATAACAAGCTTCCCCATTGGAGGCGAATCGAACATCGTGGCCCAATTTACATTCCCGGCGTCCTGCCACTCGTTGAGCGGCGAGATACCAAAATAAGCGAGCGAGGAATCCAGATCTGCCCAAAGATGAATTCCATTTGCGAATGTCAAGAATCGCATCAAGTCACTCGGCAAAGTATACCCGGTATAGTTGCGCTGCCATGCTTCGATGTCGCTAGGCTGCAGTCCCGGACCCAACAAATGGCCATATCGATACGTGCGCATTTCCTGCTTTTGGTCAGGATGTGACTGGATTTCGCTGATGAGCATCGGCTTGCCCTCCGCGAGCAATGCTCGAAGTGTTGGCCCCGGTACTCCCACCATACGCTGAACTGTCACTGGCCGTTGGCTCAATGCGCGTTTCAGGAAGTCTTCCACGGTCATATTGAGAGATTCCGAGTCGAATAATCCTTTGTCGATGCACGCTTTATTGTCTAAAGTCATCGGACATTTCTTCGCGCCTTGCCACGCTTGTACAGGAATGACAAGCACTTTCGGCATGTCACCGCAGCACGATCATCCGTGGCGATGCCTTCCATTTGAGCACGGTGAGCGGCTTCCTTATCGCGCGGGTTGCACAAGACCATCCCTTCATCGTTGAGGGCATGTAGATCGCGTTTCTCTCTTTTGTCTCTGCTCAATGGTCCTATTCCGAATGGGGATGACTTCGCTTACAAATACTTCCCCTTCGTCTTCGTCGAGTCCATCTTCTTCCGCGCGCGTGAGGCGGCGTTCGTCTGCAGCGTGCGCAGTGTCCGCTGAATGTCGGTGGTAATGCTCTTGCACTCCTGGAGCACCGTATTGCCTTGCGCGGACAGGATCTGCCGCTCTTTCAGCAAGTAGTCGAGCTGGTCGGGAACCTTGTTGACTTCTGGAAACGGAATCTGCGGGTCCACGAACTCCTTGAAGATTTCGTCCAGCTTCTTCCGCTCCGGTAGGCCGAGCGCCCATGTCGCCCGGTGGATAAACTCGCGTACCTTGGGCAACGCATAATGAATTCGGTTCTTGGCCTTGTTCCACTGGGCCATGTCCGATTGCAGGGCGTTGACCTTCTCCTCGACCGTCAGCGAGTGCCGGAACCCGGCCTCCATTTGTGCCCGCAGGCCCTCCAGGCTCATGCGCAAGACTTCGATGCTGGCTTCCAGGGCCAAGACGGCCTTCCAGCGCGCCTGGAGAATCTGCCAGGTTTCCTGCGAAACTTCCGGCGGGCCACGGTCGTTTGTGGGTGGCTGTTCAGAAGGGTTCACTTCGAATCTCCTACGACGCGCGATTCCGTCAACCTAACGACCTCGACGTTTGTTTCGCCGACCGTTGCGTGAGCTGACAATCTCATGCAACACCCAAGTTCGAATCAATTCTTCACTGGAGATGCCCTTGGCTTTGGCCAATCGTTGCACCGCTTTCGCCTCGCTTGGCATCAGCTTGATTTCGACAGCCTTGCGGCGAATGAAAACCGGCTCCACGACTTCCTCCAGTTCGTCGTCGAAATCGGTGATATCATGCGTATCCCAGAATTCCGCTAGTTCTTGGATCGAATCGCATTTAGGTAGGTTGCTTTTCTTCATCGCTTTTTCCACTTACGATATTGACGCTTCTCCTTATCGGTCATTTCGCGCGCGGTCACCGGGTACGCTTTCCCATCGGCGAGTCGGATGACCACGCAGAAGAGGTACCGCCCCGTTTCTGTTTGACCCTGCACATAGTATACCGGATTCTTCCCCTCGGATTTAGCGCGGCGGAGGAGCGCTTTTCCAAAACACACTTGCTCGACTTCCTCTGGCGTGGCGAGCAATAGGCTCGATGCAGTCAGGGGGTCAAAGTAACTCGTGTATCGTCATGAAGAGAAGAACCATGACACGAGCGGACAATTGCAATTACCATCGACGAAAAGGAATGCGAGTGTTTCTGGCCAATAGTTACATTGTTACCGGTTCTTGATTGTATTGGAACTGAGACGGAGTCGGATCGAACTCCACCGGCAGCGCTTGCAGGCCGCGCAGCAGCAACCCCCGCCGCCAGCGCAATTCGCTCGGCTTCACCGGTAGCCGCAGATTCGGCAAGCGTCTCAGCAGCGTGTTGATCGCCAGTTGCCCTTCCAGCCTCGCCAGCGGCGCACCCAGGCAGAAGTGCGGGCCCAAGCCGAATGCCAAGTGCCTATTCGGCTCGCGTGTGATGTCGAGCTTGTCGGGGTTGGGGAATTGCCGTTCGTCGCGGTTGGCCGACGTGAGAATCACGAACACCAATTCGCCGCGCGGAATCGTCAGGCCGCCCATGCTCACATCCTGGCGCGCTAGCCGGTCGGTGGCGAAGTCCACCGGGCAGGTGAAGCGCAATAGCTCCTCCACTGCCAGCCGGATCAAGCCCGGGTCGCGCCGCAATTTCTCCATCTGGTCCGGGTGTTGCATCAGCGCCAGCATGCCGTTGCCGATGAGGTTCACCGTCGTTTCGTGCCCGGCCACGAGCAGCAGCATGGTCATCGCCCGCAGTTCCTCCGGATTCAGCCGGTCGCCCGCCTCCTCCGCCTGGATCATTGCACTCACCAGGTCGTTCCGCGGCTCGGCCCGGCGCTTGGCAATGAGCTTGCGCAGGTAACGCATGAACTGCAGCACGTTTGGGACAGCATAGAACAGGTGCCGCTTTGTTTGGGCAGCCCCCAAGAGGGCGGTTGACCAGCGGTGGAAGGCATGGCGGTCTTTGGCCGGCACGCCCAGCATTTCCGCGATCACAATCGACGGCAGCGGCAGCGCGAAATCGTGGATCAAGTCGAGCCGGCCCCGCGCTTGGATCGGCTCGAGCAATTCATCGGCCAGCGCCTGAATGCGGTCGCGCATCTGTTCGATGAGCCGGGGCGTGAACGCCTGACTGACGAGTGCCCGCAGCCGCGTGTGATCGGGCGGATCCTTGCTCAGCATCTGGTGATTGAGGGACCGGAAGAGCTTGCGGAACCACGGCTCCCGCGCTAGCTGAGCCGGCGTCAGGGCATTGGCCCGATCTTTGACGAAACGCTCGTCTTTCAACACCGCGACCGCATCGTCATAGCGCGAGATAAGCCAGCCGGGTTCGCCGGTGGGCAACGTGGTGCGAACGATGGGCGACTCGGCGCGCAGCTTGGCGTAGTAGTCGTAAGGCGAAGCCTTGAACTGCGGGCTGGCGAGGTTGATCGCTTGCGGCGAGCGGCGGCTGGCCGAGAAGAGGGAGAGTATGCCCATGGCAGTTCTTTAAAGTGCCCTTTCTTCACGACTCGGCACACACCGATAGCCTAGTCACTCCGGATGGCGAATCTCAATAGCGGAGACGAAATCCTGCCCGGGCCCACGTATGTGCAGAATAAAAACTGTGTTTTCGCGAATCGTGAACAGAATTCGGTAAATCAAGCCGCGACGAGTCTTAAACAAGACCTCCCGCACTTCAAAATCGACGTGTTCATCCTCTGCTGCCAACGAACACGAATCCGCGCTCTCTTCGAGGCGAGCCAATGCTTTATCAAATGCCCTGGCCCACGCCTCGGCACCGACTCGTGAGCGGGTCGCCAGGTACTCCAGAATGCGGTTAGAGTCGCGTTCGGCGGCGCGAAGGGTGACGACGGTGAACTTCATTCATCAATCACCAGTCCGAGTCGTTCGCATGACTCGCGCAAAGCTTGCCGCGCGGGCCGGCCTTCGTCGCCTGCTTCCATTTCAGAGTACGCGGAACGAAGTGCCGTCACGCTTTCAGCGAGTTCGGCCGGAGTGGGCTGCTTCGCCCGCCACAAACAATAAAGCTCATCCATCGACAATTCCGCTCCGCCATTGTCTATTTGCGATGAGGCGAATTCATAAAAACTGTCGATTTGCTGTTTGGTTGGCATGGCTAACTCCTGGCGCACTTCTTCGCCGGAAACTAAGGCCTCATATTAGCCACTTATATCGGACCGGGCCATTGGGCTCAACCGCGATTCATCACGCCCCTTGCCTGTCATGGCGTAGATCGCGGCAACGTCTTAAAAAAAATGGACTCATGGCCCGACGCTCAAGAATAGTCCATCTCGCCATGTCTTCCTTGCCACGGCACCAGCCCTTGCACGATGTTTTATTGCTTAGCCTCTTCGATCAAACCATTCACCGCTCGGTTGACCAGATCCATGCTGTTTGCCACTACCCGTGACCGCCATTCGCCCGACACGGGACAAAATAATTCGCGGAGGCGCTCCTTGGCGCGAGCGCAGCAATGCGGGTTGGCCGGCGCCCAGTGGTGCGCCTGGTTCTCGGCACGCAAGCCAGCAAGCACGGCGAGATTGCCGTACGTGCCAAACTCGGCGCACGCGGACACGTACGTCCGATCGAGATTCTGGGCCACACACCATTGGCCGAAACTTCCCCGCGGCTGATAAGCTGTCTTTTTGGGGTCGTTCGCTTCATACTCACCAAACCAACGTATCAGCCTCTCGTGTTGTGCAGCGCTGACCTTATAGTCGGTGAGTAGTTTGCAGGCGCCCCAGGGGCCAAGGCCCGTGTGAAAATCCAGGTGCGCGACAATCTTGGCATTGTCGACCCATGACTTGAAGTGCTCCTGAACAATTTCCTTGGTTCGGGACGGCCCGTTGCCGCCAAAGAATAGACCTTTTGGAAAGTCGTATTGGCCTGTCACCAGCGCTTGCTTTAGCGCCGCCTTTCCGTGGCAAGCAATTGCCCACAACGCTTTTGCATAAAAAAGTGGATCCCAATTTGCTGGAGGCCGCCGCGGGTTCAACAGCACATCAAAATTGGAATATTCTGCAGGACTTCCGCTGTACGCTTCTCCGTCGAGAAGGAAGTTACGATTCGGGTCGATGTTACCGGCATCGAAGCGCCGGCTCCAAGCAAAGCCAAACGGGTTCAAGCCGTGCAGTAAAACATAACGCACATCGGCAGGGGGACCTGATTCACGTTGCCACCTCTCCAGGAAAGCGAGCTGGACGGCTGAGCCGAAAAAGCCTTCAACGCCATGAAGCCCGCTGGAGAGGACCAATACGCAGTTTTTCTTTGTTGGAGATGAAACCGCCACATCAATGGTCAAATTCTCGCCCTTGGGGCCGTTACTTCCAATCGGATAAGCGTGCAAGGTCCAGCCGAGGCGGTCCGCCGCCTCACGAAATCTTGCCCGCGCAGTCTCGTAGTCCGGTGAGAAAGTCATCGTTGCTCGCAAGAACACCTTTTGGCGAATCCATTATGGGAAAATGTGGGGGGCTAGAATCTTCCCATTCTACAAAAATCTCCGCTTGACATGCAACCAAAAGGTTGCATAATGTAGCGCATGGACGCCGACATGGACCTGGTGTTCAAGGCCCTCGCCGATCCTGGCCGGCGACTTTTGCTGGACCGCTTGCGCGCGAACAACGGGCAGACCCTCGGCGAACTTTGCGCGCACCTGGACATGTCGCGCCAGGCAGTGACCAAGCACCTCAAGCTGTTGGAAGACGCCGATCTGGTGGTCACGATCTGGCGCGGGCGCGAGAAGTTGCATTACCTCAATCCGGTGCCGATCCACGAGATTGCCGAGCGCTGGATCGGCAAGTTCGAGCAAGGTCGGCTCCGCGCTGTTGCCGAACTCAAGAAACAACTGGAAGCCGATGCCGAAAACCAAGAACCCCGAACGAAGAAGGAGAACTGACTCATGCCCGAGACATTCGTTTATGCCACCTACATCCGCACCACGCCCGAGAAGCTCTGGGAGGCGCTGACCAGCGGCGACTTCAGCGAAAAATATTGGTTTGGCTTCCGCATCGAGGTCGAGCAGAAGACTGGCGGCCGCCTGCGCATCCTTCCGCCGAAAGGCATGGAGCAGCACGGCGATCATGCCGGCGAAGTCCTGGTATGCGAGCCTTTGCGCAAGCTGGTTTACACCTGGAAACAGAATGACAAACCGGAAGTCGCGAAGAAGCGGTCGGGCCTGTCGCGCGTCACTTACGAGCTAAAGCCGATGGGCGAACAGGTCCGGCTCCGGCTCATACACGAGAACCTGCTGCCCGAGGACATGGAAAAAGATCCCGAGACCTTCAAGGGCATCAACAACGGCTGGCCCGCCGTCCTGAGCAGCCTGAAGAGCCTCTTGGAGACGGGGGAAGCGATCAATTTCGCGGTATAGTGCGACAAGCGATTAGGTTGGCTGGAAGCAATTCATGCCCGTTAGCCCGCAACGCAAGAAACGGCGAGCACTTCCGCCCTTGCTTGCGCTGCGGGCTAACGGGCATTTGCTTCATGAACCACCAATCACCCTTGGCAAGCCGCGCTTTAGGCAGCCGATTTCAAAATGCCTCGAATCACCTTGCTCCCCAGATCGTCTTCCAATGAAATACTTCTTTCCGCCCTTGATTCATTCAGGATTGTGCTCATGCGCTTCCAATCGATGCTCCTGGTGCTGCTGATTCTCGCCGGATATCCCGTCGTCGCTCACGCCGGCTCGTCCAACAGCCTCTTGGATGCTTCCCCCGACGGCAAATGGCTGCTGGTCGCCAATACCGATAGTGGCACCGTGACGGTCGTTGATCTGGAAAAGCGCGCGAAACTGCATGAGATCCCCGTCGGCGATCATCCCGAAGGCGTCTCGTGGATCGGCAGCGGGCCATTGGCCGCCGTGACCATCTATCGCGAAGACCATGTGCTGTTTCTGGACGCGAAAGAAGGCAAAGTCCTGCACAGGCTCGACGTGGACGATGAGCCGTACGGCATTGTGGCCGACCGGGCCGGCAAGCGCGCCTGGATCACCAACGATTACCCGGGCAGCGTGGCCGAGATTGATCTGCAAGCGCAGAAAGTGGTGCGGAAGCTGGCAGTCGGCCCATTCCTGCGTGGCATCGCCCTGTCGCCGGATGAATCGCGCCTCTATGTCACCGAATTTCACAGCGGCAAGCTGCACGCGATTGACATCGCGAAGTGGGCCGTCGTCGATTCCTGGCCGGGCCAAAAGACCGATAATCTGAGCCGGAGTGTCGTTCTGCATCCAAGCCAGCCGAAGGCGTATCTCTCGCACATTCGCTCAATCACCGATGTCATCAATGCTCGCGGCTCGATCTTTCCGCAGCTTTCCGTCTGCGATCTCACGCTGGCCACGCCGGACAAGGATGGCAAAATGCCGAAACGGCGGACTTCCATTCCGCTCGACACGTTTAACGAAGTGTACATCGTCACCAACCCGTGGGAAGCGGCCATCTCGCCCGACGGCAAGCGTATCTACACCATCTATGCCGGCACCGACGATATGAACTTGTCGGCCGTTCTGGACGACGGCTACAAGGAGATTCAGCGCATCGGCACGGCCATCACGGTCGGCAAGAACCCGCGGGCCGTGCGCGTGAGCCCCGATGGCAAGCAGGTCTTCATCTACAACGCGCTTGATTTCAACGTCGGCATCTATCAGGCCGACAGCATGAAGCTAATGGGCACAGTGCCCACGACCTTGCCGCCGAAAACCGAAGCCTGGGTGCGCGGCAAGATACTCTTCAACTCCGGCAAGCAGCCGATGACTAGCGCCCGCTGGATCGCTTGCTCATCGTGCCACCCCGACGGCGGCAACGATGGCCGGGTGTGGAAGAACCCGGAAGGACTGCGCCGCACCACCAGCTTCTTTGGTCTGGCGCACACGCACCCGCTGCACTGGTCGGCCGATCGCGACGAGGTCCAGGATTTCGAGTACACGATTCGTGGCAAGCTCATGCAGGGCCGGGGGTTGTTCTCCGGCTCCATGAAGCCGCGCATCGGTTTCGAACCGGTGGAGTTGGACGAGCACCTGGCCGGCAAGTCGAAAGACCTCGATGCACTGGCGGTGTATTGCAATTCCTTCTCGTTCACCCTGTCGCCGCATATTCCCGCACCGGGAAAACTGACGGAGCCAGCCCAGCGCGGCAAGGCGATCTTCTTCAGCGCGGAAACCAAGTGCGCCACCTGCCACAGCGGGCCGTACTTCACCGACAGCTCGCTCAAGAAGCCGTTCAACCTTCACGACGTAGGCACCGGCCAGGACGACCCAGGCGAGAAAATGGGACCCCGGTACGACACGCCGACGTTGCTCGGTGTCTACCGGCTCCCGTCGTATTTGCATCACGGCAAGGCGAAGAATCTGGAAGAAGTGCTAACGGTTTTCAATCGCAAAGATGAGCATGGCAAAACGAGCCATCTCAACAAGGAACAGATCAGCGACCTGGTGGCGTTCCTCAAATCGTTGCCATACGAACCGCCGCCGGACGAGACGCCGAACACGGTAAGAGACCGGGTGCCGCCGAAACGCTGAGATCGCCGCACACCAGGTACGTCAGATTGCATGTCAAAAGCACGGAGTGTAAGCTAACTTAATGAGCCCAGTGATTCGCGAAGTCGACCCGGCCGAACTCCGGTTGCCGCCATCCCGAATCTCTGGTGCCGATCCGTGGAAGTTGCAACGAGAAATCGCACAGTTCGGCTCGTCGAAGTTTGGTATGCCGCCGGTCTTCGTCTATGAAGATCCGAATGGCGTGCTCGAGATTTACGACGGCGTAACGCGGGCCACGCGCATCGCCAAGCTGGCGCCTGGCCAGACAGTGCCCGTGATAGTTATCGGTCGATACAACAGAAGTCGCACGAGCGCCCCGCGCGTGGGAGACAGAATATGAACAACCGTGCTGAAGTCTTTGCGGCGTTACAAGCCGTTGGCGCGATCGTTCCCCAGATGCGGACCGGTCAACTCATTGCTGCCATCGGCGAGGTTTGCGCCGACCGTTGTGGTCGCGGTCTTTGGGATGCCGACGACGCCGAATTGCTTGAAGCCATCGCTGAGTTTCGGCGGGGCCTGGAGAATGCTGGTTTAGCATGCACCGAAGTGCAGCCTCATGCTGGCGAACAAAGATGAGTAGGCTCAATATGCCGAAGATTGCTACCGCCGAAATAGGCTGCCGCCTGGTTGGTGAGTACGTGGACGAAACAAGCCTCAAAGGCAAGCCTGCCCGCGTATGCACCGAGGTCGTGCGCTCCAAAGTCGTGGCTGATTATATCGACGCTGGCGAATTGCGAGCTGGTCGGATTATTGCTTGAACTGCAGGAACTGGGCCGGGGCTTGCATGCTTGGTACCCTTATAGACTTTCAGCTGAGCCTAGACATATGAAATTAACCGGCTTGTTGGTTTTGGGATTGCTGATTCTGAGGTTGACCGCGGCCCTCGCAGCAGACGACGGGAACCAAACCGAGACCGATCCAATCAAGGATGAACTATCACACATGCAAGGAACTTGGACTTACCAAACTCAGACAATCGGCGGCAGGCAGTTATCGAAACAGGACCGTGACAATATCTGGATGGTAATCGATGGCGATGTGATGACTAGGACGGGGAATGCCGGCGGTGGAATTAAGCACGAGATAACTCTTAATCTGAATACGAATCCGAAATCAATCGACCTGGTCTACGTGCATCCCTCCGTGAAAAACTTTTGTCCACAAAGGCATTTACGAGTGGAAGGGTGAAACACTACGCATCTGTTGCGACAACACCGGTAAGTCTCGTCCCACAGAATTCCGCTCTCCGGACGGGAAAGAAAACATCTACTTGTCTGTTTTCACTCGCAAAGAAAAATAGGAATTACCAAGCGCTTTGAATAACTGATGGCATGAAAATGCTGTACACGCGCACCCGGCTCGCCTAATCTTTTCCGCGCCAACAATCGCCCCCCTTGCGGGTTATATCTCTGGGAGAGCCTAGCGCCAGCGAGAATCCTCGCGCCAAACTGGGGAAGGTGGTGCGGTTGTTTCCGGGTCAGGCGTTATAATAATGCCGGGTATTGTGCTTATTCCGGTTCGATCCGGCCCGAACGAGGATGCAACCAGCGTGGCGAAGGACGGCGACAAGCTCCCCACCGAGGAGCCTGAGCTGATCCGCGCTGCCCAGCGCGGCAGCCGCCCGGCCTTTGCCGTCCTCGTGGATCGCTACTGGGACCGATTGTATCGCTGGTTATACCACCTCACCCGCGATGCCCACACGGCCGAAGACCTGTGTCAGGAGACTTTCCTGAAGGCCTTCGCTGCCGTGGATCGATTCAAGGCCGGAACGAATTTCCGCGCCTGGCTGTTTCGGATCGGGCACAACAACTTTGTGAATCTGCACCGCTCCCGCAGCCACACTCGCCAGCCCATGCCGGCCGACTTGCCCAGTCGCCACGAAGGGCCCTTTGAGGAAACACTGAGTCGCGAAGCCCTAAGTGCACTGGCCCAAGCCGTCGGCCAGTTGCAGCCGGAGTTTCGGGCTGCGTTTTTATTGCGGGTGGAAGAGGGGATGTCGTTCAAGCAGTTAGCGGCCGTACTGCGGGTGACGGAAGAAACGGCCCGCTGGCGCGTCTTCAAGGCTCGCCAGAAGTTGTTGCAAACGTTGGCGCCGGAATTGTTCCCGCCCGCGTTTCGCCCCGAAATGGGGGAACCGAAATCATGAAGTGCAAACACGCACAGAAGACGATGCTGGCCACGTCGGGCCGCCGCAAGCTCTCGGCCGAGGTCCAAGAGCACGTGGCCGGGTGCGCCCGCTGCCGGCAAATCAAGGCGAAGCTCACCGCCATCGATCGCGGCGTCTTCCTCATCCCGACGCCGTCCGCGACCGAGGCAAAGGATGCCTTCCTGGCTGAATTCCTGCATGAGCCGGTGATCGTGCCGTCGTCGGGCTGGATGCTGAAACTGCCCGGCACTCGCTGGCAACAAGCGCTCGTTGGAATTGCGGCATTGGTGCTCGTTGTCCTCGCGTTCTCCGGTGTATTGAAGCGTGAACATAACACGCCAGTCGCATCCTCTTCGGCCACCGATCCGCTGCTGGCGAAAGTCATGGATCGCAATCTCGCCCTGGCTACTGCCGACAGCCCGACCAAGCGCGTGCAAACGCTTTCTGATTTGGCAGACGATCTTGATGGCCAGACTCGGCAATTGGCTCTTGTCGCACAAACCGACGACCTTCAAACTTTGGCGAAACTTTACGACGAAGTGCTGAAGGCCGGGATTGTGAAGCAGGCCGGTGAAGTTCGCCTGGAAGACCGGCAAAAAGTGCTGAAGCCGATTGCCGACCGGCTCTTCGCGGCCAGCGAACAAATGCGGCAGACGGCCAACGATATGCCGAACAAGGCGGAACCATTAAAGCAAATGGCTTTAGCGGCCGACGAGGCCAGCCAGAAGTTGAACATCCTTATTAAGAAGACGGAAGTTGCGGCCCAGGAAGCCAATCCAAGTCGTCCCGAGGCGGGGGGTTGATTCGTGCGTCGCTTCGTTACCACTATCCTGATTTCCGCAGCCCTGGCCACGATTGTCGGCGCCCAGGGGTCGAGCAAGCCTTCGCTGGCCGAGCAGGTGAAGATGATCCAGCGCAACCGCGAGCTGTACCGGATCGCGGTGCACAACGGCCTCAATCAAACTGAGAAGGTTGATCCGCTGGATCATGCCCGCATCTCAGCCGAACTCGCCAAGGACTTTGGAGACGAGATGCGCAAGGCCGCCGCCAGCCACGATGCTGCCCGCGTGGTGGAACTGGGCCAACATCTCAACCGCGTGGTCGATCAGGGCGTGGCCGCGAACCTGTCGCAAGCCCGCAAGAACATCAAGGCCGGCTCAGAATTCGAAAAAGCCCTTTTCGATAGGCGCGACCAGGCCATTGAAGACCTGAAGTCGCTCGAAGAAAACATCCGGCAGAACTTGGGCCCCGATTCCAAGGAAGTGGAGACTGTGCTGAAAGGGCTTCGGGACGGGCAAAAGAACATAGAAAAGGCCGCAGAAGCAAAGTAGGTCAGGCTTTCCAGCCTGACCTACCGCGACTTCCAGAACACCCTTTCGTTCACGCCATCGGTCCTGAACCGGGATTCTCGTTGAAGTTGTAGCCGAGTCCATTTTGGCCTGCACCAAGCGTAATCGAACTTACGTCGACCCCGGCCAGGCCGCCCAGGTTCCCCGCGGTCGAGGTATCGCTGCCGCCATTCGACTGCACGACCGTTAGCGAATATGTGCCGGCCGCCAGATTGTCGAAGAAATAGAAGCCGTTCTGGTCGGTCACCGCATAGAGCGTGACCGAATTGCCGTTCACGTCCGTGCCGGTTAGTTGAACCATGATGCCGGCCGCAGGGCCTCCCGACTGCAGCGTAATCGTGCCCGACAGGCTGGCCGGTATTGGCGTCGAAGAATTGCCTTTTTGCACGGCCCATTCCTCGTAGCCACCGTTGGTGGCGAAATTATCGCCGAAGCGCGAGAAGAGGTAGACATACGGATTCGCGTTGCCGCTGGTATCGGCCTTCAAGAAGTATGAATCCGGCACGAGCAGCGTCATGTCGCTGGAACCCGAACCGTGGCTCAAGCGGGCGTTCAATTCCACCCAATTCGACCCACCGCCGGCATTCATGTCATAAAGCGCCGAAATGCCGGCTAGTTGCCCGCCGGAATAGCCGGTCAGGTTGCCGCTGTCGCCTTCAAAGATTTGCAGTTGATCCAGCGACACCAACGGCTGGGACGACTTCTGATTGATGTCGAGCAGGAATTCGCGATAGTTCACGCCGTTGACGCTTACCAACGGAATATCGCTGAGCTGGATCGAGCGCGTGAACGTCGGGCTCTTGTTCTCGTTGAATTGCAGCGGTCGGGCGTCGGTGTTGTAGCCCTGCTCGGCGGTCGCTCCGCCCAGAGCGTGAATGCGCACAAACGACTGGATCACGCCGCTGCCGGCCGGCTGGGTGTCCCCCTGCTGGAAGACGGCCCCGCCGATCGTGCCCGAGGCCCCAGCCGTGGACAGGTCCACGGTTGCCGACGGCACGACCCGTTCGTCCAGGGTTTCAAGCTGGAGGCGGCACTCGCGTTTTGCCGGCCGATTCGAGCCCGGAGATAAAGTGGCAAATAGTTGAGACAAGAAACGCATCATCGTGAGTGCCTCCGAAAACAAATTGATTTGTCGATCACGAAGGGTCTCGGGGCCTCTTGCACCGATTCCCCAAGAACGCGCCGCCAAGGCGCGCTCATTTTCCGACGGGAGGTGTCAAACGCGTGAACGGGATCGAGTTTTAACCTTCAGCGTCCATACTGCGGTCCGACCAGAATGGGGGAAAACCAATGCGGGCGATTTGCGAATCGGGATTCAGACCGAAATCTAGGTCATGAATTCTAATGAGTCAAATGAGAAGGGGAACAAGAAATAGGAAATCGGCGTCATTTTCGGAAAAATCGCTACAATCCGCTGCGAAACTGTTTTCAGGCCGGGATGCCTCAAAGAAAAGTGGAGCGCGCGCCCAATGGTATCTGCGATGCAACACGTCCAGGCAGGCGTAGTGACGTCTTAGCCATCTGGCTTTCGTATCGGCTT
>DATGHS010000470.1:0-4163 GCA_035307785.1 Gemmataceae bacterium
GCGGCGCCCACACATGAAGACTTTGCGCTCTTCGAAATGCGCGGCGGCACCATAGGGGCGGATAGCTTTGGCTCGCTGGCGGCCAACGGTGGATTGCTGGAAATCCGCGATTTGCCGGCCGGCGATTTTGATCTCTGGCTGAAGCAGACTGGCGAGCGCATTCGCATCCGCGTGGTCGATGGCCCGGTGAAGAGCGGCTACGTGCTCGGAAAGATTCGGCACATGCAGTTGCCGGCGCTGAAGCCCGCGACCATCAGTGGCATCGAAACCACGCCGGACGACGTGATCGTGCGCCTGCGCGATGTGTCGAATTTTGCCCGTGTGCACATCTTTGCCACGCGCTATGAGCCGGCCTATACGGCCTTTGGCGATATTAGCCGAGTCCGCGATGCGGAGCTGGGCGGCGTCCTTCCGGCCCATGCCGAAGCGGCGTATCTCGCCGGCCGCAATATCGGCGACGAATACCGTTATGTGCTCGACCGGCGCATGCAGCGGAAGTACCCCGGCAATCTGCTCCAGCGGCCCGAGTTGCTGCTGAACCCGTGGGTGGTGCGATCGACCGAAACCGGCGAGCAGATGGCAGCGGGCGGCGAGGACTTCGGACGTAAGGGCGAGCCGCCACCGGCAAAATCGATTCCCGCACCCGGCCTAAGCGATCCGATGGTAACCGGCGGCAAAATGCACAGCGACACGGCTGGCTTCGCCGACCTCGATTTCCTGGCCGATTCGTCGGTCGTGCTCGTGAACCTTATCCCGGAGAAAGACGGCGTGGTGAAGCTCAGCCGCAAGGACCTGGGGCCGCACGCGATGATCCACGTGGTGGCCGTCGATCCGGTTTCGACGACGTATCGCTCCATCACGCTGCCGGAGCAGAAAGCCAGCTTTGTCGATCTGCGATTGCGCAACGGCCTCGATCCGAAATCTCACTTCACCCAGCAAAAGCAGATCAGCATCCTGGAAAGCGGCAAGTTGTTTGTGCTGGCCGACCCCGCCGGGGCGCGCTTCGAAGTGTACGACAGTTTGCCAAAGGTCTACGCGCTGTACGCCACGCTGTCGAAAGATCCGAAGCTGGCCGAGTTCGCGTTCATCCTCACCTGGCCGAAACTGAAACCGGAGGAAAAGCGGGCAATGTATTCGAAGTTCGCTTGCCACGAGTTAAACTTCTTCCTGCTGAAGAAGGACCCGGATTTCTTCCACACAGTGATCCGGCCGTACCTCGTCAACAAGAAGGACAAGACGTTCCTCGACCACTGGTTCCTGGGCGACGATCCGCGCGAGTTCCTACAGCCATGGCAATACGGCCGGCTCAATGCCGTGGAGCGCGTGCTGCTGGCTCAGCGGCTGGCCGGCGAACCGAGCAAGACTGCGCGGCATGAGCACGACCTGCTGCGCTTGCAGCCGCCGAACATGGACCGCTTCCTGATTCTGTTCGATACCGCGGTAAAGGGCAGTGCGCTTGCCAAAGAGCCGTCCATAAAGATCGTTAGCGCGGCAACACGATTACTGCCCACAATGACAGGTGAGATTCCCAGCAAGAGCGAACCCATGGCAGAAGGCCGCCCCGGCATGCCCGCAGCTTCCCCGCCGCCCGGCGCTGCTGGCGGGCTTGGCTCCTCACAGTTTAAGCCTTCGACTGTTCGGGGAATTCCGGACATGAAAATGGGAAAGGACAGCAAGAAAGGTCTGGCCCGCGATGGCAACGGCGATGCCAACGAGATGAAGGACGGAGAAGGCCTGGAGAAACGAGCCGACTTAGCATTGGACTATTTCGCCGACGATCGCGCCAACGCGAAGCTGCCACCGCAGTTGTTCCGCAAGGTCGATGTCAGCAAAGAATGGGCCGAGAACAATTATTACAACCTGCCGATTTCGCAGCAGATCGCGGCCCTCGTGCCGGCCAGCCATTTCTGGCTCGATTATGCCCGGCATTCGGGCAAGGGACCGTTCCTTTCCGAAAACCTGGCCGACGCTTCGAAGAACTTCACCGAAATGATGTTCGCGCTATCGGTCCTCGATCTGCCCTTCGAGGCCGGCAAGGAGGAAGTGAAGTTTGACGGCGGCAAGATGACCTTCACGCCCGCAAACGCCAGCATTGCCTTCCACGAGGAAGTCAAGCCCGCAGTCGATGCCAATGGCAAGGTGCAAATCCTGGTCAGCCAGAACTTCTACCGCCACGGCGACCGTTTCCGCGAGGAGAACGGCGAACGCTTCGACAAGTTCATCCGCCAGGAGTTCGTGCAGCAGACCGTCTACGGCGCCCACATCGTCGTCACCAACCCGACCTCGACGCGCCAAAAGCTGTCGGTGCTGATCCAGGTGCCGGTCGGCGCTATCCCTGTCGGCAACGGCCAGCCCACCAAGACGATCATGCTCGATCTGGAATCGTACCGCACGCAGACCATCGATTACTTGTTCTACTTCCCCCGCCCTGGCAAGTTCGCGCACTTCCCGGTGCACGTGGCCAAGGCTGAAGCGCTGGTGGCATCGGCCGAGCCCTTCGTCTTCAACGTGGTCGAGAAGCCGAGCAAGCTCGACACCGAGTCCTGGGATTACGTCTCGCAGAACGGCACGAACGACCAGGTGCTCGCATACCTCGACCGCGAAAACGTCTTCGCGCTGGACCTGGAGAGGATTGCCTTCCGCATGAAGGACAAGACGTTCTTCGCGACGACGCTGGAGCTTTTGCGGAATCGCCATCGCTATGCGCCGGCGCTCTGGTCATATGGCATCTTCCACAACGACGCGCAGGCCGCGCGCGAGTTCCTCACCCACATGGATCAGATCGTCAACGAGTGCGGTGGCCCGATTCAGAGCCCGATTTTGCTGGTCGATCCAGTCGCCCGCCATCAATACGAGCACCTGGAATACAAGCCGCTGGTGAATGCTCGCGCTCACTCGCTCGGCCAGCGCCGGCAAATCGTGAACGACAAGTTCCTCCAGCAGTACGAGCGCTTCCTGAAGGGCCTGAGCTATCGCAAGCAACTCACGGATGACGACCGGCTCGCGGAAGTCTATTACCTGCTCTTGCAGGATCGCATCGAGCAGGCGACGAATGCCTTCGAGCAGGTTCACCCCGACAAGATCGCCACGCGGATGCAGTACGATTACTGTGCCGCGTATCTCGACCTATTCAACGATGAGCCGCAGCGGGCGAAAGCCATTGCTGCGAAGTACGCCAATTACCCGGTGGACCGCTGGCGGAATACGTTCGCGGCCATGCTGGGGCAGTTGAACGAGATGGAAAACAAGGCCCCTCCGGCCATTGTCGACAAGGATGAGCGCGATCAACGGCAAAATCAACTGGCCCAGACGGAGCCGGGCGTGGAATTCGTCATCGATTCCAAGAACATCAACCTCACCTGGCAAAACGTGAATGCGTGCAAAGTCAATTACTATCTCATGGATTTGGAGTTACTCTTTAGCCGCAATCCGTTTGTGCAGCAATCTGGCGGGCAGTTCTCCTGCATCAAGCCGAACTTGACGCAAGATGTGAAATTGCCGAAGGATCAGAAGAAGCTGGAGATGAAGTTGCCCGAGGCCTTGCTGAAGCGCAACGTGTTGGTAGAGATCTCAGCAGGCGGCAAGACGCGCTCGGAGCCGTATTATGCCAACGCCATGGAAGTGAAGCTGGCGGAGAATTATGGCCAGCTTCGCGTCACGGATTCCGCCAGCGGCAAGGCGCTGTCCAAGGTGTATGTGAAGGCGTATGCCCGGCTGGCCGACGGCACGGTGAAGTTCTACAAGGACGGCTACACCGATCTGAGGGGCCGCTTTGACTATGCTTCGGTGAGTACGCCGGAGAAGTCGCCGGTCACGCGCTTCAGCATTCTGGTGCTCAGTGACGAGCACGGCGCGCTGATTCGCGAAGCGAATCCGCCGCAGCAGTAAGGGAGAAGCCGGTCGCCGCTTGTCGAACGTGGCCTGGCATTGGTTAGCAAATGACCATGTTCCGCAAGCGGGGGCCGCTGAGATGAGCCCACCGAGATACGATTGCAAGCTAGTGCCGTCCGGCGGCTCGATTGAAGCGGTTTATGGACTTGAAGGCACTGCCAATTTGTCAGGCGAATAACCGCCTTATGTCCTCCCGAACTTGAATAAAAACAACGCGGACGATCGCTCCGTCGGCTAACGACGTATGGCGTCTGTTTTTAACAAGCCCTCTT
>DATGHS010000471.1:0-18315 GCA_035307785.1 Gemmataceae bacterium
AAATTGCATCAGCGGAGCACGATCCCGTGTCGCCGGTGGCCGGTCGCATTTGGGCCCTCCTGCCGCCGTTCTTGCCCGAGATCGAAACGCGCTTACAATGTTGGACCGGGCCGCGGCGATTGCAGCCGTGTCTTTGCGACATATGGCACGATCACGTGCTTTTCACTGGCGATGGAGTGACTGGCATCATCGACTACGGCAGCATGCGCCTCGACACCCCGGCTGCAGACCTGGCTCGCATGCTCGGCAGCCTGGTCGGCGACGACCTGGCGATGTGGAATCCCGGTTTCGCCGCCTATCGCGAGGTTCGGCCGCTGGATGAAGCAGAAGCGACGTTGGCCCGCGTGCTCGATTGGACCGGCGTGGTCCTCGGTGCGGCGAACTGGCTGTACCGGCTTTACATCGAGTTTCGTGTCTACGAAGATCGCCAGCGGGTAGCCAGGCGAATGCAAGATTTGCTGAGCCGCATGGAGTATTTCGCCTCTAGCGCCCTCTGGGGTAAAGCTTACCGCTGCTTGTAATTCCAAAAGCTCCGCTCCGAAGTTGCGAATAAGGAAAAGAACCAACTGCCTACTCGCCAAGCGCGGTCCGCTATAAATGAATGAAATGGGGCAAGACTTTCCAGGAGTTCCTGCCATGAACAAGTTCTTTGCCATTTCCACCAAATCCCGCTGGTTTCTGCCGGCACTCACTGCTTTCTTCCTGGCGCTTGCGGCCATTTTCTTCACTGTCCAGGCTGTGGCGGCTCGTAAGGCCAATAACAGTGGCAATGGCCATTCCTTCTTTGCGATGGGCGGCTTCTTCGCCAGCAATAACGTGGTCATCGCTGATTCGCCGCAACCGGAATCCAAGAACGAGCAATCGAAATCGGGCGTCGGCGCCGCCTTGGACAAGGAGACCAGCAAAGCGATCCACAAGGTGCTGGATGGCCAGGAGCAGGCCTGGAACAAAGGCGACTTGAAGGGCTTTATGGACGGCTACTGGAACTCGCCGGAGTTGACCTTTTATTCTGGCAACACCAAGACCAAGGGCTGGCAACAAACCTTCGACCGCTACCGCAAGCACTACCGGGATGAAGGCCGGGAAATGGGCCACCTCACGTTTAGCGAGGTCGTCCTCGACAGCGTGGGGCCGGAGACGGTGATCGTGCGCGGCCGCTGGAAGCTTGAAAAGAAGGCTGAAACCAACGAGGGTCTATACACCCTGATTTTGCGCAAGCTACCGGAAGGCTGGCGCATCGTTCACGATCACACGTCGGCTGCCGATCCGGTTCCCGCGAAGAAACCCGGCAATGAATGACAAGCACTTCGACGTCATCGTTCTCGGCTGCGGCGGTATGGGTTCGGCCACGCTGTTCGAACTTGCTCGCCGTGGCCGGCGGGTGTTGGGTCTCGAGCAATTCGACCTCGTTCACAAACTGGGCAGTTCTCACGGCCATACGCGCGTTATCCGCAAGGCCTACTACGAACACCCAAACTACGTGCCGTTGGTGCAGCGCGCTTTGGAGCGCTGGTACGACTTAGAGCAGGTCACCGGCCGTCACCTGCTCACCGAATGCGGCTGCCTGAGCCTTGGATTGCCTGGCAGCGAGATGATCCAGGGCGTCCAGCAATCGGCCCGTGAGCACCGACTGTCGGTCGAATTGTTTTCCCAAGTCGATGTCAAGCGGCGCTTCCCGGTGTTTCAGATCCCAGAAGACTACGTTGGTGTGCTCGGACATGATGCGGGCTTTCTTTACGTCGAAGACTGCGTTCGGAGTCACCTGGAAGCTGCGCAAAGGTCTGGGGCGGAAATCCATGCTAACGAGCCAGTGCTGAACTGGCGGCCGGCGGCCAGCGGAGTGGAAGTGCGAACGGAACGAGAGCGCTATTTTGCCGACCGACTTGTCGTCACTGCCGGCCCCTGGGCGGGCCAAATGCTTGCCGCTTGGGGTGAGCCGTTGACCGTGATGCGGCAAACGCTGCACTGGTTCGGCACCGCGGATGACAGCCAATTCCGCCGCGACCGCTTCCCCATCTACCTCGCTGAAGTACCGGAAGGCATCTATTATGGCTTGCCAGCCATTGATGCGAATGGGCCCAAGGTCGCCCGGCATTACGGCGCACCGGAATTGCCGGATGTTGGCGCGATCAATCGAATCGTCACGGCAGAAGATGAACTGCAAGTTCGCGGTTTTCTCAATTGCTATCTTCCTGCGGTTAACGGACCGCAAACTCGGGCCGATGTGTGCATCTACACTCTCACGCCGGATCGGCATTTCATTCTTGATCTGCATCCGGAGCATTCCCAAGTAGCGATTGCTGCCGGCTTCTCGGGCCACGGGTTCAAATTCGCATCGGTGGTCGGCGAATTCATGGCGGATTTGGTCGAACATGGTCGCACCCAAATGTCGATCGAAATGTTTCGGCTCGGAAGGTTCAAAAAATGATATTCGCCGCTAAGTTCGCAAAGAATCATGGTTTCTTCGCATCCTTTGCGCCTCTGCGGTGATTCGCTATCCCAATCGCGCCATCAGTTCCTGGCACACACTTGCGTTCACGATGCCGCCAAACTGGCCGATCTCGCTCGCCTGGTTCTCGAAGCGGTTGTACCAGTGCGGTCCCTCGCCGAAGAGCGTGAACGCGCCGCCCACCAGCCAGTAGAAGACGCCCATGCGGCAGGCTTGGTAGGTGTGGCCACATTCGTGGGCCAGCACCTCGCTTGCGGTCACCGGTCCGCTGCGGCGGTCGAAGCGCAGTCGGCCATCGGGGATTTCCACCGGATGCTCCCGCGAGGCCGGGTCACGGGATTGCTCGGCGAGCACATTCTCGGCGAAGTCCCAGCCGACGGCGATCACCGAATTCGTCCACGTAATGCAGGTGCCGCCCCAGAACGGAAGTCGGCTCGAATAGTTGCGCCGGTGCGTGGCCACCACATCGATGATGCGCCAGGCGCCTTCAGGCTTCGCCTTGCCATAGATGCGAAAGCAAGGCTTTCCCGCTAAGTACCGCAACCAGGTGCTGAACAAGCGGTGCATCGAATCGCTCTTTACGAGCCGGAAGCGTAAGCGGCGGACCACCGCGATCCGTCGCTTACTCGTCCGATACATTCTACCGCAGCACGCGCGGGAAGTGCGGGCCCGGCTCGGACGGCAAATCCCGGCGCACCATTCTCGGCTTCCTCGTCCCTTCAGCCGTATGCAGCCGCAGAAAAGGGACCGTATCCGTTGGTTCAGCGCGCTCGGCCATTGCGCTGCGTTGCTCGAAGCGCAGTTGGCGATATTCCAGATCGCCCCAAATCTGGTGGAAGCGTGAGTTCTGCTGGTGCTGGAAGCGCGCCAGCCGCAGCGTCTGCTTTGCTTCAGCATACAACTGCATCTCTTCGAGCCCGTCCACGTAAGCTTTCACATTGTCGAAGTCGTGCGGGGCCAACTCGAGCGCCCGCTCCAGCAGCTTCCGGCCCTTTCGGCAGCGGCCCATTTGCACCGCGTATTGGCCGCATTCCCGCAGCACCTTCGGGTCATCCGGCCGAAGTTCGAGGGCCCGGCGGTAGTAGCGCGAAGCCTGCCGCGCGTCGATCATCGGATCGTGGTCGATCGCGCGAGCCAGTTGCAGGTGCGCCTCGGCATCGTCGGGTTGAAGTCGAATCACTTGCCGGAAATGCTTGCGCGCATGTTTGTATTTCCGCAGTTGAAAGTAAGTCTCGCCGAGCAGGCTCTGGACTTCAACTTCGCGCTCGGCCGGCAAGTTCGGCCAGCGGGCAATCCGGCGCAATACGCCGAGCGACCGCTGATGGCGGCCCATCGCTTGAAGTGTTCGCGCTCGCAAAAGCATTTGGTCCAGCAGATTGAGCGTCCTGCTCATAGGCTGCCTCGCGTGAAATGGAGTAAGCTCGAAAGCAACACCGTCCTGGTCGGTAGAGGATATACTCCTTCCACCCAGGTACGCAAGCTGAATCCTTGTACAACAACGGATTTTCTGCGTTTTCATTGCCGCCCGTCGGAGAGATCCGAAGTCCGAAGCACGAAATCCGAAAGAAATCGAAACCCCAAAGTCCGAGTATCTAAACGAAGAACAGCGAGTTTTGGATATTTGAATTTTGAGATTTGGATTTGTTTCGATTTTCGATATTAGGATTTCGGATTTTGCCCTTTTGTGCTTGCTTTGCCCAGCCTGCCGGGATAACCTGAAGGCAACTTTTCCCCATCTGCGGCATGTCTTTGCCGCGCTCTCAGCGCTCCTTCCGGAGGATTCGTCATGGCTCTCTCGCGCCGGGAATTTTTCGCGGATCTGGGCAAAGGTATGCTGCTGGCCGGGCTGGGCAGCACCCTCGCGGCCGAACTCGGCCAGAATTTCACCTTCGCCGACGAGAAATCGAAAGACCTGACCTTCAGCGACATGGAGCCATTGGTCCGGCTCCTGCAAGACACGCCGGCCACGAAGCTCACGCCGATCCTCGTGGATAAGCTCCGCAGCGGCACGGAACTGAAGCAACTGGTCGCGGCCGCCGCGCTGGCCAACGCCCGCACCTTCGGCGGCGAAGACTACATCGGCTTCCACACCATGATGGCTCTGGGCCCGTCGCTCCAAATGTCGAAGGAACTGCCGGATTCGCACAAGCCGCTGCCGGTGTTGAAAGTGCTGTACCGCAACAGCAGCCGCATTGAGGCCGTAGGCGGCCATGCGAAAGAAGTGCTCCACGTGGTGGAAGCTCCCATTGTTGCTCCGAGCAACACCGATGCCGGGCACCTTCGCGATTGCGTGCACAGCCAGGACAAGGCCGCCGCCGAGCGCGCCTTCGCCAGAATCGACCGCGCCGATGACGCCTTCAACGCTCTGCTGGAAACCGTGGAAGACGCCGCCGAAGTGCACCGCGTGGTTCTCGTCTGGCGAGCCTGGGACATGCTCAACATTGTGGGCCGCCAGCATGCCCACACCATGCTGCGGCAATCGGTCCGCTATTGTGTGGACAACGAGAAACATAGGAAGGGCCAAGGTTACGCCAAGGCCGGCGAGGTGGTCACGAAGGTGCTCGACCAGCACAAGCTCGATGCGAAGAAAGCGCGCAACCGGACGGCGGACGACGGCTGGGTGGCCAAAACCAGCGAAACGATATACAAGGCGTCGCCGGAGCAAGCGGCCGGCATCGTCGCCGAGGCGATTGACGACGGGTTTTCCATTGGCAGCATTGCCGAGGCGATTCGGCTCACGTCGAACGACCTGGTGTTGCGCGACAAAGGCCGGCCGCAAGCCCAAACCAGCGACGGCAAGCCCGTGGGCAGTTGCCATGGCGACAGCATTGGCGTGCATGCCAGCGATTCGGCCAACGCCTGGTGCAACCTCGCTGCCGCCAGCAACGAACGCAATTCGCACCTCTGCCTGCTCCTGGCCGGCTACCAGGTGGCGTTGGACCGGGCGGCCCGCGGCGGCGACTTCCTGCACTGGGAACGCTATCCGCTGCCCGAGGCTCGCATCGAGAAAAAGAACCCATCGACCAAGCAGCTGCTCGCCGCCACGGAAGAGGCGATTCGCGGCAATGACCAGATGCGCGCCTGCGCCTGCACTGCCGCCTATGGCGAAAATGGCGGCGACGCGCGGAAGATGTTTCAACTGCTGCTCAAGTACGCTTGCAGTGAAGACGGCGCCCTGCATGCCGAGAAGTTCTACCGCACCGTGACCGAAGCCTTCACGCAAGCCCGTGAAGCCCACCGCTGGCTGTACCTGACCTCGTTGGCCAAGGTCACGGCCAGCGAATTCGGCCGCCCCGCCCCCGGCCAGGACGAAGCGCGGAAGCTGCTGAAGGTGTGACACCGTTCGTAGTTCCGCCTTCAGGCGGGAATTGAAGTTTGTAGTGGCCGACTTTAGGCGGCCACTGCTCTTTGGCCCGATAAATCGGGCCACTACAAACTCCCCGATTATGGCCGGGTCTCCCGACCCGGCCATCGCTTTCCGCTCAAATCCGCTCAAGGTGCGCTCGCTGGGGCTAATTGCGTTTGCTCTAACATCTTTGCAGGCCAAGAAGTTGCGGCGGTGCGCGGCGCGCCTTTGCACAACTTGAGCTAATTGAGCGTTGAGCGGGACCTTGAGCGGTGCCTGGGGCGGTACCTTGAGCGGGACTTGAGCGCGCGCTGGTGCGTTTTCACTACGATGCAAGTCACGGAATACTGGCTTCATTGTTGGTTACTCTCCCTCTGGCAAGAATTGATAGATGCCAGAGAAATGCGGTCGTTATTGGGCGATTCGGGATGCCGGGTCATGATTGCCGGAACCCAAAAACCTTTATGGGTGGGACATTTTGGGACACTTTTGGGACATTTTGAGACCCCTCCCCCGACGTCGGGCGCTATCGCAGCCGCAGAAGTGTACGATCCCGTTCGGGAAGTGCAAATGAAAATTGAATCAAGGACGGGCCGGTATTTCAAACCTACCAATTCTCTAGAGGCGCTGTTCGCAGGACATTTGCCCCAGGATCAATAATCCATCCTCAGCTGACTCGAAGCCTCCTTAGGCCTCGCAAATGCACGGGAGAACTCCATGACAGAACCCGCAAGCCCCAAAGTCGTTAGTCGAGATGAGTGGGAAAAGGCCCGAGCCGAATTGCTGATCCGCGAGAAGGCGCACACGCACGCCGGCGATGAACTGGCGGCCGCGCGCAGGCGCTTGCCGATGACACGGATGGAACCGGTTATGGTCGTTGGTCGCAATGGCCCCATCCCTCTCGGCGATGTGTTTGAAGGCCGGCGTATGCTGATCGTGTATCACTTCATGTGGAAAAACGGCGCGCCGCACCACAAGCAATGCGAGGGCTGCACGCACAGTCAGGTGGCGATGAACGCCGCCGTCTGCGCCTATCTGGCCGAGCGCGACGTAACCTATGCCGTCTTTGGCAGCGGCCCGATTGGCGAGCTCATCGCCTACCGCGACTTCATGGGCTGGACCGCGCCATGGTACTCGACCGCCGACTCCGGGGCCGTGCTCACGACCCGAACCGGCGGCGACCTTCGCTGCTATCTGCGGTCGGGCGACGAGGTGTTCCAGACGTATGAAACGAAATGGCGCGGCATCGAGGCGATGATGCCGACTCTGCAATTACTCGACCTGACTGCCTACGGCCGGCAGGAGACCTGGGAAGACTCGCCCCCCGGTTGGCCGCAGGGCAAAGCCGGCTCGTGGTGGCGGCGTGACGGGCGGCCGATTGCGCAATGGACACGGACGAATGAGGCCGTCAAATAGGCCTATTCATGCCAAAAGAGCCGATTGCAATGGAGATTTCCACCTATTTTTGGACGGCACCAGCTAGGCCATGCCGCTTTTGCTTGTGCCTACATGGCGGAAGTGTGTTTGCCGATTTTGATATCGATTCGGACGGGCGGGTACACCTGGTGCGGATCTCATTTGACGGGTACGGTTGTTGCGCGACAGAGGGCAAAGTTGGGCGAATGTCTCTTCACGACTCCCAAACGCTCGTCAAATTGGTCGACGCGGAAGACGTCAATCGCGATGAGATACGCGAGATCCTATATCGATATTTCAAGCAGAACCAAAATGTAATCTGGCAGGATGCACTCGTGGAACACCAACTACTTAGAGCGACGGAGAATTGACATGGCGAAGCCAGCAAAGAACACGATTTGCCTTTGGTACGATCGCGATGCCGAGGAAGCGGCTCGGTTTTATGCCAAGACTTTTCCCAATTCCGCGGTCGTCGCGGTGCACCGGGCGCCGGCAGATTATCCATCCGGAAAAAAAGGCGATGTGTTGACGGTCGAGTTCACCGTGATGGGCATTCCCTGCCTCGGTCTCAACGGCGGCCCGGTGTTCAAGCACAACGAAGCATTCTCTTTTCAGGTCGCAACCGTTGACCAGGCCGAAACCGATCGCTACTGGAACGCCATCGTCGGCAACGGCGGGCAAGAGAGCGCCTGCGGCTGGTGCAAGGACAAATGGGGCGTGTCGTGGCAGATTACGCCGGTGGCTTTGACGCAAGCGATCACAGACCCCGAACCCGCAGCTGCCAAACGCGCATTCGAAGCGATGATGACAATGAAAAAAATTGACATCGCCGCGATTGAAGCGGCCCGCCGGGGCTGAGGCTGCATCTTGGAAGGGGCTGCAACCGACCGCTCAAGCGGCTCTCGGATACGAATCCGATGGCCGACGTGTTGGAAGTTTCGTCAACGATCGTGCGTTCGCTCTTTGATAAACCGGCAGAGCACGGGCACATTGTCGAAGGCGAGACGCCGGGATGCGACGTTATTGCGGTTGTCTCAATAACAATTTCGGATGCCTCCTTGTTCCGTCAATGATAGGAACGCTGTGCACTTTCGTCCGGTAACCCATCATCATCATTGGAATGCCTCTGGGCCAATTGGGATCTAGGGTCAGGATTCTACGTTGGTCCCCTCTTTAACCTTCGAAACGGAGCGAAACCACGTAACGGTTGGCGTTCCTGGCGGTAGTGGGCAACACTCTTATCAGTGGAAGGATTTAGCGGCGTCTTGATTTTTGTGTGAGTTGGCTAGTGGTAAGTGCCAAATGCGCTAGAATATGGACAGACCACAATCCTGTGCCGCTGGAGTGAACGATGCGGTCTTAGGAAGCTGAAGGAAATGAAGAACACGGAGCCACAGAACCTGGGATGTCCTCGAATGCGGGGCAAACTTACTGGGGCGCTAATTCTCGACACCGCACTCGTCGTTCTGTTATTCGGATTCCACGCCCATCTCCAAGCCCAGCCGCAGTTAGAACCAATCGGACGGTCGACTCTAATGACCGATCAATTCGGTGATGCCTTGCCGCCGCAGGCGCTGGCCCGACTTGGTACAATTCGCTGGCGGCATACCGGCGGCGTCACTCTCGCGCACTTCCTGGCCGATAGCAAGAGCTTGCTAACGGCGGGCAACGATCAGTGGTTTCGCGTTTGGGAACTTAGTAGCGGACGAGAGCTGCGCCGCTTCGGCAAACTCGGAACGTGGAGTGGGTATTTTGTCGTTTCGGCCGATGGCCAAACGGCCGCGACTGCGACCTGGGAGGACCGGCGCGTAAACATCTGGGACGTGGCCACAGGCAGGCTACGGAAGTTGTTCTACGTAGGATTTCACGATTATTACGGTAACGACAAAGTGACGTCGCTCGCCTTATCCCCCGACGGCAAGGCGGTGGCCGTGGCCGACCTGGCCGGTCGCATCAAACTTTGGAAAATCGACCAAGGTGAGATTTTGCGTCAATTTGGAGCAGATGCTAATGGGAATATGAATTCTGGTATGAGGTTAACGTTTTCGCCGGATGGGAAATTGCTCACTTCCACGGGGTTCCACTCCAGTGAAAACGACCGAAGTTGGCAAGCCCGACTTTGGGACGTTGCAACCGGCAAGCAATTGTTCCTGGAAGATTACCGGCGTTCAGATTCCTACCCCATTGCACCGGCATTTTCCCGTGACAGCAAACAGCTAGTGATTGCTGCAAAGAATAAGGTAATCGAAGTCATCGATGTTGGACAGCACCCATCGGCAAAGAGCATTGCGGC
This sequence comes from Gemmataceae bacterium, assembly GCA_035307785.1. Classification (GTDB taxonomy): domain Bacteria; phylum Planctomycetota; class Planctomycetia; order Gemmatales; family Gemmataceae; genus DATGHS01. The sequence goes on from DATGHS010000471.1 coordinate 9,505, forward strand.
GCCGGAAACTAAAGTTAGCTCGGTGCAATTCACGCCCGACGGGAAAGGGATTCTGGTCGCGCCCTATTATAGCCGCACAATTCACTTGCTCGACGTCGAGACAGGCAAAGAACTTCGACGCTCAGGTCTGATTGGTGGAGACTATGATTACTATTTTCACCAAGGAGACGCGGGCCTCCACGAGCTTGCCTTGTCGCCAGATGGCAAGCTTGCAGCGGTCACAGGCACAGGGAACTCGCCGTTGCTCATCGAGCTGACAACTGGCAAGGAACTAATTCCTCCCACCGGCCACAATACCGAAATTGCCATTGTGCAATACACTGCCGACCAGAAATCGATCCTGACTGTCAGCGAGAATGCGACCCTTTGTTCCTGGGACAGCTTCACGGGAAAACCGCAGAACCGCGTTGCCCATGCGGCGTCGTTCTGGAGATGGTTTGCCTTGTCGCCGGATGGAAAAGTGTTCGCCCAGCATGATTGGGACAACATTCGTCTCGGCGACCCACAGACCGGGAAATTCGCGCGCATCATCCCGAATAAAATGTGGGCCTCGGGCATGGTGTTCACACCAAATTGCCGTGGGTTCGCAGCAGTAGTTAGGGGAAACCAGGGAGCGCTATATTTTTTCGACGTGCCGAACGCTAAGGAGGTTTGGCATACCGCTCTGCCCGAAATCCATGATAAGAATAACCGCGACAGGTCACTCGGGTTGGTGTTTTCTCCGGACAACAAGCTCGTGGCCGTGCCCGGCGAGGAAAAATGCCTCTCGTTATTCGACATTGCCACAGGCAAACGGTTGCGCGACGTGTCGTTCGCCGAACTCGAATTGGAGATGCCGGCGCGGGCGGTGTTTTCTCCGGATGGCCGCTCATTGTTGTTGGAATACGGCCCCAATTTCTTGGCAGTGTGCGAGATCGCTTCCGGCCGAGTTCGCCGCACGTATGGTGACCGCCAAAGTCTCACTTGGCAAAAGATTTACGGTTTTCGTTATGATCTACGTTCCATCGGCTTTTCGCCAGATGGGCGGCTCATTGCCCAGGGTTCTTGGGACGGCGGCATCAACATCTGGGACGTCTTTGGGGGCAGCAAGCTGGGGCAGTTTACCGGCCACCAGGACTGGGTGCGGGCCTTGGCCTTCTCTCGCGACGGGAAGCGACTCACCTCAGTCAGCACTGACACCACTGGTCTCATTTGGGAAATGAACCGATTTGGTCTGCCTTCTATCGCCGCCCGCAATCTCTCCTCGGCAGAAATACAATTGTGCTGGGCTGATCTTTTTCGCGATGATGCGCGAAAGGCGGCGCTGGCCATGGACACGTTGGCGGCCTCGCCCAAGCAAGTGCTGGCCTTTCTTCGCGACATTTTATTGAAGCCGTCTCCAGCTCTTGATCTGAAGCAAATTCAACAATGGATTTCGGAACTGGACCACACACAGTTCGCGCTGCGCGAGCGGGCCACCGGTGAGTTAGCCAATTTGGGCGAGGAAATTGTGCCGGAATTGCAAAAGGCGCTTGAAAATAACCCATCACCTGAGGCGCGGCGGCGCCTGGTCGATTTGATCGAACGCGCGGGCAAGCACAGGGTGACCGGAGAAAAACTTCGGATGGTTCGGACCATCGAATTGCTGGACCGATTCAACTGCCCGCAGGCCAATGAAATTCTCGCGCATCTGGCGAAAGGTCCTGCTGATTCGGTCATTACCCGCGAGGCGCTATGGTCCCTGCAACGATGGAAGTAAGCCTGGCTCGGCTATGGGAGAATTCTGACATTGTTAGAACCTGTGGCAAAATTAAACGAAAACTAAGGCAGCAGTCCTCGAAGGCATCCGCTGGTTGCAGCCGCGGAGCGGCGACCGATGGTAGCCTGGGGTGAAGCGCAGCGCAACCCCAGGTTAACGATGCCGCCTTTTGCCTTGAGCCCTGGAAGGGCGAAAGACGCTTTCGCCCTTCCAGGGCTCTGGATTTTGTAGGTGGTCCTTATTCCAGGGGTTGCGCTGGCGCTCCACCCCTGGCTACCATCGGTCGCCCCCTTCGGGGGCTGACAGCGGATCTGTTGCAAGTTTCTCTGCCAGAAATCTGTTTCACAATCACCGCTACGTCCAACGGTGTTAATTTTGCCACGGGCTCTTAATTGTTCTTTCTGCAAAACAATCACAACCATCAAAGTTAACGGACGCACGAACTTCGACAGATGTCGCGTCAGTCGCTGGCCTACAAGGTAGGTTTGAAGGTCGCTCCTTCAGTCCTGAGCGATTACCCCGCAGAGAGCGATAGCCCCCGCCTCCTGACAACCGTTCCGCTTCGGAGGCGAGTTCGTCCCAGGAAACGGTAAAAACAGGCCCTGGCCATGCTCCCCACGCAAGTGCACTGCGGATCGTGCAATCACCAGTCCAAGTATGCGCCTCGTCTCGAATTAGCAATTGGGTCCGAATCTGACCAATGGAGCTGGCGCGTGCACAAAAACAGTGTTTGCTCCGCTCGGCGACCTGAGATTCGATTCTCGCAAATCGGATGCCGTCCGCACCCTCAACTTTCCCCTGTCCTCGCGAGCGAGAGGGGAAAGGCTGAGGCTGCGTCAAGAGCCGCTTAATCCGTTAGCGGCGCGGATTCACGACAACGCGGCGGCCGAACGGGCCGGTCCGGACGACGTTGTCTTGCGTGTACACGGTCACGGGCCAGCCGGGCTGCAGGGTCGCCAGCGTGGGCACTGGCGGGGCGACGGCCGCTGGTGGGATTGTGGCGGCCAACTGGTAGATCGTTTCCGGGCTCACATAGACGGTCACTTCCTTGCCGTCCGCTGTCTTGATCACCAATTGGTCCTTGCCCACCACGCGGACGACCTGCCCCTGCACTTGCTGCAACCCAACGATTTGGGTCGCCATGTTGAGCTGGTTCTGCGGCGTGTACTGCACGCCGATGAAGGCGTTCGGCTTCAGGTCGGTAAAAGCGCCGCCCTGGGCTGTGAGCATGTACTTCGTCTGCGGGTTGACATGCACCAAGACCTCCTTGCCGTCGGACGTGCGGACCATCACCTGGTCCTGGCCAACCACCTTCACGACCTGTCCTTCGATCATCGCCCCTTGGGCCTGGACGTTCGGTTGGGCGCGCGGAAGAGGCGGGTTTTGCTGAGCCGCTGCTTCTCGTGCGATCATCAGAGCGCAGCAGCAAATGGCCAATGCAATCAACGCTGTTCGCGAAAGCTTCATGTCAAACCTCCAGTTGAGAATTGTTTTGCCCAGGCGCGGGCAATTCCCTGCGAATACGCCGCGGCGCGACTGGGCCGAGAAATGGTGCGATCCTTTGGAATGCGCCGCACTCTTACACCGAAAGGCTAAAGAGAGTGCTTTGAGAATGGATGGCCATGCATTCCGCGAAATCCGGCACCATTGGGGTTTAGGCAATGGTTATGCCAAGGGAGATGGAAGCAAAACGGGGATACGTGCAGATTGCCTTGCCGGTAGATGTTCGTATTTACTCTGGCTTCGTGGAATCTTTGCAGCATCCCCTTACTTCGCGGACGCGCTCTTCGGTACCAGTCTTGCCAGGCCAAGTGTGGCCCAGGAACTGGCGGCGCAGGTAATCGGCGTCAGGAGTTTCGCGCTGCCCGGTGAGCCGTCCGGGGTTGATCGAGAAAGCATCGGCCAACTGCCGTCCGGCTTCTGCGTGGCGACCAAAAAGTCGACACCGCGTTTGATTGCGGGCTGTTCGGCCGTCAAACCTGCCAGCGCCAAGACGTACAAGGTCTGGCCGGTGGCAAAGGCATCGCTTCTGGGGTCCGGCACCGTCTGGCTCCAGCCGCCGTCGGCGCGTTGCAGGGCCAGCAGTTCGTCGATCGTCGGTTGCAGCGCCTCGCGTGGCTTGCCGGAGCGAAGGCCAAGGAGCAGCCTCAGGACCTTGTCCTGATGAAGGTCGCGGCGCTTGGCGGTGTCGAGCCAGGCCATGGCTTTCGAGAGCGCCTCGCGCTGCGCTTTCGGCGCGCCTTCGCCGGTTTCCCCTTGCAGCGCCAGGATGATCCAGGCGGCATCCGTGGTCTGGCTCTCGTTAATCGGCGGCCGCCGCAGGGTGGCAAAGAATTCCCACGAGCCATCGGCTTGCTGTTTCTTGACGATTTCTTCCGCGACTAATTTGAGACTTTGCTTTTGCCCTTCGTTCAGCGACGGTAAGGACCGGGCCGCCACTGCCAGCATCGGCAGCCCCATGTTCAAGCCGCGACCCTGTGGGCGCGGGTCGGGCGGGTCGGCCGGGTTGGGAAAGATCTTCGAGGACAGCAGCTTGTCCTTACTGCCCAGCAACGACTCGAACGTGCCGGCCAGGAAATCTTTGTCGATTGCATAGCCTTGTCGTTCGGCTTCACTGAGGGCCCAAAGCGGCAACGGCGCGTGGTGGCAAGCCGCGCATTTCCGAGTCTTCAACCAATCAGCACTTTCCGCTTGCACGTATTTGATGGCACGATCGACGGCTTGTTGGACTTGCACCATGGTCGCGACGGGCGGCGCCGGCGGTTCGGCCGCTAGCGCCGGCCGAGAAATGCAAAGACCGAGAAACAGTACGGCCAGTGAGGATGTACGAGCCACAGAACGATCCTCATAAACGGGAAAGATCGGCCAAGCCAATTCTACACTGTTTTGCCCTTGCTGGCAGTTGGTTGCCAGGTGTTTCGCTCTTGTAAATGGACCGTTCGACGTATATCAAAATCTATGTGCAGCGAAGCGCTGGTCCAAGCCGGCGCGACCGTCCCACCTATTCGCTGCCGGGTACCACCAAAGCGACGTGAATCGAGTTTCTATCTCATGCATAGACTCTGGCGTAGTTTACTCACGGCGATTAGCGCCCTGCGGCGGCACGTGCTGCGCTCGGCACTCACCGTCTTGGGCATTGTGATCGGCGTGGCGGCAGTTATTGCCATGACCGAGATCGGGCAGGGCACCAGCACGGCGGTGCAGCAGACCATCGAAGGCATGGGCGCCAATAACCTGATTATTTTCCCCGGCGTGGCCACCAGCAACGGCGTGAGTTTCGGCGGCGGCACCATTGTGACGCTTACGCCACGCGATGCCGAGGCCATCCGCACCGAGTGCCCGGCGGTGGTGAACATTGCGCTGTGCTCGAATGCCCGCACGCAAATCGTCTTCGGCAACCGCAACTGGGTGCCCTGGCACATTATCGGCACGACGCCCTCGTATTTGGAGGTGCGCAACTGGACTATTGAAGACGGCGAGGCGTTCAGCGACGCCGACGTGCACCGGGGCGCCCGGGTCTGCCTGGTCGGCGCGACCATCCAGCACGAATTGTTCGAGGATCAATCGCCACTGGGCCGGGACATTCGCATCAACAATGTCGCTTTTCGCGTCATCGGTGTGCTGGGCAAAAAAGGCGCGAACATGATGGGCATGGATCAGGACGATATCGTGATTGCGCCGTGGACGGCGGTCCGGGCGCGCGTCAGCGCTACGATGTTGACCAACGTCAACCAGAGCGCCGCGACGCCGGCCGGCTCCAGTGCCGTCACGGCGGCCACGACCGTGAATTCGATCAGTCAGACTTATCCTAGCACCGGGGAGAGTTTTTATCCGACGATAGATCCGATACAAGCATTCGATCATCCGCTGCAAACCCGCTTCACCAATATCGACAATATCCAGGTGCACGTGGCCAGTGCCGACGATCTGCCCGAAGCCATGGAAGAGATTCGGATCCTGTTGCACGAGCGGCACCATATCAAGGCGGGCGAGCCGGATGATTTTGTCATCCGCGACATGACCGAGTTTTCCAAGGCGATGGGTTCCACGTCGGAAACGATGACGCGGTCGCTGCTGTTCGTGGCGCTGGTTTCGCTGCTGGTGGGCGGCGTGGGCATCATGAACATCATGCTGGTTTCGGTTACCGAGCGCACGCGGGAGATCGGCTTGCGCATGGCGGTGGGCGCCCGGCCGCGGGACATTCTGCGGCAATTCTTGCTGGAAGCGATGGTCCTGTCGGTCGCGGGTGGCCTGATCGGCGTTGTGTTCGGCCGCGGGGCGTCTTTGCTCATCCGCTACTTCTTGCACTGGCCCGTGGAGATCTCGGTGCCGGCAATTCTTGTCTCGCTCACAGTCTGCGCCGGCGTCGGCATTGCCTTCGGGTACTATCCGGCGTGGAAAGCGTCGCGGCTCAACCCGATCGAGGCACTGCGGTACGAGTGAGCATTTGGAGCCGGAAGCGCAAGCGACCGGATGTGGGGCGTCCAACATCCGGTCGCTCGCGCTCCCGGCTCCAAGCGACATTTCAAGACGTCGGCGAATTCGTCGGCAAAATACCAATGAATGGCAGATGCCGGTATTCGTCGTTGTAATCCAGCCCGTAGCCGACCACGAAGGCATCGGGAATCTCGAAGCCGCAGAAATCGGGCTCGAACGGGACTTCCTGCCGGCCAAGCTTGCGCAGCAGCACCGCCACGCGCAACGAAAGCGGTTCGAAACTTTGCAGATATGGCACGAGCTTCGACACGGTTTGCCCCGTGTCGAGAATGTCGTCGAGCAGGAGTACGTGCCGGCCCTTGAGATCGGGCGGGTGCGTTGGTTCGATGTGCAATTTGCCGGGCCGGGTGCTGGCGCCGCGATAGCTCGACGCCTGGATGAGCGTGATCTTCAGCGACAGATCGAGCCGGCGAATGAGGTCGGAAAGAAAGATCAGGCTGCCGGTCAGCACGCCGACAATGGTGACGGGTTCCTGCCTCGGCAATACGGCGACGATTTCGCGCGCCAGTTCATCGATGCGCTGTTGAATGCGGTCGGCGGAGATGAGGATTTCCATGCCCGTGGCCTCGAGTCGCTTCGCGGGGAGCGAAGATATTCAACCGGAAAGCCACGGGTTCGGAAAGAGCCATTCAGCGCTGCGGGTCCAAGCTCGACGGCGCGCCCTGGTAATAATCCTCGTCCGCCACGTCGAGCCAGATCAATTCCGGATCGTCGACCGCGATGGCCGATGCCTCGCCGATGCTCAGATCGGTGCGCGGGCCGCTCACGGAATCCGGGTGCTTGTTCAGCGGCAAGCCCTGTTTCTCGGCATATTCGATGGCGGTAAAACCGGTGAGCCTCATGGGAGATTCCTCCGCGAAAGCAAATGGGCTAAACACGACTGATAAGATTGAGAGGTCACATAAAGCAAGTCGGGCGTTAGCGCCGCGCCCGGCCGCCCTTGGCGCGCTTGTCAGCCGGGGTGCCGCCCACGGCGCCGCCGGAGATGCCGGAGAACGGCGGCCCCTTCTCCAGCGGACCCTGCTCTTCGGGAGGCGGGCTGCCCAACGTGTCGCCGGTTTCTTCGCGGCTTTCGGCTTCGTCATCGCTAAGCTCGTCAGCCGCTGCATGCCACGGCCCGCCGCCGCTGCCCGGCTTGCCGTCGCCCGGCTCGGTGGGCCGCTCCCAGGCCTTCTTCGTGGCCCCGGGCGGAACGTCGGTTGCGAGTGATTCCCAACCGGTCATTTGGACTCTACCCTTGCGGGAAGATTTCTTCGTTTTCTTGGCCATGACTGCCCTCCCGTGCAAATTGGAATTGCGGTGCTTAACGGGAGAGGTGTGCAACCAGCATGCCAAGAAGGTGATGTGAAAATGCGAAATTAGACGAGCATCAGCTATTGCAGCATTCCGAGCGCTCGATGCAGCCATGCGACTTCGATTTTCCGCTCGCGCCGGGCAGATTCCGGCAAGCGATCAGCTCAGCCACGATGCTGATAGCGATTTCCGGCACGGTGCGTGAGCCGATCTCGATGCCGAGCGGGGCGTGGACCTTGGCGAGCAATTCCAGGCTGATGCCGCGCGCTTGCAAATCCTCGTAAATCAATTTGATCTTTCGCTTGCTGCCGATCATGCCGACATAGCCGGCGGAGGTTGGCGCCAGATGGTAAAGCGCTTCTTCGTCGTGGTTATGCCCGCGCGTGACGATCAGGCAATACACGGAAGGCGTGATCGCCCCTTCCGCGATAAGTTGCTTCAACGCCTCGCCGATGTCGCCGACCACGAGCCGGCTAGCGGAAGGGAATCGCTCCTTGTTGGCGTACTTTTCGCGATCGTCGATGGCCCAAATGTCGAAATCCACTTCCGCAGCCAACTTCGCGACCGCCGCCCCGACGTGGCCGCCGCCCACGATGAGCAGCCGAATCTGCGGCAACGTTGGCAAGTAGGCAACGCCCTTCCGCACCGCAGCGCGCGGCCGCTCCTGAAGTGGGACCAGATTCCAATCTGGTCGGACAGAATTAGAATCCTGTCCCACGTTGCGCTGAGCTAGCAGAATACCCTCGCCGTCGAATAAATAGCGGCTGCCGGCAGGCAGCTCCACTTCGGCCGACATAACAATCGCTTCCGTGCAGCCAAGGCCTCGGTCCAGCAGCTCGTGGTATTGACGAAAGAAGCGAATTCTTGCTTCCCCATGCTCCGGCCAAAGCGGATCAGCCAGAACGATCATCCGCCCGCCACAAATTAGACCGTCGTCCCAGCCGTAATTGTCGTCGAGATTGAACGCGAAGACTTCCGGCCCGGCATTTGGCTGGTTGAGCAGCCGCAAGGCGCGTTGCCGCACTTCCGCCTCCACACAGCCGCCGCCCAGCGTGCCGAACTGACTGCCGTCGGGATAGATCAGCATGGCAGCGCCAGCCTTCTGCGGCGTGGAGCCGCGCGTTTCGATGACGGCGCAATACACGCACGGCCGGTGGAAGTTGCCGACCAGTTTCTTCAGCAATTCGCGCATGGGGCTTCCAGGTTGAAAAGACCAGCGACAAATGTTCAGATAGCGAGAATGCAGATGTTGATTTTATCCGAAATGCGTCGAATTGAGGCAA
>DATGHS010000472.1:0-2408 GCA_035307785.1 Gemmataceae bacterium
TTCCACCACCGGCACCCAGTCGCCGTGTAGGGCCCGCAGTTCCTCGTTCTGATCCACGTCGATCCATTGCTGTTGGAAGCCGAGTCGCGCTTGCTCGCGCTGTAAGAACGTGCCGGCCTCTTCGCATAGGTGGCAGTCCTGCCGCGTGTAGACGACCACGCGCACGCCATTAAGCCGGCGCCGCTGCCGCCAGGTCCACGGTTGCCACCAGGTTCTCGCCATAGTCACAGGATTGCGGTTTTACTAAGGTGAAAGTTGCCCCCGGGTTTGCGCCCGCCTTTGACCTTTCTTTCTGCCGCGAGGAGCCTGCATGCCGCCCGCTCGAGCGCCACGCAAAACACCGGCCGTTACCTATGCGGGTTGGGTGGGGCTGCTGCTGCTATTCGGTTTGCTGGCCACGGCCATCTGGCTCTTCACGACCCCTAAGGCAATACCCTACAGCCAGCTGCTCACATTGGCCAAGGCGGGCCGGATTCAACGGGCCATTTTCATCGGCGACGACCGCATGGAGGCGGATTTGAAGCCCGACGCGCTCGATTCCAAGGAGGCGAAAGATGCGCAGCTAAAAAGCCGCACCTTTCAGGCCGACCTCATTCCCGCTTATAACGAAAAACTCACTCAGATTCTCACTGATGCCGGCGCCGAGGTCGAGCACCGTAACGACCCGTTTGCCTGGCTGGGCAACACCTTCATCATTTTAGTTTGCGTGGCCGCGTTCATTGTGATCTTCTTTCTGTTCATCTTCCCCCGTATGCGCGACTCGATGGGCGGGCCGTTCATCAACAACTACATTAAGAGCCCGGCCCGCCGCTATGACAAGACCAAGGCGAGCGTCACGTTCAACGACGTGGCCGACATGGAAAACGCGAAGAGTGAAATGCGCGAGGTGGTGGAATTCCTGCGCGATCCGCAAAAATTCCAGCGCCTGGGTGCCCAGGTTCCGAAGGGCGTCCTGCTGGTCGGGCCGCCGGGCACCGGCAAGACGCTGTTGGCGCGGGCTTGCGCCGGCGAGGCCGACGTGCCGTTTTACAGCATCAACGGGGCGGAGTTCATTCAACTTTTTGTCGGCGTGGGCGCCAGTCGGGTGCGCGACTTGTTCAAGACAGCCAAGGAAAACGCCCCGTGCCTGATCTTCATCGATGAGATCGATGCCGTGGGCCGCATGCGCGGGGCCGGGCTCGGCGGCGGTTCCGACGAACGCGAGCAGACGCTCAATCAAATTCTCGGGGAGATGGATGGCTTCCAGCCCACCGACATGATCATCGTTCTGGCGGCGACGAACCGGCCCGACGTGCTTGACCCGGCGCTACTCCGCCCCGGCCGGTTTGACCGCCACATCACCGTGGACCGCCAAAACTGGCAGGGCAGGCTTGCGGTGCTGAAAGTGCACACACGGAACAAGCCGCTGGCGGCCGACGTCGATCTGGAAGCAATTGCCCGGCAAATGACCGGCATGACCGGCGCCGACCTGCGCAATCTCGCCAACGAGGCGGCGTTGCTCGCCACGCGCGAAGGAAAGAACAAGGTCGAACGGATCGATTTCGATCGCGCTGCCGACCGCGTGCTCATCGGCCCCAAGCGCGAAGAAGTGCTCAGCCTGGAAGAAAAGCGCGTAACGGCGTATCACGAGGCGGGACACGCTTTAGTTGCGTGGTTGGTCGACGAGGCCGACAAGCCAACCAAATTGTCGATTGTTCCGCGCGGGCGCTCGCTCGGCGTCACCATGTTTTTATTTGACGAGGAGAAGTATCATCGCGGGGCCAGGTACTTTAAGGCCAGGTTGGCGTGGTTTATGGGTGGTCGCGCGGCGGAAAAGCTGGTTTATCAGGACTTCTCGGCCGGCGTGGAAGAGGATCTGCGCCAGGCCACCAAGGTCGCCCGCTACATGGTCACGCACTGGGGCATGAGCGACCGCGTGGGCCCCATGTCGCTGCCCATCGGCGAGGAGCATGTTTTCCTCGGCAAAGAAATTCAGCAAGCGCACGATTTCAGCGAAGGTATGGCGCAAATCGTGGATGAGGAAGTTCAAAAGCTGCTGCGTGAAGCCGAGCAGACAGCGCTCGACTTGCTGAAGCAGCATCGCGACCTGCTTGATCGGCTCGTGGAACAATTGCTGCAAAAAGAAGAATTGAGCGGCGCAGAAATTGAGCAAGTCTTGAATCCGCCCAGCGTGGAGCGGAACAACGAGGCGATAACCGCTGTACCGCGATGAATTTGGAGTGACCTGCTTTAGCGGGTTGGTAAGACCGCCTAAAGGCGGTCACTACAAGCTAATTACGGCGGCTTCGGTGTGTCGGCCGGAGGTTTGGGCGCCGGTTGTGCCGGCTGCAGCGGCACCATTTGCACACGGATCGGCCGAATGGCGGCGGGCACCAATTTTTGGCCAGTCGATGGAGATGTTTCCGATT
>DATGHS010000473.1:0-2974 GCA_035307785.1 Gemmataceae bacterium
TGCGCGACGAGGCACACCGCTTCGCGCAGCATTATCATCATTTGCTGCGAAAGAAAAGAATGCAGGGGGGACCATGAATCCTTCTCCCTAGCCCAAAGGGGGAGGGGGGACTTGTTTCACTTGGGCGCCGTCACCACTTCGAATGCCGCGCCCTTGATCTTGCGTAGTTCGTCGTGCAGCACGGGAATGCGCTCGTCCGGCGCCACGGAAATGGCCCAGTCGATGCCGTTGTCGGCCACGAACATGCCGTATTTCTTCAGCCCTTTCAGAATTGCTTGTACTTCCGGTGAGAAGCTAGAAATGTTGAAGTCCGCTTTCAGGCGCAAGCGCTCGCCCATGCGCGGCAGGTTCTCGTCGGTCAGGCGGCTGGCGAAGTGCGTGGCCGGGGCGACGTAGGCACGCCGAGTGCGCTGAACGGTTACGCGCATCGCATGTTCGACCATGCCGCGTTTCAATTCGTCATAGCGGACGACCGCTGGAAAGATCGGCAGGCCGGCCGCGTCGGCCGAGGTCCAGCCATCGGGCCGCAACTGATTGGTCTTCAAATTGAAGATTGACGCCTGCGAGGCCGTCCAGCCACCGTCAGTCTTCTTCGCTTGCCAGAACTCGTAGAGCATGTGGTTTACGGGATCAACCACGATAGCGTGCCGGTCACCCTCTTGGTTGAGCTTGTTGCGCTGAAGGTCGTCGAGCGATAGGTTCTTATGGTTGGCATCCCGCTTGTAGAAAGCGGGCCAGCCTTCGATCGGCACATTGTCGGGAATGGGGAACGGTCCCTTGTCCGATTCAGCGGGATAGGCGGTCACTTTCAGTTCAATCTTTTTCTGATCCGGCGGAACGAGGACAAAAGCCATGTCCGGATTGCCACGGAGCGGCTTTGCCAGTCCGATGGAGGCGATAATGTTCTTCGAGTTGGGATGCACCGGCCACTTAGAGACATCCGCATTCCAAGGATTATCGGCGGGAAAAACCTGAAGGGCGGTCAGAATCTTGTCGGCTTCCGGAGTGTCGAACATCACCGGTTTGGTGATTCTCGGCATCTTTGGCAACGGCCGCTCGCTGGAATGCTTGGGCTCCTGGGCCAGGAGCGGAACGACAAGCGAGAGAAACAAAATGCAGGTCCCAAACCAACGAGCGCGCATCATAGAGTCATCCTGGTTATTGGCTATCTGGAATGCAGCTTTGTTCTTATAACTGATCTAGCGAAATTGGTCAGAATGTCGACCGCATGGCCAAGGAATTGGCGATTCCTCTACAGTTTGGAATTGCGGTAGCTACTGGTTATTTCTTTTCGCGAGCCTGATTCAGCAAGTTGTTCGCGTCGGACCAGAGCTTCTGCCAGGGCGTGCATTCGGCGGCGGGAAGTTGCGGGATGGCCCGCCACGAGGTGTCGTGGAACCAGTTCTCCAACAGCGCGCGCACTTCATCACGCTTGCCGGCCTGGTAACGCTTTTGCAAAGAGGTGAATTCGGTCTTCATCCATTCGAGCGCTTGGCCCCGGAGTTTCTCTTTTTCTTCCATTGACAGCGAAGCCACGTCGGCGCCCACGCTGGTGCCACAAGCAAAGGCGGCAGCCGCAGCCAGGTAACGGTAATTGACGTTCGGATTGTCGCATAGCCCCGGGGCCACCTCAAATGCGCGCTGGAAGAATTGATAGGCCGCTCGGTTTTGGCCCTTTTCGTTCAAACAGAAGATTGCCAGGCGGAGGGTTTCATCCAGGCCAAACGGCTTGTCTTGCCCGGACTGAATTACCTTGAGCCGGGCGTCTAACTTGATCAAGTCTTCCAATTCTTGAACCCACAAAGCCGATGGGTAGGGCCAATCGGGTTGCTGCATGCCGAGCTGATGACCGCGGCGCATTTCTGGCACCGCCTCGGCATATAGTTTCAGCCGGCGCAATGCATGTGCAAGGTTGCAATGCGATTCCGGGTGTGCCGGTGTCAGTGTGACCGCTTCGCGCAGCAGCGGAACGGCCTGCTGATTCTGGCCGGCTTCGAGAAACATCGTGCCCACCAAGAAACGCAGGCCGCCATTTTGCGGATCGAGTTCGAAGCCGCGACGAATCTCCTCTTGGCCTTCCACCGATTTGCCTTCTTGGTAAAACTCCTCACCCAGCAGCACGTGAAGCCGGCCAATGTTGGGTTGCAAGGAAATGGCCTGCTTCAGTTCGGCAATTGCCGCAGGCCGTTGCGACTGGATGGAGAGGGCGCGCGCAAGCGCTTCATGCGCTTGCGGCAATTTCGGTTCAACCTCGACAGCCTTGCGATAATGCTTCAAGGCTTCGTCGTAGTTTTTCTGCTGTTCGTAAACGGAACCAAGATCGACATAAGCGCCGCCGTAATCCGACTTCAGGTGAATGGCTTCACGAAACTCTGCCTCCGCCTCGGCATACGCACCCTTGCCCAGCAGAGCCATTCCCAGGTTCACCCGGGCGCCGGGGCTCTGTGGACGGATGGCCATGGCCACGCCGTAATAGCGCAGCGACGCGTCCAGTCGCGGCGGCTGCATGATTGAATACATGAAGCCCAGCTGGTGGTTGAGCCAGAAATCCGCCGGATACTTTTGCAACGCGGCCTGCAGTACATTGGCAGCAATTGGCAGGTCGCCCTGAGCCATTAATTGGTCCGCCAGCAGAGCGATGGTGCTGGGCGGCTGCGACGCCACATTGGGCTGAGCCGCGAGCTTGCGGATGGCCGAGCGTTCACGCTCCGCCAAGGCCTTCCAGAACGATGCCCGCCACAGGTCCGCAGTTCCTGCCAGCGCGGCCGACATGAGCTTGTGGGCCAAAGCATCCTTGGGACCAAAACTGAACCAGCGGTCGGCGGCCCAATCTACCAAGGCGGCAGCCAGATCTTCGCCCAGCGCTTCTTGCCGCAGGCGCTGGGCGACTTGTTCCGGGGTTGTTTTCTCGAAATCGATGCCGAATTCTCGGAAGGCCGCCTGGTATTCCGGATCGGCGCGGCTCGAATCGAAA
>DATGHS010000474.1:0-29920 GCA_035307785.1 Gemmataceae bacterium
GCGGGAAGTCTTCGCGGATGCGGATTTGCAGGTACGGGAAAGTCTTGTCGTCCTTCAGATCGACATTGAAGGACGGCTGAATGTCCTTGATGAGCCGGGCTTCCATAAGCAAGGCGTCGACTTCGGAATCAGCAGAAACGAAGTCGATGTCGCGAATATGTTTGACCAGGTCGGCCGTGCGCTGTTCCGTGGCCGCGACGGCCGTGAAATAGCTGCCGGCCCGGTTGCGCAGGTTCTTCGCCTTGCCCACGTAAATGACCACACCCTGGGCATCTTTCATCAAATACACGCCGGGGGTAGTGGGAAACTGCTTGACCTTTTCCGCGGGAGAGAGTGCAGCACTATCCATGTGTATGTTGCCGAAAAATGGAAAAACGCTTGTCCGCATTCATTGTACGCGGTGGCACTTTTCGTGGGGCACGTTTTCAACGTGCCCGAGTCCGTCGCTACGTTGAAAACGTGCCCCATGGCTTTACACTGGAAGCATATGGAGGCGCGCTGTGGCCAACCGCTACCCCTGCCCAAACCCGATCTGCACGCACCAATTCGACGCGGCCCAAATGACGGGAGCCGCGTCGATCACATGCCCGCAGTGCGGCATGGTGATTCAGTTGAAGCCGGGCGACCCGGCAAGTGGCAAGGCCGTTCCCAGGGGCATTCCGGTGGCCCCGCCGCAGACAGCCAAGTCGGTGGCTAACGGCAGCGTGCCCACGGCATCGCCGGTCGTGCCCGGCGCCGCCCGCCCAGTTGCAGTGGCGGTGCCGCTCCCCGCGGAGAATCCCGCGCCATCGCAACTCGCCGGCCTGAACGCCGGCTCCATTGTCCGCGCAACGACGCCGAAGAAGAGCCGTGATTGGCTCACTTATACACTTTGGCTGGGCGGGTTCTTTCTGCTTCTCAGCCTCGCGGTGGGTGCCTTCCTCGTACAAATGACCGGCGGCTTTCGAGGCGGGCCTACCGGGCCGCCCGTCCTTAAAAGCAGCGACCGCAACTATGCGTTCGAAAAGCTGGACAAACCCTGGAACCTGAATGAAGACTTGAAAATCAAATTGAACATCGATGGATTCGTCTATCAGCGCGACGCTCCATTGTGTTGGCTGGCAGTCGACACGCGTGACTTCAAAGATCACAACCCAACGGCCAAGGAATTGGATCTGGAAGCTCGGAAAAAGCTGATTGAATACTTCCGCGGCGTGGAGACGAACCCGCCGGTTGGGGCGGCATTGCAAAACGGCCAACCGATTGCCGCGCAAACCACATTCCGCTTCGTATTTCTCGGCGAACTCGATGGCGAACACGTCTCCGGCGAATGCCACTTCTTCAGCTTCCAGGGTATCGGCTACTGGGTTTATGACTGGGCCCCGGCCGACAAGGCCAAGAATTACGCCGAGGAGTTCGCGCAGCTGCGCAGCCGCTTCGCGCTTCTGGGCGAGCGCGAGGCCTGGAAACAATTGCAACAAAGCTTCCACGCTTACGAAGGTAAGAGTGGCTACCAGATCGTCGATCGCACCGGCCGCTGGCAACCGGTCAAAAACGAAGAGCCGACCGACTCCGATCCGAACGCAGAGATCGTGCTGTGGGCCGCCGATCCCAACGAACCAAACCTAATTGCACGCCGCAGCCGGCTGATCGTCATGGTGATTTCCGCAGCGGGCAAAGACGCGATTGCCACGGCCAAGGCATACATTCTCGCCAAGCACAAGGCCGACTCATACGACATGGCGAAAATAGAAGACGCTTATGAAGAAGGAGAAAATCCGAAAAACAGCATAGGCGAAATCCCCGGCCACCTGTTGCGCTGGCGGATCGAAGACACGCCAAGCCTCGTGCAATTTACGATGGTGGGCATCGTGCCGAAGAAAGATAAACTCATACTGATGTACGCACAGTGCGACAACGAACGCCGCGTCACGTGGGAAGCGCAATACCAGCAGTTGATGGAATCATTTCGGTGGAAGAATGATTAGAAAGAACCCGTTTGTATTTTGTGCACGCCGACTGTTGGCGGCGTGCACGCAACGTGTACGGGTTCTTTCAAATCCCACTCACCACTCACGCATTTTCCCAATTCCCTCTTGCACTTCCCACATTGGCTCGTGTATATTCCTGCTTCCCAAATTCTCGGTTGGTGAGCACGAAGCCCGCTGCCGGGAAGTAATCCTGTCGCACTTACTCCATGGAGGGAAGCCCATGCCGCAGCAACCGCGCCCCGTTATTGGCATCAACGTTGATCTCATTCCGGCCAGCCGGAATTCGGCTTCGTACATCCGTCTGGCCACCGGCTACTTTGATTGCGTCTACGCTGCCGGCGGGCTGCCGATCATGATCCCGCCATTGGGTAAGGATGCCGAACTCGACGACCTGCTCGACCGCGTGGACGGCATGGTGCTGTGTGGTGGTCTCGATCTCGACCCGAAGCGGCAAAACCTGCCAAGCCATTCGTCGATCGTACCGATGGCCGTTCGCCGCGAGACAAACGATGAAATCCTGGTTCGCCGTATTATCGATCGGCAAATTCCGGTGCTAGGCATTGGCGTGGGCATGCAGCAGCTCAACTTGGCCATGGGCGGTTCGCTGTTCCTCCATTTGCCGGAGGAGATGCCGAAGTCGATGCCGCACTTCGACCCGAGCGGCGGCCCGCATCGGCATATTGTGCTCCTGGAGCCGAAAACCACGATTGACGAGATTTACGGCGGCGGCGAAATCCGCGTGAATAGCATGCACCATCAGGCCGTGAAGGAACTGGGTGAGGGCCTGCGCGTGGGCGCAAAATCACCCGATGAAGTAATCGAAGCCATCGAATCTACCGATTCCGACTGGTTCTGCATGGGCGTGCAGTGGCACCCGGAATCGGAGACCGCCTCGGCTCTGGATATGCAATTGTTTGAGTGCTTCGTCCAGGCATGCTTGCGGCAAGCGCCGGCACTGAAGCTGGCGGCGTGAAGCAAACGAATTGCGAGCGGGGCCAGTAATGGCCCCGGTGAAAGTTACCGGGGCCATTACTGGCCCCGCTCACCCGTCTGTTTCTTACTTCTTCACATACCCCGGCGACGCAATAAACGACTTCACTACCGCTCCGTCCGCTACCTTCCAGATGCTCACTTCCCCGGCATAGCTCCCGGCAGCTACCAGGTTGCCATCAGGGCTAATGGCTAGCGCGAAAACCTGATCGTTTAAGCCATTGAGCGTCCGGACTGCAGCGCCGCTGTCGGCATTCCACACGCGCACGGTCTTGTCCGCCGACGCGGTGATGAGTAACGGCTGCTTCGGATGAGCGACCAACTTCAAAATTGCGTCGCCGTGTCCGCCAATGGCTTTAACTTGCTTGCCATCGGCCACGGCGTTCCACGTGCGCAGCTGTTTGTCGTCGCCGGCCGAATAGCCGACTTTGCCGTCGGCTTTCACGGCCACGGCGTAGACCGGATTCTGGTGGTCCGGGAACGTCATTACCGATTCCTTCGCGGCCAGGTCCCACACCTTTGCCGTCTTATCGCGGCTCGCAGTGAGCAAATGCTTGTCGTCGGCCGCTAGGGCGATGCCCAGAATCCAGTCGGCGTGATTTTCAATGCTCTGCTCGAGTTTGGCGGAAGCATAGCCGCCACTCACGTCCCAGACGCGGACGATGCGGTCGCAACCGCCAGCCGCGAGCTTCTTGCCGTCCGGTGAAAGTGCCAAGGCGAGAATAGAATCATCGGCATCGAGCATTTGTTTCAGCATCACCTTCGGGTCATCGACTCCGTTGAGAATCGCGACGCCGTTTTCCGTCTTCGCGGGACCGTTGATATCGTAAACCCGCACATCGCCTTCCTGTCCCGGCCGGCCGCCGGCCACCACAAGCTTGCCGTCACTGAGAAATACCACGCCGTAAGCGCGCTCGGCCCGCGTGTAAATTCGCTTTTCAAGCTTGGCCGAATTTACGTCCCACACCGTCAATTCGTGTTGCCCGCCGACCACGATCTGCTTGTTGTCCGGTGTGAACGCCAGCGCATTAACAATCGCCGGATAGGGATAAGCCGCGGGTGGAGCCGGCGGTTTCCAGTGCAGCCGCAGTTCGCGCACCAAGTCGGCCTTCGGATCGAGTCCGGCATCAAGCTTGGCCCCCTGGCGAATCCAGCGCTCGATGGCCGAAATCTGTTCCTTCGTGAGGTGCTGGCCCTTTCCCTCCGGTGGCATGCGCTTGCCGCCTTCCGCAGCGACGAGTTCGAGCAAATAGCTCTCATCTGGCTTGCCGGCCGCGACCGGCGAATCGCTCTGCCCGCCTTGCATGAATTTCTCAAACGTGGTCATGTCCAGCTTGCCGCTGCGTTTCTTCGCATCGTGGCAGGCGAAGCAATTCTCCTTCAGAATCGGCGCCACGTCGTTAACAAAGCTCACTGGCTTGTCTTGCGCATGAGCCGCTTGCGGCTTAACCAGGAACGCCAATAGTGCCAGGATTCCAGCAACAATCGCGCAAAGAATGCAAAAGCAACGAGACGAACCGAGCATAGGGTGAGACTCCGAATGTGTCTGGTAACGCTGGCGGGCAGTTTGGTTGGATGCAATCAGTATAGAGCGAAGAGTGACAGGGTGACAAGGTGACAAGGTGCAACTGAGTTATTCCGTTTCCGTTTCCGTTTCGCGCACGCCGCCAAATAACGTGCGCGAAACGGAAACGGAGTCGGACAAATCGCAATGTCACCTTGTCACCCCCTCACCTTGTCACCTTGTCACTTCAATCGAGTCCGGCACAATAACTGTCATTGTCGTAGAGGATCAAAAATGAAGCTCGGCCTCATTAACTCCGCCTGGGTGCAGTCCGGCCAGGGCACCGCATACGGCATCCGCATGACGAAGGAAATCGGCTTCGACAGCATCGATATCTTTGCCGATCCGCTCGACATCGATGCCCGCGAACGCCGGCTAATTCGGCACGAGTGCACCAAGGTTGGCTTACCGATAGTCGGCGTAGCCTGCGTGGCCGTGGGATTGATCGACTTCAATCCGTCGGTCCAGCGCTTCCACATGCAGCGCTGCAAAGCATACCTCGACATGTGCTATGAATTCGAAGCAAAAAACCTGCTGCTCGTGTTGGGGGAATACATATGGAATCAGGAAGTGATCCCAGCCGCCGAGCAATGGAAGACGGCAGTCACCAACACGCGGCAACTTGGCGACTATGCTTCCAATCTCGGCTTGCAGATTGCTCTGGAATTGGAACCGTTTTCGCTCTCGCTCTTGAACAGTATCGATACGATGGACCGGTTTATCACCCAAGTCGATCACTCTGCCGTGCGGGCGAATATCGACGTCTCGCACCTGCACCTGGCGAGAATACCCGCGGTGGAACTGCGGCGACTGCGCGGCAAAGCCATCCACGTACATATCAGCGATTGCGACGGCAAGAAGCACGGCGACCTGCCGCCGGGGCGGGGCGTGGTCGATTTCGATCCATATTTGCGCGAGATCAAGGGCCTGAACATTGACGGCACGATGAGTATTGAACTCGAATACTCTCCAAAGCCGGACAAGATTACGGAATGGGTGCGCGAAGCATATACGTCAACGGACCGGTTGATGCGCGACGTGGGACTGCGCGGGTGAATCGGCGTAAGTGATCACTATATTTTCAATTTGAAAGCCCAGGGACTGCCGTCCCTGGGCTTTGCTAAATAGAAAGGCACTCATGAAAGCGCGTCAGGCAGTCCTGGTGGCACCGTACAAGGTCGAAGTTCGTGAAGTCAATCTGCCCGATCCGGCGCCTAATCAGATTTTGGTGCAAACCTCGTGGAACGCCGTAAGCGCCGGCACGGAACTGGCCGTTTACACCGGCACGCACCAATGGCTGAAGGACCCGAATCTGCCCGACTGGAAATTCCCCTTTCGCCCCGGTTACTCGGCGGCGGGAACGATTGTGGCGGTCGGCAAAGAGGTGCCGGGCGGTTGGAAGGCCGGCGACCGGGTGAGCTATCCCGGCAACCATGCTTCGCACGAGCTCTTGACACTTAGCCACGAGCGCGGCCGCTGGTGGAAGATGCCGGCCAAGCTCGACTTCGACAAGGCGGCCCTGGCCTGCATTGCTCGCTATGGCCTTGGCGCGTCGGTCCGGGCCGGGCTTACGCTGGGGCGCTCGGCGGCTGTGCTGGGTCTTGGCATTATCGGTCAGTTTTCGCTCCGCTGCCTGCTCGCGGCCGGGGCATACCCAGTCGTCGGCATCGATAGCGTGAAGATGCGCCGCGAGGCAGTTCTAGCGGCCGGAGCGGATCATGTGATCGATCCGACGGCCGGCGATGTGCGGCAACAGTTACAGCAATACCTAGGCACGCGAGGGGCGGAAATCATCGCCGACGCCACCGGCATCCCCGATGCCATACCCACGGCCATGAGCCTGGCCTGCGATGCCGGGCAGGTGATCATTGTCGGCTCGCCGCGCGGCAAGGCGAAAGACGTCAATTTCTATGATGATTTGCATCGCCGCTATATTGAAGTCAGCGGCGCCCACGGGAATATGCTCTTCGAGCCGGCCCACACACGCCTCGCGGGGGCCTGGGATATCAACAAAGCCCAGCACTGGCTCCTAGCCGAGCTGGCCGCCAACCGCCTGAGTGTCGCCGGGTTAGTGACTCACCGCATTCGCCCTGAGGGATTGCAGCAAGCTTACGAGGGACTGCTGAAGAAGAAGGAAGAATATCTGGGCGTGTTGGTGGAATGGTAATCCCGCGGGGCTCGAAGACTCGCCTCGCGGCTTGAAATACCCCACCACTCACCACTCACCATTCACCACTCACCACATGACCTACCTCTGGCTTTGTCTCGCGGCCCTGGTGGCCGGCGCCATCAACTCCATCGCGGGCGGGGGCACATTGCTGACTTTCCCGACGTTGTTGGGCATATTCAGGGACAACGGTGTGCCAGCAGATGACGCCGGTGTACTTGCGAACGGCACGAGCACTTTGGCACTGGTGCCGGGTTCCATCGCGGCAGCTTGGGGTTTCCGCCGCGAGGTGAAAGAGTCACGCCACTGGTTGAAACTATTGATTCTCCCCTGCCTACTGGGCGGGTTGATCGGCACTCTTCTAGTTACCCGCAGCGACCCGAAGATTTTCAACTCGTTGATCCCGTGGCTCATCCTCACCGCGGCGATTCTCTTCCTTTTGCAGCCGCTGATTATCCGCTTTACAGGAGTCGGCGTTCCACACGCTCGGCCGTCGCGACTGGCCATCGCCGGCATCATCCTTTTTCAATTCCTGGTCGCGCTGTACGGCGGCTATTTCGGGGCGGGTATCGGCATCCTCATGATTAGCGCGCTTTCGCTCATCGGAGTTGGCGATATCCATCGCGTCAACGCGCTCAAAACCTTGTTGGCGTCCTTCATCAACGCCGTCTCGGCCATCACCTGGGTGGAAGAGCGAAAGGTGGAGTGGAAATACGCGCTCATAATGGCCGCGGTCTCCATCATCGGCGGGTATCTCGGCGCACATTACTCACGACGGCTGAATAAGACGCTCGTGCGCTGGGTCGTGATCGCAATTGGCTTCGGCGTGGCGGCATTCTTCTTCTATCAGCGTTGGAAATGAGCTACACGTGCGAACGGCGCTATTCTCCCTGTCCATAGATCCAAATCCCTTTATCAACCACGCGCCGTGGGTTCTCTTCCGAGAAGGCAACAGCAATTTGGCCGTCATCCCAATCCCAGAACTCCGTGTAAAACATGCCATAGTGTGACACGCCATATAGCCCGAAGCGCGTGACGTCGGTTTCTTTTCTTTTGACGCGAAAATCGCCAGCCTTCCCCAGCACTTGGCGGACTTGCTCGGCCGTCATTCCTGCGTGTATTTCAGCAAATCTTGAATTTATCCATTCGCGTCTGTCGATTGGTTGTTCATTCCCGTGTCTAAAACCAATATATGCGGTGTACGCCAGAAACAGCGCAATCCCAATTGCGATTGGGATCGCAATTCGTTTCAATGGAGAAATTCGAGGATTCATTTCGTTAGAATCTCCACTCCCACTGCTTCATCTGCTCGAGTTGCGGTTCGCTCGTCAAATTGAATTTCAACGGCGTCACCGTGATGTAGCTTTCGTCCATGGCGGTCACGTCGCTATCGGGATGCGGTTCCGGGCATTCGAGTTCGGAGCTGGTCCAGAAATAGATGCGGCCACGGGGATCAACCCGGCGGTCGAATTTTTCGAGATAGATCGACGTATTTTGCGGTACGACGCGTATGCCGCGCACGGGGCCTTTTTCAAGGCTGGGAATGTTGATGTTGAAGAGTGAGCCGGCCGCCGGTTTCCGGGCCAGGATCTGCTCGATCACTGATCGGGCATATCCCGCGGCTTTTGGAAAATCGAGCGGCTTCGGTTTCGTGTATTCAAGGGAGACAGCGATGCTGAGTTGCCGGTAAAAAGCCGCTTCGATGGCAGCGGCGACGGTTCCGGAGTAGAGCACGTTGATCCCCGCATTCGAGCCGGCATTCATTCCGCTCACCACCAAATCCGGCGGCTCCGGCAACAATTCGAGAAGCGCCAGCTTCACACAATCCGCAGGCCGGCCTTCCACGGCCCAGCCGAGGAATTGCTTCTCTTCATCGAAGACTTGTTGAATAATCAGCGGATTAAGCAGCGTTACCGAGTGGCCCACCGCACTCTGTTCGCCGGCCGGGGCAACCACGACGACGTCACCGAGCTGTTGCAATTCCTTGCGCAGCGCCCGCAGTCCGGGGGCGTGAATGCCATCGTCATTGGTCAGCAATATTCGCACAAAAGGCTCCATTTACAAACCAAGCCGCAAGGCGAGTCTTCGAGCCTTGCGGGTTCCGCTCGTAGTGCCGCCTTCCGGCGGCATTTACAAGCCCTCTACCGCCTAAAGGCGGTACTACAAACCCAAGAGTCTTCGAGCCGTGCGGGCTTTCTGCATTCTCTCTTTATTTGTTGTAAGGAGTTCAATGCACGCGTGCCAACTCCTGCCCAACTTCGTTAGACACCGGCCAATTTGTGTCCCATACTTGGGTGAGTTGCCAACGACCAAACCGGGGAGGGTGCGCATGAATTGCGTCAACTGCGGGGCAGCATTAAAGGTCATGCCGGGCCGGAACCATCTTCGTTGCGAATACTGCGGCAGTTTTTCGTTTCCACAATACCTGGACGAGGGGATCCAACTGGCGGGCGATCCGATTGGCCTCAACTGCCCGGAATGTAAGAAAGAATTGCAGTCGGCCTTGTTAGAAGCGCAAACCGTTTCCTATTGCACCAGCTGTCGCGGGTTCCTTACGACGCTGGATGTGTTCGCGCACATTGTCCGCACTCGCCGAGCGCGGCATTCACCGGACGAGATGATTAGCGCGCCGATTGATCCAAAGGAGCTGGCTCGCCATCGGCCTTGCCCGCAGTGCCACAAGAAGATGGATGCCCATCCGTATTTCGGCGGCGGGGCTACGGTCGTGGATACTTGCGAGCCATGCCAATTCATTTGGCTCGACGCCGGCGATTTGTCCGTCATTGAACGTCACGTGGTGCCGAAGAAGGAAGCGCCACCAATCATAGTGCTCAACAACGGTCCGCCGCCGCGACCCGATCCGGTGCTGCCATTCTTGTTCGGCGCCGGTCTTGGCGGAGCATGGGGCTTATCGGATTTGGATGATCCGTTTGATTTGGGGTTTTAAGCCGTTTGTAGTGACCCGCTAAAGCGGGTCACTACAAACTTCCATTCGTTGGGGCGCTCGCTTACTTCTCGCGCTTCAGCACGACGTAAACCACATTGCTGCCCTTGGCCGATTCAAACATCTTGGGCCGGTCCGTGCCCGGTTCGGCAAAGCAGAGCTTCAGCGTGTCGCCGCTCAACTCGTAAATGCCGAGGGAAACCTTCTTATTCTTTTCGGTGAGGTCAATGGTCTTCGGCTTGGCCGACGGATCGAGCTTGATCGTCGCAATGTCGGTTGGGCTTTCCACCGGGATGAATTCATTGCCTTTACAAGTGATGACGAACTTGGCCGCTATGTCGCCCGGCGCATCGTTGCCCCCAAAGATCAACTTCTCAGCCTTCCATTTGCCCTGAAACTTGTCCAGTTCCTTCTTGGCATCCTCCTGCGCGTTGGCGATGCCGACCAAGCTCAAGGAAAGAATGAGTCCGACCAAAGTGCGGCGCATGTGGAATACTCCGTTAGGGATAATGGGCGGCGTTTCGATTGAGAGAGTATAGGAGGCGCTGCCTTGCGGAAGCAAGATTGGAGCTATAGAATTACGCATTCGCAGACTGCGGCGGGGTAGCTCAGCCTGGTTAGAGCAGCGGCTTCATAAGCCGCGTGTCGCCGGTTCAAATCCGGCCCCCGCTACTCGATAGCTCGCGGCTACTTTCGATAGAGTGAACGAAGCGATTCGACGCCGGCAATTAGACCTGACGTCTATTTCACATTTATTTCGAGCCGCTTGTCGCCTGCGCGCACCCACCTTATTCTGAAAAACATGCAATACAAGCGATTCCGGGGCCGGCCGCTGCCGCTGGGACTTTCGCGGATGAACGGCAGCATGAACTTTTCCGTCCTCTGCAAGCACGGCACTTCCGCCTGGCTCGTCCTACAAGCGCTCGAAGGCGACGACACCGAAACCTTAATCGCGCTCGATCCACACTTCAACCGCACGGGCCACTACTGGCACGTTCGCCTGGAAGGCTTGCCCGATCGCTTCCGCTACGGCTGGCGCGTGGACGGGCCGCCGCATCCTTGTTTGCGGTTCGACCCGAGCATTGTGCTGCTCGACCCCGCAGCCACGCTGCTTTCCGGCGGCACGGTGTGGGGCACCGCGCAGGAGCAATATCCGGATCACACCGAGCGCCGGTCGGTCTTCATCGCTGGCCCGCATTATGATTGGGCCGACGACGCGCCGCCGCTCGTTCCTTGGGAAGACTCGATTATCTATGAATTGCACGTTCGCGGCTTCACCTGCCATCCGTCATCCGGCGTCCAAAATCCCGGCACCTTCGCCGGGCTCGTGGAAAAGATTCCGTATCTCCAGTCGATGGGCGTGACCGCGGTCGAACTGTTGCCAATTCACGAATTCGATGAAACCGACTGTCCGTTCACCAATCCGGAGACCGGTGAGCGGCTACGGAACCTGTGGGGCTACAACAGTGTTGCGTTTGCGTCGCCTAAGTCGGCATATGCGGCCAGCGGGCCCCAGTACGGCGCAATCCGCGAGTTCCGCGACATGGTGAAAGCGTTCCACAAGGCCGGCATCGAAGTGATCCTCGACGTGGTTTTCAACCATACCGGCGAGGGCGACGACCGCGGACGAACCTATTCGTTTCGCGGCCTGGATAATGACCTGTATTACATGCTCACGCCCGAGGGGAAATACCTCAACTACACCGGCACCGGCAACACGCTCAACTGCAATCACCCGGTTGTGCGCGATCTGCTGATGACTTGCCTGCGCTATTGGGTGAGCGGCATGCACGTGGATGGCTTTCGCTTTGATCTTGCGTCCATCCTGGGCCGCGATCGTAAGGGCAATGTGTTGCTGGAACCGCCTGTTATTGAAGAAATGACGGAAGACGGCGTGCTGGCCGACTGCAAGCTGATTGCCGAGCCGTGGGACTCGGCGGGGCTGTACCAAGTGGGCAAGTTCCCCTACGGCACGCGCTGGAGCGAATGGAACGGCCGTTTTCGCGATGATGTGCGCCGGTTCTGGCGTGGCGACCCCGACACGGTGAGCGTGCTGGCCACGCGCCTGTGCGGCAGCTCCGATCTCTATGAAGCCAGCGGCCGCTCGCCATTGCACTCGATCAATTTCATCACCTGCCACGACGGCTTCACGCTGAACGATCTGGTGAGTTACAACCGCAAGCACAACGAGATGAACGGCGAGCAAAACAAGGACGGTCTCGACGAGAACTTCAGTTGGAACTGCGGCGCCGAAGGCGACACCGATAATGCCGCAATTCTCGGGTTGCGCCGCCGGCAATGCAAGAACTACATGGCCACGCTGCTACTCTCCCAGGGCGTGCCAATGCTGCAATCCGGCGATGAATTCCTGCGCACGCAAAAAGGGAACAACAACGCCTGGTGCCAGGACAACATCATCGGCTGGGTGGATTGGTCGCTGGCCGAGCGCAATGCCGACTTCCATCGCTTTGTGCGCGAAATGATCTGGCTGCGGAAGCGGCACGCGGCATTGCGGCGGCGCTGGTTCTTTCGCGATGATCCAGTCGCTCTCGAGAAGGCAAAGGAAGGCTACGTGGGCGACTTTGGACCAGAGATCGTCTGGCACGGCATCGAGCCGTTCGAGCCGGACTTTAGCGAGAAGTCGCACTCGATTGCCTTCGCGCTGGATGGCCGACAAACCCTGCGCGAACCGGATTGCGATTTCTACGTGGCGATTCATGCCGAGATGGAGTCGCAGAACTTCGAGGTGCCACCGTCGCCTTCGGGCCGCCCGTGGCGGCGCGTGGTGGATACGGCCTTGGCGTCACCGCTGGATATTGTCGCGGAAGATGGAGCACCGTTGGTGGCGTTTGGCTCGCAGTATCTGGTAGCGCCATTTGCGCTGGTGGTGTTGATATCGAAACCGTGATGCGTCAATTACGCACGTCAGAGCCGCGCACGGAGCGCAGCGGAGTAAGCGGCACGCCGACCCGCTTACTCCGCTGCGCTCCATGCGCGGCTCCGACCTTTGACTATGCACGTCATTTGCTATCGCCTTGCTTCATCCGCTCTTTGGTCATCTTGATTTCAACTTTCAGGCGAGTCTCCTTGGCGCGCATGTAATCTTGGGGCAGGGCCAGTCCTCGCTCCGTCATCGATTTGAAAAAGTCCTCTCGCTTCTGCAGCCCTTCGAGAGCTTTCTTATACGCCGCCAAACGATCGGCTGGCGACGTGCTCAGCTCCAAGTCCACATCCAGAAGCGCTTCTTGAGTTTGGCACAATTGGTCCAGCCATTGTGATTTGTCCGGCACGATAGCCTCACGCTTCGTGGTCATTTCCAGTTCCTTTGTCAGCGTATCACGCCGTTCTCCGAGGAGCGCCTTAAGCTTTTCCGCGTCGCCTTTGGGTGGCGGATCAGCTTTCGCCGAGTTGTCGTTAACCAGACCGGCCATCAAAGCCAGAGCAATTCCGCAGCCTACAACGATAGTGCGCATGATGTTGCTCCGAGAAAGAGGAATGTGAGTCAAGGATTGGCAACGGCTACTGTACCATGCGTGCCGTCGATTCGCAAGCGCGCGCCGGTCTTAAGTCGGCGTACGATGCCCGGCAAGCCCGCCACGGCGGGCAGGCCGAATTCGCGCGCGACAATCGCGCCGTGAGAGAGGATGCCGCCGGTTTCCATGACAAGGCCGCGGGCGCGCGCGAACAGCGGCACCCACGAGGGGTCGGTCGATGGGCAGACGAGGATAAAGCCATCCGGCGTGGTTCCAGTTTCCTGCGACGGGTCCGTTAGCACGACTGCTGGGCCTTCAGCATGGCCAGCAGAGAGGGCGACGCCCTTCAGCACATCGGCCCCTTCCGGAATCGGCATCGGTCGGCCAATCGCTTCGAGATCATCGCTGAAAAGCACGGGCGGCACTTCCATGCTCAGGGCCAACGAGCGCCGCTTGCGGCGTTGCGCGATCGTGTCGGAAAAGATCTCCCCGTTCAATAACCGCGGCAACTCGTCGAGCGTGAGGAAGAAAATGCCGCCATGCAAACCAAAGCGCCGGTCGAGTTCGACGAGCGCCCGGCGAATCAAGGCATAGCCGCGCAGCAGATAATGCTTGCCGGCTTCGCGTAATGCCAGCATCGTGTGGAACTTGTTCACCTCGGCCCGCAGGATCAGCTTGTGCGTGGCATCGAATTTAGCTTCAGCGGCGATGCGGTCAAACGTCTCCTGACCGCGCACGCCAAGACTGGCCCCGTGGTGACCCGCACCGGCGAGAGCGCGCTGCAAACCGGCCGGGTCTTCGATCCAGCGCGGCTGCGATAACTCCATCTCCTGGCTGCCGCGGTCGCCGAATTTGGCCAAAAACTCGCTTTCCTTGATCGCGCCGACCGCCAGATCGCTCAAGCCGGCAGCAAGATCGGCGTCGGAGTCAGGCCGCACGCCGGTGGCTAGTTCGCCTGCTGCTTCTTTAGCGCGCTGCTCACCCAGTCGTTTTTGCAAATGCTGCTCGATCACATTCATCGCCGCGGCCGCGAACGGTGTGGCCTTCAGGCTGTCGCGGGCAAAGGTCACGAGCGTGCGCTGCATCCAGTAATGGAGCTTTTCGAGTAATTGCTCCGGCTTCAGACTCGACCAATCTTCATTCGCTGCGGCCGTGGTTTCCGCCACGAATGCCGGGATCGTTACCTTGCGGAATTGCTTCGCGAAGGATCGCGATCGGGTCTGGAACTTGTTCCCGCTGCGCATGATGCGCCAGACCGTGCGCAACTTGGTGACAAGTCCGGCGCCTTTCATCAGGCTCGCTTGCGACAGCGGCACGCGGCCCGGATCGATTTTCAATTCCGCGAACGAGTGGCCGAAGGGCAGCGTGCCCCATTGCATGTGCGGCTCGCGGCTGAGATTCATGTACGGCCGGCCGCAGATGAGGTCGTAAATGCATTCTTCGTCGAGTGCCCGATCCGGGGGGAAACCCAGGTCGGCATACATGCGGCCATAGCCGCCCTGGCCGGAAAGGAAGTGCCGGACGATCGACCAGGTCATCGGCGTGGGTTCGGGCAGCACCTCCACAAGATTGAAGCGGCCCCACACAGTGCCCGCTGGATCGGCGATTGCGTGTAGCTTCGCAGTTTCTTCCTGCTTAACCAGCGTGCGCTCGAAGGCACCGCCGCTGGTGATGGGCCGGGCTTGCAGCAGCCACGGCCGGCCGTCGGCCCAGGCCCATTCCACGTCGCGCGGACTGCCGAAGTGCGCTTCGACTTTCCGGCCCAGTTCCGCGAGTTCCGCTAGTTGGCGATCGGTGAGGCAGAACCTGGTGCGCCATTCGGGGGCAACTTCGGCTTCACCGCTCGCGGTGCGCTGGATGGTTTTTTCGCCAAGATGTTGCTCGAGCACTTTGCCGGATTCGCGCTCGAGAATGAAGCGATCCGGCGTCACCTTGCCGGAGACGACGGTTTCACCCAGGCCCCACGATGCTTCGATTACCATCCTTGTGCCGCTTTCGTCGTTCGGATCGCGGGTGAACATGACCCCGGCCACTTCCGCGCGAACGAGTTGCTGGACCACCACGGCCATGGCCATGTCGCCCACGCCCTGCTTTTGCCGGTAGGCGCTCGCCCGGTGCGAATGGAGCGATGACCAGCATTGCTGTACCGCGTCGATGACGGCCGATTCGCCCTGTACGCCGAGGATCGTTTCCTGCTGGCCGGCGAAACTTGTCGCTTCGCCATCTTCCGCGGTGGCGGACGAGCGCACAGCCACCAGATCGCGGCCGAGCTTGCCATAGGCCGCCTCGATGGCCGAGCGGAGTTCCTCGGGGATCGCATGGCTGCCATGCCGGCGATGCACTTCGCTGACAATGCAAAACCCCGGCGGCACCGGCAGGCCAGCCCGGGTCATGAGCCCAAGGCTAAGTCCTTTGCCGCCGACCGCGGGTCCGTCGGTGGGGGCGATTTCGGTGAAGGTGCGGATGTCGGACATATTTCTTCGTTGGTGTTCCGCCTTTAGGCGGAAAGGGAGACATCGCGAACCGCCTAAAGGCGGTACTACAAGCGCCCGTCGACTATCGGACCTCGTCTTCGAAGCAATACAGGCGAGGTACGGATGTCGAATAAGCCGATACATCGTTCCCGACTGCGCCCCCGACATAAATTCGGCGTCGTTCTACCCCGCCTTCGTGTCTCGTAACAACCACAGGTGAGCCTGCGATCAGGGCGTAGGGCAGTTTGGCGAGCTTTGCTAACTCGAGAGTCCAAAAGGTCCGGCCGTTGTCGGCGTCCAGGCAGGCGACTCGGCCGTCGCTTGCCGCCACATAAATTGAACGCACGGTACCGAACTCAGCTTCGTCGCCCACCAGCCATGGGGAAGAAGCAATTGCTGCTCCGAGCGACTTCCTCCAGCGAACATGTCCGTCGGTGCGGTTCACACAATAACAGTTCCCGTCGCGCGAGGTGAAAAATACAGAGTCGAGGTCAAACGCCGGCTTGCACAACACCGCATCGCGCGCGTCCGCCTGCCAGACGCGCTTGCCGGAATTGGCATCAATGCAGAGAAGAGCGCCCCTTGGGTTCTCGTTGCTTTCGAGTGCATTGCCGTTGCCAATGCCGAAGTAAACGTGCGAGCCTGCCAGCGCCGGCGGCGCGAAAGCGGCCCAGTCCACGGGCACATTCCAGATCACTTTTTTGTCGTTCGAATCGAGGCATAGCAAAACGGTGTTGTTGAATTTCTCGCCGACACCACTGCCCACGAAAAGCCGGTCGCTCTTGCCGATAATATTGGCATCGACGTGATGGCCTTCATGATGCCACAGCACAGAACGATCTGCCAGATTCAGGCAGTAAATACCATCGTCGCCGGCACCGAAGTAAATCTTGCCGTTTTCCACCAGGGGTTTTGATTCGGTATGGCTAGTGGTCTTGAATTCCCATTCCATTTCGCCGGTCGATGCGTCGAGGCAGAACATTCTGCACTCATTGTTTTCATGTAGCCCTTCGCCCACATATAACTTGCCATCAACAAGAGTGGGAGTACAGTATCCGCCCTTCATGGAAAGCCCGCTGTCGAAACGCCATACAACTTTGCCAGTGGCCGAATCCAGCGCATAAATCCGACCAAACCGAGCGACGGCCTTAGCATGCTCGACGGCGACATAGACGCGGTCGTCCGTCACCAGCGGTGTCGAGAGAATCATTCCGCTCTCTTCCGGCTCGAAACTCCACACCACGCCAACCGGTCGCGGCACGCGCTCGCCGTTTTCCGCAAGCATGTGGATCGGCCCGCCGGAACTGCGCCCCGTTTCCAGTGCCACTACATTAGTGCAGCCGAAGACCAGTGCCCACAGGAAGACTGATTCCAGGGAAATCGGCGGATATTCGTCCTCAGTCGGCCGCAGAAACGGCGCGGCGATTGCCGCCGCCCAGATCGGCACCCAGCTTGCGACGACTTCCAGCCATGGATAATCGAGAAGCGATGCCTTCTTGAACAACGCATAGGCGACAACTCCAACGCCGATGACCGACAGGCCGCACAGCACGATGCCATCCCACTGGCGGGGAAGAAAGACATCAAGGTCTCCATCGCGCATGGCCTGGCGGTAACGCCAACCGGCCCAAACGGCGCCGAGAGCAGTGATAACCGCGAAGCAACCCCACAGTCCCGCTTTTGTGGCGAGGAAAGTGCCGGACAGGCGATTCAAAAAAAACATCTGTCCGAAATACAGTGTGCTGATGGTGCAAGAGACCGAAAGTGCCGCCATCCAGCGGCGCATGAGGAGTGCGAGACCGCCGAAGACGGTCGGGAAGAGAAGGGCGAGGATCGCCAGCGGGCCAATGATGACGAACGTGGGAACAACGGCGAGGGGCGGGCCAGCCATCACCCCTCTCCCCTGGGGGGAGAGTGGATGGGGGTGAGGGGGAGCGGGATCTCGCGCGGCGCGCTTACCCCCCTCACCCCAACCCGCTCCCCCCGAAGCGGGGGGAGAGGGAGTGAAATATGGGACGCAGTTAAATGCCAGGTCGTCCTTCTTTTCGTCGGGCTTCGACTTCTCCTCCGGCTTCACTTCAGGCCCAAAGCCTGGCGGTTCCTTTTCATCGACCTTCGGCGGCTCTTTTTTCTTTGCGAGAATATCGACCACTGTTTGCCGAAGTTCATCGGTTGAGCCCTTGAAGGTCCGCCGCAGATACGGTTCCCCCGAAGTCAGGCTCCATTTGAGCGAGTCTTGTTTGGGTCCAACGCCCTTGATCTGAAACCAAGTGCCGTTGGTGTACACGAACGCCAGATAATCATTGCCGAGCTTGTTTACGAAAAGGATCAGCTTCATGTCGGGCGCCAGGCGCTTGAAGAGTTGCTCCGGGTGCTTTTCGCGCTGCGCAGTCGTGTCACCAGTCATGTTGACGGGCATGGCGCCGAACGATTGCTTGCCCTTCAAATCCTCGACGGGTTTAAGGACCAAAGCAGGCTTACTGGGATCAACTTTTTCGACCTGCGCGACAAGAATCTGTTCAGAAGCGATGAAGTCCTTGAGAGGCAGAAGATTCTTCACCAGTGCCCATGCCGGCGTGTGCGCCAGCAGCAAAAGCAATATCGAAAGGCAAGCCGCCGGAATCCTTTGGCGCATAGCTCGTCTCCGCGAGGGCGATTTGGCTTCGGTTGCGATCGTAGGTCCGCGCACGGCTCGCGCCGCGGCGGAGCCACAAACACTTCATCATATAACTCAGCGCGCGTGCTGCAAACGGTTGACAGAGAATGGTGGTAATTCGATTCGTCGTACATCAGGCTGGAAAGCCTGACATACATCATTTCTCAATCCGATAGCCCAGCGCCATGATCGCCTTGAGCGTTTCCATCGCGGTCTGACGGTCGTATTGCTTTTCCGAGTCGGGCAAATCGGCATACGGAATCAAACAGGGATGATGTTTGGCTTTGTCATCGCGCTGCGGGCCCCAGGTCCAGCCATCCGACAGGCGCTGCCGGGCCCACACATCGTGCGCATTCTCGGCCAATTGTTCCGTCAAATCCACGAGTGAAGGGGGCACTTGAACTTGTGACGTATCAATCGGTTGCGGCACATATCTCATCGGAACTCCCGGTCGAGACGCGAGCCGGGAGCGCCAGCGACCGGATCGAGAGCGTCGTCGTCTCATCCGGTCGCTGGCGCTCCCGGCTCCGCTGGTGTTAGTTTTATTTCTACCAGGATTTCCCAATCTTCCCAACATCGGATCGCCGCTTCCGTTGGCCCTGCGCCCCTGTGCCCGCTATTCTGATGACATATAAACAAATGAATACATTCAATTCCGCAAAAGGAATGATATGACCGCCGATCCGTATATGTCGTGCCCGTGCGGCAGCGGCAAGAAGTTCAAGTGGTGCTGCCAGCCGATCCACGAAACGATCGATGTCGCTTTTCAGCAGCAGGAAGCCGGCCAGCACGAAGCCGCTCTGCGCACGCTCGACGAAGTGGTGAAAGAGCATCCGCAGAATCCGGAAGCCTGGGGCCGCAAGGCCCAATTGCTGCATGCCAACGGCCGCCGCGATGAGGCCGAACAGGCGCTCGAAGAAGCATTCAAGCTTAATCCGAATTATGCGTTTGGCTATTTGCTGCGCGGCTTGTTCCGGCAAGCCGAGGGTGAAGACATGGGCGCGGCCACGCTCTTTCGCAAGGCCACGGAAATGTATGCCTATGACGCCCACGAGCAGTTGAGCTTCCTCTTTGAGCAGATCAGCAATGCGGAGCTGAAACGAAATCATCCCGTGGCCGCTCGCTATGCGCTGGACCGTTGCCGCAAAGCACTGCCGGAAAGCGCTGAGCTGGCCGATGCCTTTGAAAGTCTCTTTGGTCCCGGCAGCAGGCTGCCGGAAGCCGCGCGCAAGGACTATCATTTTGCCGGCACGGAAGCATCGCGGCCGGTGAACTGGAAGAACGCGCTGAGCCTGGGCCGCACGGGGAAGTTGTCCGAGTCGGCCAAGGCGTTCGAGGAACTCGCCAAGGCGCCGAAGGCCGACCCGCTAACCTGGTACAACATCGGTCTGCTGAAAGCATTCATTGGCGACAACCGCGGCGCACTGGAAGCGCTGGAACAGTATGTCGAGCGCGAAAAGGATGAGCCACGCGCGGCGGAAGCTTGGGCCTTGGCCGAAGTAGTGCGTCTCGGCCAGGAAATGGTGGAAACGGCCGACTACGTGCAGCACCGCATGATCTGGCAGTTCCGCGACGGCCAGGCAATTGTCGGCCTGCTGCAGGATTGGGAGCAAGCCGGGCGATTGGCCGGCATGCGCAGCAGCGAAGAAGAAGGCGTTATCACCGGCCTGGTGCTGCAAGAGAGCACCGGCTTGATCGGCGCGGCTGCCCCGATTGCGGCACCGCTAGCCGGGTCGCTGCTTATCCTCGGAAGCACGATCAGCATTTGGCATGTCAACAAATCGACGTTGGATCAACTCGCCCAGGAGATTCAGCAAAAGGCCGGGGCGGGCTTTAGTGACTCGCGCAACGGCACGCTGTGCGCCAATTTCGGCGACGTGACGCTCGAAGCGATGATGTTTCCCACCTTCAATCGCACCGGCGATGAAGTGGTGGCAAAGATGCGGGAATACGCACAGGAATACTTCGAGGAGAATTGGCCGAAGCGAACCTTGAAGACGTTGAATGGCAACACGCCGGTCGACGCGGCCGGGCATGCCGTGCTCCGCCGCCGTTTGCTCGGCGCCATCCTGTTCCTCCAGCAATGCTTCGAAGGTGGCGCCCCGCGCGTGGTCCGCGACGGCAAACTCACGGAAGAGAAGCTCTACAACTTCGACCGGCTGCGACACAAACTCGGGCTCGACAGCGCGCCCCCGCCGCCGCCCGCCCCGACCATCGACTTCACGGCTCTGAGCGCCGCCGACCTGGCTGGCCTCGATCGCGACGAACTGACCGTCGGCCAACTCGAGCAAGCCTGGCGCGCGGCCGTGAAGCTCGATGCCAACGAGCTGGCCCGGCAATTCGTGAAGACGATCATCGCCCGGCCAGCCGACCCGGCCAAGCCGGACCTTTTCACGTTCTACAAGTACCTTATCGATCAAGCGCAAACGGAAGGCGATTGGAAGTCGGCGTTAAGCCTGGCCGACGCGGGCCAACAGTCCGACAAGGAGCGAAATGAGGGCAAGCGTCAACACGATTACGAACTTCGCCGTGGGCAACTTTATGCCAAGCAGCGCGATGCGGACAAGGCCGAGGAAGTATTCGACAAGCTGATCAATGGCGCGCCGAATGAACTGAAGTTCCGCGGTACCGCGGCCGAAGCCATGCTGGGGCTCCGCAAGGGCGGCAAGGCACTGAAGTTCGCCGAAGCCGGTCTCGCCGAAGCCCGCAAGCAAAACAACCGCGACATGGAGGCGTACTTCATGGAACTCGTGGCCGCGGCGAAGAAACAAGGCGGATAAGAGAATTTACCGCAAAGGCGCGAAGAGCGCAAAGAGATTTCTCTTTGCGCTCTTTGCGCCTTTGCGGTGTTTTTTTTCAAACGGCGGCCAGCACGGCGCGAGTCGCCCGTCGCAGGCGGCGGACGGCTTCCCGGATGCGCTCCGGGCGTTCCACGCCGTAGCAGAGGCGCATTTCGTTGATGGGTACGTTGCCGTTCACATCGGGCACATGGCAAAATTCACCCGGCACGTAGAGCATGCCTTCCTCCACCGCGGCTTGCAGCAGCGGGCTGCCGGGGCCGGTGTCGATTCCTTCGGGCAATGACAACCAGACAAACATCCCGCCCTGCGGGTTGGTCCAGCCGACTTCCGGCCAGTCGGCAAATTCCTCGTCGAGCGCCAGCAGCATCGCTTCCTTCTTGGCCTTGTAGACGCGCCTCAGTTCTACGACATGGCGGTCGTACGCGCCGGTGGCCAAAAAGCGCTCGAGCATGTGTTGATTGAAGTTGGCCGAGCCGAAATCGTGCAATCCCTTGAAGCGCAGCACGGGCTCGACCAAATCCTCCGGCAGCAGCGCATAGCCGGTCTTGAGGCCGGGAGCGCATGGCTTGGAAAAAGTGCCGGCATACACGACGTGTTGCCGGTCGCGGTCCAAGCTCATGATGCTTGGCAAGCTTTTTTCGCTGAAACCGAGCTCCCGGTAAGCGGCATCTTCCAGAATAACAATTCGATTGTGCACGCTGAAGCGCTGCACCAGTTCGACGAGATGAAGCCGGCGTTCGACCGACAAGGTCAGCCCCGTGGGGTTTTGGAAGTAATCGCAGAGGTAGATCAGTTTCAGCCGCTCGAGTTGGCCGGTGCTTTTCAGGTGCAGCAAGAAGTTTTCGAGGGCGGAGGTTTCCATACCTTCTTCATCCATCGGCACCGCGAAGACATTGGCCCCGTGGCTGGCGAGCACGCCGTGCTGCACGAAATAAGACGGCGCCTCGGTGACCACGATGTCGCCCGGATCGAGCAATACCTCGGCCAGCAGGTGCAACATCTGCTGCGAGCCCGTGGTCACGACCACCTGCTCGGGGCGGACGCCGAACTTCTTCGGCGGCACTCCGTCGAGCCGGGCCACCAGTTGACAGACCCGCTCGCGCAAGGGAGCATAACCTGCAGTCGTGCCGTACTGGAGCGCCGAGCGCCCGCCGTCGGGTCGAGCGAAGATCTCGCCCACGCATGCCGCCATGTCCTGCGCCGGCAGCGAATCGGCATCCACGAGCCCGGCCGCCAGGCTAATCAGATTCGGATTCTCCACGGCCTGCTGCATGAAGTGGTTGATCGGCGATTCGGTGGTTCGCTGGGCGCGCTGGGACAGGTGCAAACGTCGGGCGGTCATGGGGTTGCTCCTCCATGGAAAAAAAACACCCCGGGTTTTTGACCCGGGGTGTCGTTGGTTGTTGGTTCCAGTGAGCGACAGCCCGGGTTCAGGTGCTAGCGGCGGCGGCAATGGCGGCCAGAATGGCAAACGCGGCCACGGCTAGCGCCGCAGCGTTTACCTTCAGACCCGAAATCATGCCCATTGCCCGCATTTCGCCAAATCCTGAAACGGGAGTTGTCGTCTAATTGAACATTTAGCAGATGAATGAGCGAAAGACAAGGGAACGGTTGCGGTTTCCCAGCGCCCGAAGCGCCGCGTTTCAGATTTCGTCGATCTCCAGACGGGTCGAGACCCTCCGGGATGCGATTTTCCCACGGCCAGGCGCGCCGCGTTTCAGATTTCACCAAAACAATGAATAACCCCGTGAAATTCGGCGCAAATTGTGAAACGCGGCGCGCTTTTCCTGGACTAATGTACAAATGTATCCTATAGTTCTTAGGGGCCGGCCCACACCGCATTTCGACAAGTAAGGCTGAATTGGGTAGTGTCCCAAGAGCGTGTTGATTTGTAAAACGGGGTCGGGAATTGTTTGCAGGAGCAATCAGGACTCCCGACCCTCACGCGCGCCGTCGCGGGAGCGCGTGCCGCATTATTCTATTCCCGATTCACTTCCGGCAAGAGGCGCTTCAATTCGGCTGGGTGTGCCTCTCGATTTAGGCAGCGTGACAAAACCTAACCCCCCTAACCCCCCTTCCCGAAACGGAAGGGGGGAACTGTTTCGCCCCCTTCCCTAATGATGTTTGAGAAAATACTTGGAGCTATGGTGCTAAGGAGCGGCGACTGAACCCCAACGGGGTTCCATATCACAGCCCAGGGTTGTCCCGGCGCGCCGGGACTACCCTGGGAAGCGACCGCCGCCCCAAACCGTACCCCGAAGGGGTTGCATAAAGGGTTGCTTGCCCAACGCAGGAACCCTTTCAGGGTTCGTGGATGAAGGGCGGGTTTCCCAACCCAGGGTAGCCGCTGCGCGGCAACCCTGGGCTATGTTATGTAACGCCTTCGGCGTAAAAACCATGCGCGAAAGTCCAGGTATTTTGTCAAACTTCATAAGGGAACGGGGGGGAGCAGTTCCCCCTTTCCTTTTAGGGAAGGGATAAGGGCGTTAGGTTTTTCTCGCATTTCTTCCTTGCCTGCGCCTATCGGGCTGCTGTATCCTATTAGTCAGAGCTTTGCCCGATTATTTTCACCGTGGGGCACGCCAATGCCGCCGACCAACAACTCCAAGCCGACCACGCAAGCCAGTGCCATTACCGCGAAGCCAACCACAAAGGCCGCCACTGTGCCCGCGAAGAAGAAGCCTGGAGAAGAGGAAAAAAAGAAGCCGATGGCGCCGCCGGAGGGGACCTTCTGGCAAACGTATTCGGCCAACGGCGAATTTCCGTTTTCGAGCATTGGCTCGTTCATGATCCACGCGATCGTGCTGTTCGTGGTGCTGGGCGGCGTGTTTGCGTTGTTTTCGCACCGCGACACCGGTGAGGAACTCGAGCCCGTTCTGGTGGGCGACGGCGGTCCCGGTGGGGGCGGCGGCGATCCCAATGGCATTGGCGATGCCCCAGGCAATTTGCGGCCGCCGGATGCCGAAGAATCACTCGAAAAGCCCGACCCGAACAAGCCGATCGACAAGACTCCGCAGCCCGACGTCGATCTCAAAGACAAAGCAACCAAGATCGCCGACGATCCGGATGCGGCCGATACGGTGAAGAAGACGCCCACGACGCCGCCCAAGATCGCCGCCATGCCGTCGCTCAAAGACGGGGTCCAGGGAATCGCCGGCAAAGGCCGAGGCGGTGAAGGCCAGGGCGGCGGCTTCGGCAAGGGCATCGGCAAGGGCGTCGGCGACAAATGGGGCACCGGCCCACGCAACAAGCGCGGCGCCCGGCAAGACCGGTGGAAGATGATCTTCGACACCCGCAACGGCAACGATTACGTTCGGCAGCTCAATGCCTTGAACACGATCCTGCGCTTCGACACAGGTAACAAAGCCTATGTCGTCCGCAATCTCTCGGAGCGGCCGGCCAAGCCGGTGGAACTGGCGCTCGATGCCGAAGGAAGGCCGACCGACCCGGAACTGAAGATGCGCAACTGGTGGCTCGACGACGATAAGGATTCTTGCCAGGCGGTGAAGGAGGCGCTGGGCCTGCCGTTCACGCCGGACGCCATCTATGCCTACTTCCCCATCGCGATGGAAGAATCCCTGGTCAAGAAGGAGCTGGCTTACGGCAAGACCTACGGCCGCACGAAAGAAGAAGACATCGGCGAGACGCGCTTCAAGGTGGAATTCCAGCGCGGCACCGCGACGATCAACGTGATTTACCAGGAAGGGAAGAAATGAGAACGTGGGAAATGATTCCAATCTTGTGCGAGAAGATTGGAATCTTGTCCCACGTTAATCCTGCTGCACCTTAATCAGAAACTTGTCGACGCGCTTTGATTTGCCCGCGGCGATAATCTTTACCACTGAATCCCACGTTACACCTTCGGCATCGATAATCATTTTGTTCCGCTTGGCCGCAATACCCGCGCCAATAGCACTCGGTAGCTGTTCTTCGGTGACGCGCTGTTCATCAACCGTGTATACCGTTTTGTCGCCTTCCATTCGCGCCAGCACGCGGATGTATTCACTCTTGGATTCGGCGTCGGAAATCACTTTCAGCTTCTGCCCGGTCTTCGACACTTGCGGCATGTCCATCACCTGACGCAGGGCTTCATAGGTCGTGGTGAGGATGAAGAAAATCAACAACACCAGCGCTACGTCGATGAGCGGGTTCATGTCGAGGTGGGTTTCGGCTTCCACGTGCCGGGGCGGCGGTTCCAGGTCGGCCACGGCCTCGGCGAAGAACGGGTGTTCTTCGAGCGGTTGCCACTTCATCTCATTGTCGGCCCGCACCTCGTCGGTCGGCTCCCAGATGCCTTCGCGCATGCCTTCAAGCACCTGCTGGGCCGACAGGTTGCTCGTGGCATTGGGCGAACCCTGATGGCGCACGTTCCAGCTCATTGTTCCTGCTCCGCTTCGATTCTGATTTTTCCGACACGGCCTTCGATCCGGAATCGCTCGAGCGCCACCGACATGCTCTTGATCAGGTCAAACGACAGGTTCTTGTGGGCCGCCACGCGAATCTCCGGCACCCGTTGTTGCTTTTGTAAGACTTCCTCGATCTTCTTGATCGCCTGATCCTGGCTCAGGTTGTTGTTGTCTTCACTGGCCGGACCGCCGTTGTAACTGACCGAGTAGCGCGGCGGCTGATTATCGGCCACGAAGTCGATGCCCACCCAAATCATTTCCGTCTTCGAATCGACAAGTTCCGGCTCCAACCCCTTGGCAACGGGAACCTTGATGCCGGAACTCACCGCTGCCACAGCCGAGGTCATCATGAAAAAGATGAGCAGCACCAGGCTGATGTCGATGAGCGGAATCATATCCGGGTCGGCTTCTTCTTCCTCGCCTTTCTTGCCCCAGGCGAAGCCGCTCTCGACAGGTTCGAGCGCTTCGGCCTGCGCATCAGTGCGCAAGGGTTCCGGTTGCGGGAGGAAGCCCGAAAATGCCGGCACCTTGCCGAGAACGAACCATTCCTCGGTCCCCGTGGGCCGAATGTGATCGTCGGTCAGAAGCCGCTGCTGCTGAATCCAGTCGGTGACGACTTCGTAGGGAACTGAGCGGTAGACCATGTTCCCCTGGACGAGCCAGACATCGAAGAAGAATTTCTTGGGTGTGGACATGAAAGATCACTTTCGCCGCTTGCGGCTTAGCGTTCGCGTTCAAAAGTCATTATACCTGCTTGCCACCGCGCGCAAAGCCGCAAGCGGCGGCGCGGTTACGCCTTCCGCACGGCGGCGACGGCTTCCGCGGTCGCCGGCACTGCTGATTTCGCGGTTCCCGGCGCGGTGGTGGCGGCTGGCGTCGCGGCGGGCGGGTTTGCCTTCAGGTTTTGCACCAGGTTGATCAATTTCTGGCCGGAACTCTTCATCAGCAGCTCGAAGTGATGAATGCGGTCCTTGAACATTACGTGCGAGAAGACGAGCGGAATGGCGGTGAGCAGACCCATTGCGGTGGCGAACAACGCCAAACCGATAGCGCCGGCCTGCCCACCCACGCCGCCGGCTGAGCCTTCGGCCTGCACCTTCTGGATGGCGCTAAAGGTCTGGATCATCGACACCACGGTCAGCAGCAGGCCCACCATTGTGGCAATCTTCGCAATGGCGAGAATCGGCGCCAGAAGGAAGTTCAGCTCGGGGAGGATCTCCAGCTCGATGGTGTTGGCCATCGCGCGCCGCATCGCAGCCGGCCCTTGCTTGGCGTTGTCGAGTCCGGCCACGAAGAGCTTGCGGGGGATGAGCCCAGTTTGTGAGGCACACATTTTGCGGGCCCCTTCGATGCCTTCCTTCGCCAGCACGGCCTGAAACGCCGGCAGGAAGGTATCCATCTTGGTCTTGGAGTTCATGTTCAAGAGGATGCGCCAGATCACCAGGCACAACGCGGTCATCGACATGAGCAGCAACGGGAAGAAGAAGTACCATTCCTCCGTCACGAACTTCATCAATGCATCTTTCATGGGTGTCGTTCCCGGAAACAGAAAAGGTTGCTCGTAATTGACTTATCGTCGAGGATAGCAGATTTCACCACAAAGAACTCAAAGTACACAAAGAAAGCACAAAGAGCAAACGAGCTGAAAAAGAATACGCGGTTTCTACCGGTTCCTGCCCACGAACTCTTTATGTCTTCTTTGCGCTTTTTGCGCTCTTTGCGGTGAATTTTTACTCTTCTTCGTCTGCGGCCACTTTGGCCTTGGCCACAATCTGCTGCTGCACGTTGCCCGGCACCTGGTCGTAATGGCTGAATTCCATTGTGAAGCTGCCCTGCCCCTGGGTGATGCCGTTCAGCTGGGCCTGATAGCGCGTCACTTCCGCCAGCGGGGCCTTCGCGGTGATGACCGCCAAATTCCCCGGCAAACTGTCCTGATTCTCCACGCGGGCCCGCTTGGTGGTGAGATCGCCCAGGATCGAACCGGTGTACTGCGTGGGGCAGGTTACTTCCAGGGTGACAATCGGCTCCAGCAGCACGGGGCGGGCGGCGAGGAATCCTTTCTTGAAGGCCATGCGCGCCGCAGTCTTGAAGGCCGCTTCCGAGCTATCAACCGGGTGGTCTTTGCCGAAGTAGACTTCCACTGCCACGTCCTGCATAGGATAGCCCGCCAAGGCGCCGCGTTCCACCAGCTCCAGGCAACCTTTTTCGCAGGCGGGGATGAATTGGTTGGGAATGGTGCCGCCCACTATGTGATCGATGAACGCGAAATTATGATTGGCATGATAATGGGCGGAGCGCATCTTTTCAAACTTGCTCTTGTTTGCGAACTTTTCGAGCAATTGCTCCTCCGTGTGAATATCGCGATCGAGCGGATAGACGCGCAGATGCACTTCGCCAAATTGGCCGCGGCCGCCGGACTGCTTCTTGTGCCGGTGGTCGCCCTCGCCGGTCGCGGCGATCGTTTCGCGGTAGGCGATCTTCGGCTCCTTGGTGACAATTTCCAGGTTATAGCGGCGCTTCAGCCGATTCTGCACCACGTCGAGATGCAGCTGGCTGGTGCCACTAATCACCAGTTCCTTCGTGGCCGCATCGTGACTCACGCGGAAGCACGGGTCCTCATCCACGATTTTGTGCAAGCTGCCGGAGAGCTTCTGCTCGTCGCCGCGGGCCTTGGGCTCCACGGCCAGGCCGAACATGGGCAGGGGAAATCTCGACTCCGGCAACTTTGGCGCGTTCGCCGCGTTGGACACCGTATCGCCAATGTGCAAGCCTTCCACCTTGGCCACGGCGAAGATGTCGCCAGGCACAATTTCGGTGATTGGCGAATTGGCCTTGCCCTGGATGCGCAGCAAGCCGGGCAAGCGCGAATCCGCGCCGGTGCGGGCGTTGATGAGATGGTTTTCCGGCGTGAGCCGGCCGGAGAAGGCGCGAATGTAGCTTAGGTTGCCGACGAACTTGTCGTTGATGGTCTTGAAAACCTGGCCCACGAACTCGCCGGTTTCCTTGGGAACGAGTTCCACCGGTTCGCCGTCGCCTTTTGGCTTTGCTTTGCGAGCCAGGCCGTTGACGGGCGATGGAGCGTAGCGAGCGATGTCGTCGAGCAGTTCGCTCACGCCGATGTCTTTCTTCGCGCTGGTGCACAGGATAGGAATGAGCGATCCAGCCGCCATGGCTTTCGGAATGGCGGCGCTTAATTGCTCTGGCGGAATCGGTACTTCGGCCAGGTATTTCTCCATCATCGCCTCATCGACTTCGACGATGGCATCCATGAGCTGCGCACGGGCTGTCGCGAGATCAACCGCCACATCACCAGCCGAGGCGGGCGGGTTCAGGACATCGACCACGCCCTTAAAGTTGGCGCCAATCCCAATAGGCGCATTCAGAAGGACGCAACCTTTGCCGAACGATTCGCGAATGCTGGTCAACAGCTGCCCGAAGTCGATGTTGTCGCCATCGAGCTTGTTCACGACGATCATGCGCGCGAGGCCGCGTTTACCGGCCTCGTTAAACATGCGGCGGGTGTTCACTTCGATGCCGGCCGGCGCGGAAATGACGACGACGGCCGTTTCCACCGCCGTCAATACGCTCAGTGCCGCGCCCACGAAGTCGGGATAGCCGGGTGTGTCGAGAATTTGCAGAAATCTACCCTGGTGCGTTGCATTCAAAATGCTCGTGTCGATCGAAAACTTGCGATGGTGTTCTTCTTCATCGAAGTCGGA
This sequence comes from Gemmataceae bacterium, assembly GCA_035307785.1. Lineage (GTDB taxonomy): Bacteria > Planctomycetota > Planctomycetia > Gemmatales > Gemmataceae > DATGHS01. The sequence goes on from DATGHS010000474.1 coordinate 29,165, forward strand.
CATGCTCGTGCCTTCGTCCACGCTTCCCCGCCGATCCACGGCGCCGGCCTTGAAGAGCATCGCGTCGGCGAGCGTGGTTTTGCCGGCAGCGCGATGCCCAACGAGAGCAATGTTGCGGATATCTTCCACCTTGTGCTTGGACATGCGAATTCCTCAGTAGGGTGGGTGGAGCTGGATGCGTAACCCACCGGAGAGATCGAAAGCCCAGGGACTTCCGTCCCTGGGCTTTATGGATGCAGTTATTACATGAATTCCACCATTGTCACGATTTCGGTCAAATCGAGCCGGCCTTCGTATAGCGCCCGGCCGATCACGCAGCCGGCCAGTTCGAGCGTCTTTAGCGCGCGAACGTCGTCGAGCGTGGTGATGCCGCCGGAAGCCAGCACCGGCGTCTGTACCGCGGAGCGCAACTCCGCCAGGGCTGCGAAGTTCGGTCCTTCCAGCATGCCGTCTTTGAGAATATCAGTGTAGACAATTGCGGCCAGGGGCCAGGAGGCTGCTCGCCGGGCCACTTCAATCACTGATTGCGGGGAGGTTTCTAACCAGCCGTGCGTGGCCACTCGGCCCGAGCGCGAATCGAGGCCCAGTACAATCCTTTCCGGATGCCGCTCGCAAGCGCTGCGCAGCCAGAGCGGGTCTTGCAAAGCTCGCGTTCCCAGGATCGCGCGCTCGACTCCCCACGACAACACTTCCTCAATGTGCGAATCTTCTCGCAACCCGCCGCCGACCTGGCACGGAATGTTTACCGCGGCGAGG
>DATGHS010000475.1:0-8718 GCA_035307785.1 Gemmataceae bacterium
CGGTCAGGTCTCCTCGTTCAAGGAACGCAAAGGCCAACCGCCGCCGCCGAACCCGAACATGCCGTTCCAGCCGCCCGCCCCGACGATTCGCGAAGAGTATCGCTACGCGCGCCTGGCGCCGAAGGGCGCCGCCGAGCAAACACCGATCTTCGAACTTCGCGCCGACAAGTTCAACGACCTGTTCGTCTCCGCTTCCACGTTAGAAGACGAAAAGCTGGCGCGGTTTCAATCGAAAGACGTGAATCGGGTGGAAATCGCGCAACCGAGCGGCAAGATTATTCTGGTTCGTGAGAAAGACGATAAGAAAAACGATCGCTGGCGCGTCACGCAGCCGATTCAGGCACTCGGCGAAAATGAGAAAATCAGCGAGCTCGTCAACAAGCTCGAAGGACTCACCGCGAGCGGCCCGGATGTAAACTACCATCCCGATTTGAAGGCCGCCGGCTTCGACTCGCCGACGAATATAAAGATCGACCTGGCCGTCGAGGAAGAGCTACCGGGGCCAAACGAAAAGAAAGTGCCCCGCAAGCGCACCGTCGAGTTCGTTTTCGGCAAGCAAGACGCAGTGGCGAAGAAGGTGAATGTGCGCGTGACGGGGCGCGACCGTGTGAATCTCGTGGATGAAAGCGTGCTGAAACTGGCCGAGCGGCCGGCCCTCACCTACCGTGGCCGGCGCATTCTTGAATTCGATACCGCCCAGGTAGCGAAAATCGACGTCAAGCACGCCAGCGAGACATACGGCTTGCAGCAAGTTAATTCCGAATGGAAGCTCACGGCCCCGGTGACTGCCACGGCCGACAAGAACAAGGCCGTGAACCTGGCCGACGACCTGAGCCGGCTCGAGGCCGTCGAATACGTCAACGATGCCCCCAAGCCAGAAGATTTGAAAAACGCCGGATTGGACATGCCTTCCATCACGGCCACCGTCACGCTGGCCGATGCGGCCAAGGCGCCGGTGACGCTGCTCATCGGCAAGCAGCGCGAAACCAAGCCGGAATACTTTGCCAAATTGGCCGATGGCGTCAGCATTTTCGTCATTCGTAAAGAAGTGCGCGACAAGATCGACCAAAGCTCGCTCGACTTCCGGCCGCTGCAACTCTGGCAACTCACCGCGGACGCAATCTCCGATGTGAAGATTCAGCGCGGCAACGATAAGTACGAATTGAAGAAGGACGGCGCCGACTGGAAGATTTCCGGACCGTTCAATGCCACGGCCAGCTTCTTCCTGGTCACGCCGATGCTCGACGCGCTGGCCAATCCCAAGCTGGCCGGCTACCAGGCCCATGCCGTTACGAAGCCCGAGCAATTCGGCCTCGACAAGCCACGGTTACAATTGAGCTTCTCCGCCGCGGAAAAGACCAAGGACGGCGATAAGGAGAAGGAAACGACGAAGGAGCGCACACTCATTATCGGCAAGGCGGTGGAAGGCAAGCCCGAAGTGTTCGCCAAGCTAGCCGACGATCCGGCCGTGTTTAAGCTGCCGGAAGCCGTATTCGTCAATGCCGACAAGCCGGCCCTAGACCTGCTCGACCGCCGCCTGCTCACGGACTCCTTCCGCCCGGTGACTAAAATTCAGCGCACCGGCACGGCCACGATGACGGCCACGAAGGAAGACAAGAACTGGAAGATCGAATCGGGCATGGTGTCGTTCCAGGCCGATCAACCCAGCCTCGCATTGATGCTGCGGACCTGGAGTACGCTGCAGGCCGACCATTTCACTGCCTACGGCAAAGACGTGGACGCCGCCAAATATGGCCTGAGCCCGCCGGTGGACACTATCACGTTCACGCTCGAAGCTGAGATGGGCGCCAAGCCGGAGACGCACGTTTTGAAGCTCGGCAAGGAAGCCGAAAACGGCCGTGGCGAGCGCTATGCCCGCATGGACGACAGTCCCGGCATCGCGGTGCTGGCTGGCCCGGTCGTGAAGGAATTGACCCGCGGCTACCTCGACTTTGCCGACAAATCGCTGCTGAAGTTTGACCCGGCGGAATTGAACGCGATTCGCCGGGCGATGCCAAAGAATGACCTGGAACTAGAGCGGAAGAATAATTGGAAGATTACAAAGCCTACCGAGCAGCAGGCCGACCAGCAGACGATGGACGATCTGGCCGCGATGTTGTCGAATCTGCGGGCCGAGCGCGTGGCCGACTATGGCGCTGCCGACCTGAAGAAATACGGCTTGGACGCGCCCAGCGCCACGATTACGTTCGTGCTGGAAAAAGACGGTAAGCCGGTCACGCATATCCTGAAGATCGGCGCTCCGGTCGATCCGAAGTTGCCGGATGGCGACCGCTTCGCCCAGATTGAGGGCTCGAAGGTGATTGCCGTTTTGGCACGCATGGTTGCCAAGCGGTTGCTCGACGAGCCGCTCAAGTACCGCGATAAGACGCTGGTGAAGCGCCTGGCTGAGCCCGACCGCGTGACGATGGAGCGCGGCGACCGCGCCGGCGACAAGAAAGTCATCTTCACCAAGGTGGATGGCAATTGGAAGATGACCGCCCCCGTCGCCGTGGATGCGGAGCATGCCGACATGGAGGATTACCTGAACGCACTGTACAAGCTGCGGGCCGACGAATGGGTGGCCGAGAAGCCGACGGACTTGAAGCAATACGGCCTCGACAAGCCGGAAATCACCTGGAAGTTCTTCGCCGGCGATAAGGAAGTGCTGAGTCTGCTCATCGGCAAGCGCGATTCGACCGACCAGCGCTCTTACGCCAAACTCGGCAACAGCGACATGGTGTTCCTGCTGGAGCCGCAAGTTACCGCACGCGCCACGGCCGAGTATCGCAAGCGCTCGCTGTGGACCGGTTTTGACGCGGCCCAGGTGGATTCGCTCACCATCACCGGCGAATCGGGACCGATCACGCTGCGTAAGGCGGCCGGCACATGGCAAGTCGAAGGCAAGCCGGAAGCCAAGGTCAAGGCAGAGGTTGTGACGGAAATGCTCGGAGCGCTGGCAAACTTGAAAGTCGACCGCTACATGGCAGATAAGGACGCGCCAATGGACCTCTATGGTTTGGCGAAACCGCGCCGCACCATTGTGGCACAAACGGGAATGGGAATGAAGCAGGAGATTCAGTTGGGCAACCTGGAAGGCGGCTCCAAGCGCGTTTACGCCCGCTTGCCCGGCAAGACGGAAGTCTTCGTGCTATCGGAAGTGGACAGCGCGAAATTGGACCGGGACGTGAAGGCGCTTGTGGACGGGAAGTAGTTGATCATTCGGAAAGCCCAGGGACGGCAGTCCCTGGGCTTTGGCGTTAACTCACATTCAGCACGCAATTCTCGCCGCCGAAGGGGTTGGCCGTGCGCTCGAGACAATCCGGGTCGACAATCCAAACATCATCGACAATAAAGCGATATTCGTAGCGCCCCGGCGCCAGGGTTACGATGCGCTTCCAGGTGCCGATCGCGTCTTTTTTCAATGGGTAAGTCGAAGTGTCCCAGTCGCAAAACGTGCCGGCGACCGAGACGGATTTGGCGTCCGGCGCAGCGAGTGAAAACGTGATGCGGCGTCGGCTGGCGCCCTTGGCCGGTTTGGCCGGACTCGATGTGGCCATTCGGCTCCCCTGTGCAGTGGAATGCCCCGATTTCTCGGCAAATCACGCGGCAAATCCTGCCGCTGTACGTTTATGCTCAACCGCTGGAAAGACAATAGGATCAAGCCAATACACGCGGCATTGATCGGGCCCCGCACCGGGGGCTAATTGTGGTAGCGGAATTCGCAAGAATTCCGCAAGCGCCCAACGGAATTCTTGCGAATTCCGCTACCCCGAACCGGCCAACGATGGTTTGACAATACTCACATCGGCGGTGGTTTCGTGGTAAGCACGGGGCAGGCGGCATGCCGGATCACCTTTTCGGCTACGCTGCCTAGCAAAACGCGCTCGAGGCCCATGCGGCCGTGCGTGCCCATCACGATGAGATCACACGGCCGCTCCGTGGCCACGCGCACAATTTCATCCGCCGCATCGCCCTCGACAAGCTGATAATCAATGTCGTACTTTAAGTCCTCGGCCTGGATCGCTTCCAGGCTTTTCCACAAGCTGTCTTCGTAATTGTCGTCGGGCGCCCGGCGGGCGACTTCTTCGCTATGGTCAAGCGGCGGCGGGTAAACGTGCAGCACGATCAGCCGGGCGCCATAATCGCGCGCCAACGACGCAGCGATTCGGAAGGCCGCTTGCGAGCATTCCGAAAAATCGGTGGGAAACAGAATCGTATGGATCGGGAGCACGCCAGGCATCTCCAAATCAAGTTTCGTTTAAAACTCATTTACTCAAGCCGCGCACCCGCTCCGTTAAGGCACGAATCATTTTCTCTTTGGCGCGGAGTTGATCGTGGTATTCCTGCGCTTCGGTGCGGCGAATTTCGGCGTGAATCTCCACAACGCTATCGTCGAGCAAGCGCAGCAGCTCATCGCGCTCTTGGTCATTCAGCGTCAGCTGATATTGTGCGCCACTATTGGCAGCCATGATCTGTTCTCCCCTGGTGAATGGCAAACAATCTCCGGTGCACGATATTCTAGGCAAAAGGAACGAATCGCGGAGCGGTTTTGGCATGGTTGTGCAAACTAGAAACGATACGCATGCCGACGCGCGGCAACAAGCTGCGCGGTCTGGAAAGCCTGGGGCTGCGAAAGGCGCTGCCCGAAGCCCAGAATTTGGCCCAAGTTGCACCATTCGGGGTTGCATTTTTCCCTGCCCTGACCCTATACTCGCCCCCCGGAATGGCGCTTACGGATTTCCGAGCGGGAAGGATTCCCCATGCTTGTCGCCGACGCACCGGTTCGCCTGCACCCGTTGCCCAAAACGGCGCCCGTGCCCACTCCACCTGAGTCCAAGCTCGACACACCGCACCTTTCCGTCGTCATCGTCAATTACCGCCAGTGGGACAACACGGCCCGGCTAACCGCCCAATTGCGCCATTCCGAAGCGTTGCGCCGCGGCCTCGCGGAAGTCATTATTGTCGATAATCAATCAGTCGTTCACCCCTGGCGCACGAAGATGCGCCGGCAAAGCGGCGTCTCACTGCGTTGCCTTGACCGCAATCGTGGCTTTGCGCGCGGCGTGAATGAAGGCTGCCGCCTCAGCCGGGGCGAATGGTTCCTGGTCCTGAATCCCGATGTGACGGTGCCCGAGCGCTTTCTCGACCGGGCGATTGAACTGGCCGATGAAATTCAGTCGCAGGATCCTACCGCGGGCGTCATCGGCTTTCGCCTCGAAAACCCAGACGGCTCGGCGCAGGGTTCGGTCGGCAAATACCCCACGCTTTGGCGCACGCTTTTCGGGCTGCTGCAGCCGCGTTCGCGGCGCAAGTGCCAGCCACTGTATACGCCGAAGCGCTTGCAGGTGCCGTGGCTCACCGGCTGCTGCCTGCTCATTCGCCGCCAATGCTTGCAACAGCTCGGCGGCTTTGATCCCGGCTTTTTCCTCTATTACGAGGATGTCGATTTTTGCCAGCGGGCCTGGCAAAACCGCTGGTCGGTCTGGTATGAACCCCAATTGCACCTGACGCATCATCACCCGCTGCACTCACGGCAGGTGCCGCCGCACATTCGCCTGATGACGCGCCAGTCGCTGCTTTCCTACGCGCACAAGCATTGGCCGGGCTGGCAACTGCGCACGATCACCGGCTTGATCTGGACCGAAGCCAAGTTCCGCCAATGGTGGGCGCGCCGGCAAGGTCAAACCCAGGCGGTTCCCGTATTCGCGCAACTCGAAGAGGTGGCCCGCGCCTTCTGGCAGGACCGAGCCGGCCAGGCATTCCGCCGCGTCTGGCGCGTGGCCCACCAACATGGCCGCTCCGAGCGGGGAAAAGCCCATGCCCATGCCAAGCTCTTGCCACGCTAAAGCGCATTCGCTTTCAATCGTCATCCCTTCTTACAAGCGCGCCGATCTTCTGGAGCGCTGCCTCGAAACCGTGATCGCGCACGCTCCGCCTCGCACGGAAATCATCGTTGTCGATGACGCCTCCGAGATCGCCATCATCAGCCAAACCGCCAGATCCTTTTCCCAGATACGCACGATTCGCTTGCCGAAACGAAGTGGCTTTTGCATCGCGGCTAACCGCGGCATTGCTGTCGCCAGCGCGCCCATCGTCGAATTGCTGAACGATGACACGGAGGTGGAACCTGGCTGGGCGGACGCGGCCTTGGAGTGCTTTCGTTCCCCGGATGTCGCGGCTGTCGCGCCGCTGGTGCTCAAGCTCCCAAGGACAAACGAGCCGGTAATCGATTCCGCCGGCGATACCTATCACCTCGGCGGGTTCGCCCGCAAGCGCGGCCACGGCCAGTCGCTTTCCGGCTTTCCTCTCAAGCCGGAACCGGTGTTCGGCGCCAGCGCCTCCAGCGCTTTTTATCGCCGCGACTGGCTGCTGCAAGTCGGCGGGCTTCCGGAATCGTTCGGAAGCTATTTTGAAGATGTCGATCTCTCGTTTCGCTTGCGCAACGCCGGCGGCGCAATTTTGTTTGAGCCGCGTTCGCGCGTCTGGCATCACGCCCATGCTTCGCACGGCAGAACCAATCGCCGCATGCTGGCACAGCAATCGCGGAATGAAGAACTTGTCTTCTGGCGCAACACACCGCTGCGGCAATACTGGAAAGCGCTGCCGCTGCACGCTGCGGTATTGCTCGGCAAAGCCTTGAAGCGCTGGCAGGAAGGCTCGATGACGCCGTTTCTGCTTGGCCGCTTTCACGCGCTGATGGCGTTGCCGCAAATTATGCGTCGCTCAAACTGAATTGCATTTCGAATTTCGTTAACTAAACGTGGGCGGCTTACAACCGCCCCGCAATCGGCGGCCAGAAGCCGCCGTTACGACGAACAAAAGTCCGTTCTAAATTCCTAAAGCGGAGACAAGTCTCCGTACTCCGATATCCCATGGTCGTGACTGCGAGCATTGACAAACCGCGTCCGCTGCGAGATTTCGCGGTTCGGCTGTCCTTTAGCAAACAAGACCAACTTCCTCCCAATGGAGCTGCCCATGCACCGCCGTGCCGTTTTCTTTGCAATGTTGCTACCGCTGAGCATTGCACTCAATCTGAAGGCTGACGACAAAAAGCCCGAGCCGGGCAAGAAGCTATCCAACGGAGCTTATGCCGTGCTCCGCGAAGGCGCTGCAGAAAAAGAACTTTTGCCTCTCAAAGAAGGTGAAGCGCTCGCCGTTGACCGACCGCTTTATGAGAAGGGAAATGACAAGCTGCCGCCGCGCTTTCTCATCGTGCGGACAACTCCGGATGTTGTCCTTGAACTCGACGGCGAGCCCAAGGCTGTGAAGGAAGGCGATCAAGTCGTCCGAATCTTTCTTAAGCTGCAACCGAAGCCGGCCGCGGACCTGGAACGCTTGACGAAAGACAACGTCGGCAAGCAGGTCGCCATCATTCTGGGAGGGGAAGTCGTGACGGTACACAAGATTCGCGATGCCATCAAGGGCGGCGAGGTGCAGATTAGCTGCTGCGCTCCCGGCAGCGCGAAATACCTGTTCGAACAGCTGCAAAAGCAGCAGCAGCGCAAGTGAGCGCTTCACGCCACCCAAAGGCCGTGAGTGAAGCGGTGCGCCATCGTTATCTCGAGCGACAGGCTCGCCGCCGACCACACGATCAGTAGCGCACGGACCCATTTGGGCCGAAGCATGGCTGGATTGCGCGCCCACAGATGAGCGGCGAACAAGACCAGCAGCACATACACGCATTGCGAGTGCCGAATCTGGCTGCCCATGTCGCGCCGAGCGTGGCCGCAAGCCGCAATGTAGAACGGGCCAAAAGCACACAGAAGCAGCGGCAGACGATCGCGCCAGCCGGAGGCGTTGCCGCTCAGCAGCGAGCGCATTTCCAACACTCCCATAAGAGCGAATAGCGCCACCGTTGCCGGCACGGCGACCCGGCTGAGAAAGTCGGGCTGCGAATAATAGCGCGGCAAATCCAGATAGCTCAGTCCATACGTGTGTCGGCGGAAGAGCGCGAGGTAATCGGGCTTCACGCCCCAGGCGACGGCTTCGGTTTGCACGTACAGGTCCCAGCGGCCAAAGTAAAAGTGACAGAACGCGAAGAAGGCCCCGGCCCCGAGCGCGGCGAACGCGGCAACCAACACTGATTGGCAGAGTTTTCGCCACGTGAACTGTTCGACCGAGGCCAGCCATGTCTGTAGCACGGGATAGACAATAACCGCAATCCCCACCAACCTGGTGGCCGTCATCGCAAAGCCATGCACGGCCGCGAGGCATTTCGCCAGCGGCCCGCTGCGCTGCGACCAGTAGACATAGCCGAGCATCGTCATGAGAAAGAGCGGTTCTGAATAGCTTGCCACCATGAAGAAGCTGGCGGGATGCACCGCCACCAACACGACTGCGACGAGGATGTTTCCGGGCGAGACGTTCCAGCTACGCAGCAAAAGCAAGGCGTAGAACCAAGCTCCGCAACAAGCCAGTTGCGCGGTCATTAGCAATGCCGCCTGCCCGTCCAGGTGGAACAGGTTCTTCAAGCTGCGTGCCAGGAGCGGATAGCCCGGAAAAAAAGCGACGTTGCCATGGTCGGTGGGCGTCAATGTATCCGGCGCCACGTACCCGCCGTCCACGATCGACTGGAACCAGCCGCCGTCCCACTGGTACAAGCTTCGCCACGCGGCTGATATGCTGCCCTGGCTGGATAACAGCATGGCAAAGAGGATTTGTGCCGCGGTGATAAAGAGCGCCCAGCCAAATAGTGTTCGTGTTCGCAATGGGCTCGCG
>DATGHS010000476.1:0-7521 GCA_035307785.1 Gemmataceae bacterium
CGGTTCCTATCTCAGCTTGGCCGACATCGGCCACGATGAAGACGACAAGGTGCAGTGCATTGTTCTTTTGCGCAAAGGCGAGGAGACCATCCCGGCCCTTAAAGACGTGAAGGCCAAGGTACAGGAATTGAATGACCCGGCCAGCGGGCGATTGCTGCCGGGAGTGGAAATCGAGCCTTACTATGATCGCACCGATTTGTTGAACATGACCACCGAAACGGTCACCGAGAACCTCTTTCTGGGCATATTGCTCGTCGTGGTGATCTTGCTCATGTTCCTGGGCAATGTGCGCACGGCATTTATCGTGGCCATCAACGTTCCTCTGGCGCTCTTGTTTGCCTTTGCCGTCTTGTACCTGCGCGGCAAGAGTGCCAACCTTCTCTCCATCGGCGCCGTGGATTTTGGGATTATCGTCGATTCTTCCGTCATCATGGTTGGGAACATCTACCGCCATCTCACGTCGGGCAAGCATGCCGGGCTGCCCCTCAAAGAGCGCATCATCAACTCGGTTCGTGAAATCGATCGCGCCCTGCTCTTCTCCACGCTGATCATGGTGTGCGCCTTTTTGCCGCTATTTACCATGACCGGTGTGGAAGGACAACTGTTCGGGCCGATGGCGACGACCTATGCATTCTCGTTGCTCGGCGCCTTGCTGCTGGCGATGACGTTGTCGCCGGTCTTGTGCAGCTTGTTCTTCCGGCGCATCAAACCGGTGGGAGAGAACTTGATTGTGCGGCTCGTGAAGCGGTTTTACCTTTGGCAACTGCGCCTGAGCATGCGCTTTCGCTGGGTCGCCGTGATCGTGATGGCAGGAATTTCGATCGCCACGTTGTGCGCGTTGCCGTTTCTGGGGAACGAGTTGATGCCGGAGCTGGAAGAAGGCAATCTCTGGATTCGCGGCACGGCTCCCCTGAACTGGACCCTGGAACGTAATGTGGAGGTCCACAAGAAGTCCAGGGCAATCATGGCGAGCTACCCGGAGGTGGAATCGGTAGTCTCCCAATCGGGACGGCCCGACGACGGTACCGACACGGCCGGCTTCTTCAACGCCGAATTCTTCGTCACCCTGCGTCCAGAAAAGAACTGGCCAGCGCTGGCAGAGAAAACCGATTGGTTCAGCCGGCATTTCGGCCCACGCGCGCGCACGGAGGAGGAATGTCGGCAGGAACTGAAACAAGAGGAACAACAGCTCGCCCAGAAGGGCCTGCCGCCGCGTTCAGCCGAAGAACTGGACGCCGCATATGCTCGCAAAATGAGCCGAGGCCGGCGTCCCCGTACCAAGCAAGAACTGAACGACGAGATGAATGCGGAACTGGATCGGACGATACCCGGCATTACCTGGAACTTTTCACAAAACATCCGCGACAACGTCATGGAGGCGCTTTCCGGAGTCAAAGGCGATAACTCGGTCAAAATCTTTGGTCCTGATATCGATCAACTGGAGAAACTGGCCGCCCAGGTCAAGATCGTCTTGCAAGGCATTCCCGGCATTGAAAACGTGGGCATTTTTCACATCAGCGGTCAATCGCATTTGGAATTCCGTGTCGATCCGCAAAAGTGCGAACGCTGGGGCGTGACCACAGCCGACGTGAATAGCGTGGTGGCCAGCGCTTTGGGTGCAACGCCGCAATCGAACATGGTAGAAGGTGAAAAACTGTTTCCGATCGCCATCCGCTGGCCCAAGCGTTTGCGCAGCAGCGAAACGGCGATCCTCGATATTCCTGTGGACATCGTTAACAATCAGGTCGTGCTGGCGCAAGGCTCCGGCTTCGTGCCCAACGCCCAGGGACACGCGTTGGCATCTCCCGCTTTAACCGGGACGAAGGCAGACACGTCGAATCCGATCAGCAACACGCCTCGGCTGCGCTTGCGCGATCTGGTTTCGCCGGTGGCAGAGGACGGCTCGCCTGATCCTGAGGGATCGTTTGAACGCCATGGCGCTTCGAACATTTACCGTGAGAACGGCAAGCGCATGATTGCGGTCAAATTCAGCGTGCACGGCCGCGACCTCGCCAGCGCTGTGAACGAAGCGCGCGCGAAGACCGCGGAAATCCAGGAATTGAAATCGCCCTACCAGGCCGTATGGACCGGCGAGTTCGAGCAAATGGAGAGCGCCGAAGGCCGCTTGCTCTGGATCGTTCCCCTTTCTCTGGCACTAATCTTCCTGTTGCTTTATGCCGCCTTTCGTTCGTTCTTGGACTCGGCGGTAGTTCTGCTGAATGTAGTCGCCATCTCGATGGGCGCATTTTGGACGCTGCTGTTCACCGGGACGAACTTCAGTATCTCCGCGGCGGTTGGCTTTATCTCGCTATTCGGCGTCGCCATCATGGACGGCCTGCTGATGATTGCCGCTTTCAATCAGGGGCGCGCGCAGGGTCTGCCCCTGCAGCAAGCGATTGAGCAAGGAGTCGATAAATGGGTTCGGCCGCTCACCATGACCGCCCTGACAGCAATCTTGGGCCTTTTGCCGGCTGCTGTTTCGACGCGGATCGGCTCGCAAACCCAGCGGCCCCTGGCCATTGTCGTGGTAGGCGGCATGATGACATTGCTGCTGCTGACGCGCTGCTTGATGCCGGTGCTGTACAGCTTCTACGGCCACCGCGAGCCGCCGGAAGTCACCGGGAGCATGGCGCATTGAGATACTCGATGACGGAGGATATGCTCACACCGGTGCCTCAGCCTGCTGGCAGCGACGTCAGCGAGATCGTCGCTCGCCTTTTGGCTAGCCGAGAAGGCGAGATTTATCGCAAGGTGACATTGGAAATGGATCGCATCGTTCTCGAAGCGGTTCTGCGCCACACCCACGGCAATCAGGTGGAAGCCAGCCAACTCCTCGGCATTTCGCGCACGACCCTGCGCAGCAAACTAAAGGCGCTGGGCCTGACGATAGAAAAGCGGGTGCAACCCGGAACTTGAAAACCGGCGATCATGGTAGCGGAATCCGTCAGGCGATCATGGTAGCGGAATTCGCAAGAATTCCGCTCGTGTGCAGGCGGAATTCTGGCGAATTCCGCTACCAGAAAATCACGTTTGCGCTACTTCGCCCGCAAGCTATACGGCACCTCTAATCCATGCCGGTCCATCAACTCCGTTTGCGACAAAACTTCGCGCGCCTTCCCGTCTGCGCGCAATTCCCCGGCATCCAGCAGCAGCACGCGCCGACACATTTGTAGCACAAATTCCAAATCGTGCGTGGCAATGATTTTCGTACCGGGAAGATTGTGCAGAAAGCCGGCCAGTTCGCGGCGGCCGCGCGGGTCCAGAAACATGGTCGGCTCGTCCAGAAGAAGAATCTCCGGCCGCATGGCCAGCACCCCGGCCAGTGCCACGCGCCGCTTCTCGCCGCCGGAAAGGTGAAACGGCGGCCTTTCCTCCAGGCCCGCCAGACCCGTGAGCGTTAATGCTTCGGTCACGCGCTCGCGCACTTCCTCCGGCGGCAAGTCGAGATTGAGCGGGCCAAAGGCCACGTCGTCGAACACCGTCGCGTTGACGAATTGATCGTCGCTGTTCTGGAACACCACGCCAATGCGTTGCGGGAGCTGCCGGCGTTGGGCCGGGTCTGCGGGATCGAAGCCTAGGATCGAAGCAGAACCGCGCGGTGCCGGCAGCACGCCGGCCAGACACAGGAACAGCGTGGTTTTTCCTGCTCCATTCGGGCCGATCAGCCCGACGGTTTCGCCGCATTCAATCTGAAAGTGCAGGTTCCGCAGAGCCGGAGGACTACCCGGATAAGCGAATGTGAGACCGCGAACCTGAATGGCCGGATTGTCCATCAACTCCACCGCCTCACGTTCGCAGATACCAGTCCCAAGCGAAGATGCCTCCCATGGCCGCCATCAGCGCCGCGAACAACAGCACATCCGCGCGCCGGGTGCGAAAGCGATACAGTGTCCGAAAATGCCCGTCGAATCCCCGGCAGCGCATGGCCTGCCCGATTCGTTCCGCCCGGTCCGCCCCCCGAACGAGCAAGGCGCCGGTGACATTGCCAACGGTCCGGTAGCTATGGCGATTCATCTTGTTGCGGAAGCCACGCAACCGCAGAGCTAGCCGAATGCGGCTGAATTCATCGGCCAGAACAAAGATGTAGCGGTAGCTCATCAGTGTGATCTGCGTAAGCGGCCGCGGAATGCCAAGCGCCTGCCCCGCGTGAATTGTGGTGGCAAACGGCGCAGTGCCCAGTAGCACCAGGCCGAAGGAGTAGATAGCCAGTGCACGGCTGCCGACCCTTAGCGCCGCGAACAAACCCTGCCGCCCTTCCGTGATCGGAAGGAGGACGAGAAAGAGCATGAGAAACAAAACGAATGCGCCATAGCGCCAAAGCAAGAATCGCACCGGCAACCGTGCGACGGCGAGCATTAAGACCGCAATGGCCAGCGCCGAGAAAATGGCGGGCAAGGTTTGGAGGAAGCCGGTTATTAGAATGGCCAGAGAAAGCGCCGCCAGCTTCCAGCGCGGATCCAATCGGGCCAGAGGCGAGTCGGAAATGTCCAGTGCGTCAAACGCCAGCGTCATGCGGTTTCATGATAGAGCGCTTGCCAGAAGAATGAAACCGCGAGGCTCGAAGACTCGCCTCGCGGCTTGTTTCCTTCTGTTCCATTACCTCTAACATTTCCCCATGAGTACCAAGCAAGCTTTGAAAGCTCGCGCCGATCAGGTTCGCGCTGCGCTGGCCCGGCTTTATCCCGACGCCCACTGCGCTCTCAAGCATGGAGACCCGCTTCAGTTGCTGGTCGCCACCATCCTTTCCGCCCAGTGTACCGACGTGCGGGTGAACCTGGTCACGCCGGCCCTGTTCACCCGCTTCCCGAACGCGGAAGCATTTGCCAGGGCAAACATCACGCAATTGGAGAAAATGATTCAATCGACGGGCTTTTTTCGCAACAAGGCCAAGAACATCAAGGAGTGCTGCAAAAAGATCGTGAGCGAGCACGGCGGCAGGGTTCCCGGCACTCTCGAAGAACTGGTGAAATTGCCTGGCATTGGCCGCAAGACCGCGAACGTGGTCCTGGGCGATGGCTTTGGCGTGCCGGGTATCACCGTGGACACCCATGTCCTCCGGCTCAGCCGCCGGCTTGGGCTCACGAAGCACACCATGCCGGAAAAAGTGGAACGGGACTTGATGGAACTAATCCCCCAGGCGGAATGGACCATGTTCAGCCACCGCCTGATCTTTCATGGCCGGCAAGTTTGCTTCGCACGCAAGCCGAATTGCGACGGCTGCCTGATGAACACTTTCTGCCCGAAAATCGGAGTGAAATCGAAATGAACCCAGTGCTCGAGCGCTTTTGCCGTTATGTTCGCGTCGATACGCAAGCCGTGGAGGGCGCCAAATCGTATCCCAGTTCACCGGGTCAGTTGGAACTGGGCCGCATGCTGCTTGGCGAGCTGCGCGAGTTGGGCCTGAAAGACGCCGAGCAAGATGCGCACGGCATCATCATGGCCACGATCCCAGCCACATTTTCGCGGTCAACTCCGGTCATTGCCTGGCTCGCGCACATGGATACTTCGCCGGAGACTAGCGGCAAGAACGTGAAGCCGCAGATTATTGCCAATTACGACGGCTCGGATATCGCGCTGCCCGGTGACCGCACGAAAGTAATCC
Organism: Gemmataceae bacterium; assembly: GCA_035307785.1. Taxonomy (GTDB): domain Bacteria; phylum Planctomycetota; class Planctomycetia; order Gemmatales; family Gemmataceae; genus DATGHS01. The sequence continues at coordinate 5,603 of DATGHS010000476.1, forward strand.
GCGTGGCCGAGAATCCCGAGTTAAGAGAACTTAATGGCTGTACCCTCGTAACGACCGACGGAACAACGCTATTAGGGGCAGATAACAAGGCCGGCATCACCGTGATCATGGAGACTGCCGGCTATTTGCTGGCTCATCCGGAAATCCCGCGCGGGCCAATCCGCATTTGTTTCACTTGCGATGAGGAAATTGGCCACGGTGTCGATTACGTGGATTTGAAAAAGCTCGGCGCCGTCGCGGCGTATACGCTCGACGGCGCCGGCCAGGGTGAAATTGAGGGCGAAACCTTTAGTGCCGACAAGGCAACGGTGACCATTACCGGCGTCAACATTCACCCGTCCATTGGCAAAGGCCGCATGGTCAACGCCATCCGCCTCACGGCCATGTTCCTGGACCGCTTACCGAAGCAGGCACTTTCGCCCGAAACGACCGAAGGCCGCGAGGGTTTCATTCATCCTGTCACTATTGAGGGCGGCGTGGGGGAAACGGTCATCCGCATGTTGCTCCGTGACCACCACACACCGAATCTCGCCAAGCAAGCGGCACTGCTGCATGAGATCGCGGCCCAAATCATGCTGGAATTCCCAAAAGCGAAGGTCAAAGTCGAAGTGGAAAAACAGTATCGCAACATGGCCGACGGCATGGTGAAGGAACCGCGGGCGATGAAGCTCGCCGAAGAAGCCACCCGGCGCGCCGGGCTGACGCCGAAATTTCCAATCTTGCGTGGCGGCACCGATGGCTCGCGCCTGACCGAGCTTGGCCTGCCGACGCCGAACCTGTCCACCGGCGAACACAATCCGCATTCGCCCTTGGAATGGACCTGCCTGGAAGATATGCAAGCGGCGGTGCGCGTGCTCGTGGAATTGGCTCAACTTTGGGGAAAAGAATCGAGATAGCACCGTCGCGGCTATCGAGTCCAAGTCGTGTTGATGTCTTGGTGTGTATCCCGGGTACGCGCGCTTGCATCGTTACGGTTGGTCGATCTTCTTGGAGCGATCGCTCGTCGGCTTGCCGTCTTTCACTTCAATCATCAGCCATTTCTTGCATTTCGGACAGCGAATGACCACTTTTTTGGTTGCCCCGGCCGAACGCTGTTTTCGCTTCGTAAATGCCGGGGATACTTCATTTGGGTCAAAAGTCGAAGCCTGGCCGCAATGGGCACAAATGATCGGGTGCATGGTTTCCTCCTAATGGATCAACTCCACCAGGCGAAACGCAAGTTGCTGGCCTTAAATGAGGAATGGAAAAGTGGCTCGGACTCGGCGGATCACCCGGTGGGCTCGTCTATATCCATTATAACTGGCCGTCAATATGCCCCGGATACAGGCAAGCGGACAGGTAGATGCACATGGGATGGGCACAGATTTCGATAAGGCGATTGATGCCTGGAACGGCGGGCCTCAAAGTGTACGATCCCAATCTCGGCCCGTCAACGAAAAACGCGCCGCGTTTCACCAAAAGCGCCGAATTTCAGGTGTTTATTTACAGTTTTCGTGAAATCTGAAACGCGGCGCGGGCAGTGCGTGCCTACTTTCGGAGCACGCCTAATTCGGTTCCGGCTTCGGCAAACGCTCGCAACGTATGCTCAATCTGTTCATCGGTATGCGCGGCGGAAACCTGAAGCCGAATGCGCGCTTGTCCCTGCGGCACGACCGGGAAGCTGAATCCAATCACGTACACGCCCTTCTCCAGCAGCCGGTCGGCCATCGCCGTGGCCAAGCCGGCATCGCCGAGCATCACCGGTAAGATCGGATGGCTGCCCGGCTTCAGCTTGAATCCAGCGCTTTCCAGACCGGAGCGCATCTTCTTCGTGCTGGCTTGCAAGCGCTGCCGCAATTCATGGCTATTGGCAGCCAACTCCAATGCCTTCATCCCGGCCGCGACCAGCGGCGGCGGCAACGAATTGGAGAACAGATAGG
>DATGHS010000477.1:0-5295 GCA_035307785.1 Gemmataceae bacterium
CGCCGATTCATCAGACGTTTGAAGCGCCGGGATTCGTCGTCTGCACGTTCGCCCCGCGCATGCTCGACACGCATCCGGAAGCAATCAAAGTTCCGTACGCCCACTCCAACGTGGAATCGGACGAAGTACTCTATTACGTCCGTGGGCACTTCGGCAGCCGCCGCGGCGTCGAGGAGTCGTCGTTCACGCTGCACCCGCGCGGCATCCCGCACGGCCCGCACCCCGGCACCATCGTCGCCAGCCGGAATATGACTCGAACGGATGAACTTGCGGTCATGGTGGACACCTTCCGGCCGCTGTTCGTAACAAAGCAGGCACTGGCGATGGATGATGCGAGCTATCCGATGAGTTGGCTGGAGTGAAATTATTAGGGTAGAATAGTGAAGACTTCTTTTGAATTCTGCGTCTCGGGTCTTCCAACGTCATGCCTCTCTACTTGCTATTAATGCTGCTCTCTAACGATGTTCGAGAGGAGTTCATCAAGCGCTCACATGATCCTTACCAGATTCTTTGCATTCGTTCACTCACCGATTCCTCTTCTCACAGGAAGGATGCTGCAGACGCCTTGGTTGCGCTTAATCCGCACAATGCTGTTGCGCCGGTTCGCCTGGCAATGCATTTATCTCGAGATGCGCGCGAACGCGCTTTCTTGGCGCGCTTACTCTTGGAACTCGGCCATTCCGACAAGCGGGTGCTTGCCGCGATGCAAGAGTTATTCGAATCGGACGAAACTGAAACCGAATGGTTGCGCTTGCGAAGGGAAATGGAGTTTCGCGGCCCCCTCGGTGAACGGGCGGCGCCATTGACATCGGCTCTTGCCCGGCGCATCAAGCACTGTGATTCGACGAGAGGCGGAGAAGAAAGTTCATTTCTCATTGGGTCGGGAAAGGCCGATGGTCAAGCGATCAGCGCGGTCGTCGCATTGCTGAAGCGATCGTGTGCTAACAATTCACAACGTGCTGAAACGAATTGCCTCTTGATCGTTTTAGCCTTGCAACTCACGGGCCCGCAAGCCAAGGACGCGATACCGACTCTAGAAACAATGCTGAAGGATAAGAGCACCTTCTTGGCCGCTCACGCCGCCGCTGCGCTCACGGTAATATCTCCCGGTCATCGTGGCGCGGCGGATTTCGTTAAGAACATTGCTGGAGGGAGTAGCGACAGCACGCGCTGGGCATTGGGGGCCGTGCTGGCCTACTCAAAAATGCATGAGGACCTGAGAATTGCGGGCGCTAAGAGTATCCTCGAAGACCCGGCCTCGAATGCGGACGATCTGTGGCTGGCATTCCAATGTTTGGCTGCAATTGGAACGCACGCAAAGTCGATTGCGCCGCTCGCGAAAAGGTATCTTCAACACAAGGACGCTATTGTTCAAATACACGCTGCAACTGCTTTGTGCGCAATGGACCAAGCGGAGGAAAAGGCGGGCGTGGCGGTTTTGCTTGCAGCACTCAAAGGTAACGACCCTACCCTCAGCCGGATAGCTGTGGACCGCTGCAATCGACTGATCAAGCCACCGGTTGGCCTTTTGCCGGGATTACAAATGGCTTTGGTCCACTCGGACTATACCACAGTCGCCACTGCCGCCAGGACTATTCTCCGGGTCAAGCCAAACGATCCGGAAACAATGCAATCCGTAACAAAACTGCTCCGAGAAGGTGTGCCGAGACAGCCGAATGACATGTTTGACAGAACTGCGGCTGCGAAGGGCCAAGCCATCAATGTTATTGCCGAGTTCCCGATGCTATTTCCGCAGGTGCGCAACGATCTCATTTCTTTACTGCGAACCGCAGATAGCATTTATTGGCCTAGTGTTGCTCGTGCTATTGCCGCAATTGACAGCGGTTCTCCAAAGAAAGACTCCATCGCTCCATGATCCTCGACATCTCCCAAGCCCCCATCCTCGACGTCTACCACCTCCTCGTCGGCATCGTAACGCCACGGCCGATTGCGTGGGTGACATCCGTCAACGCCGCTGGTGTCGTGAACCTGGCACCGTTTAGCTTTTTCAATGCTTTCGGTGCCAATCCCCCGGTTGTTGTTTTCTCGCCCGTTTTGCGGCGCGATGGTTCGAAGAAGGACACACTTCGAAATGTTGAAGCCAATGGCGAATTCGTGCTCAACGCAGCGGTCGAATCGCTGGCGGAGCAGATCAATCTTTCGTCGAAAGAAGTTCCACCGGAGGAAAGCGAAATCAAACTCACGGGGCTTCACACGCTGCCATCGCTGAAGGTCAAGCCGCCACGGCTGGCGGAGTCGCCCATCAACATGGAGTGCGTGGTTCGGCAAATCGTGCCCGTCGGCAATGGGCCAATCTCCGCGAACCTCGTCATCGGCGAAATCGTGATGATGCATATCGATGATTCGCTGCTCGATGCGAACGGCCGTATTGACCCTCGCAAGCTCCGCACCATCGCCCGGCTCGGCGGAGATTATTATTGCCGTACGAGCGATCTGTTTGAGATGAAGCGGCCGTAGCGCGCTCCGCTTCGCGTCGCGGCTAACCCACATTCATCAGCCCGCCAATCCCCCGCAATTTCAAGCTTGCCCGTCGGGTTAGAATGCTCTCGGAATGGAGAGAGCGACGGTTATTCCTTGCGTGTCGGTGAACGAAAATGAAACGGCTCACTGGAGGTGAGTCTGGTGAAATCTCCGTGAAGAACGCAACGGTCAGCATCAAATCACGGGTGCTGCCGAATCCAAGGATGGCAAACGGTTCCGGAGAGGTGAGCAAAAGGCGCAAGCACGGGAAGCAACAGAATATTCCCAAATTGCGAGCTTTTTCTGATCTTGCGGAGGGTTGGTGACCGATGAAAGTGGTGCTGGAAAGTAACGATCATGCTGGCTGGTTGTTCCCCCAAAACCCGAATGATTCGGGTGCAGCCGAGTCGGCCCGTCGTGAACAACCCGACGCCCACCTGGAAGTCCCCGCACGGAAGCCCCCCAGGCGGTTTCCCCGGCAATCATGGCCCAACCATGAGCAAGCCGGGCCGGGTGGCGTGTGCCGGAGAGACGCGCGGCCTCAACGAATGAGTGCCAGCCCTCCGGCCCGGGCGAAGCGCGTACTATCTGGAGAGCCCGCTATGAAGAAGGTTTTCACCACCGGTCAGGTAGCGAAGATCTGTAAGGTTGCGCCCCGAACGGTGTCGAAGTGGTTTGACTCGGGCCGGCTGAAAGGGTATCGCATCCCGGGCAGCCAGGACCGCCGTATCCCCCGCGAACAGCTCATCCGGTTCCTCAAGGAACACGGCATGCCGTTGGGTGAGCTGGAAGAAGAAGAGTGGCACAAAATCCTCGTCATCGGCGCCGAGCGCTTGTTCATCGACCGGCTGCAAGAACTGCTGCCGGAAAACGAAGACTACAAGTACGAAATCGCCAATAGCGGTTTCGAAGCCGGCATCATGGCCGAAAGCTTCCACCCAGACACCATCATCATCGATCTGTCGCTGGGCCGGAGCGAGGCGCTCCAGATCGCGTCGAACCTGCGGCGCAATCCGCAGTACGAAACGACGCTGATGGTTGCCCTGGCCGCCGAAGACGAAGCCGACCCGGATTCGCTCAAGAGCCAGCACCACTTCAGTGAAGCGTTCAAGAAGCCGTTTGACATTGCTCTCTTGGGCGAACGGATTCGTACGCTGGCCGCGCAGAAGCGCGAAGATTGAATTGCGGCCTAATCAATAACGTGAGCCCGCAACGCTGGCAAGGGATTCCCTTGCCTGCGCTGCGGGCTCTGTTCATTAGAAAGCACCAGCCCGAAGCGTAAGCGAGGGACGGCCTCGCTTACGCTTCGGGCTGGTGTTGAATGCGGTCTCTACGCTCTTCCCAAAAGTTTCTCTATCGGCTTTCCTTTATCCGAGAAAGCCACGGTGCGGCCGATTGGCGTCTGGTTCAACTTGCCGGGGTTGATGCCGACCGCCGTCAACATTGTCGCAAACAAGTCACCTACCGAAACCGGTTCTTCCGGCTCCGGCTTGCCTTCCGGATCGGTCTTGCCGATCACCTGGCCGCCGCGAATGCCGCCGCCGGCCAGCGCCACGCTGAAGCCGGTGGGCCAGTGGTCGCGGCCACCGGCGGCGTTGATGGCTGGAGTCCGTCCAAACTCGCCCGCAACTAGAACCAGCGTTTTGTCGAGCAGTTTCCGCTCCCGCAAATCGCGAATAAGCGCACTATAGGCCGGGTCAAAGATTGCTAGTTGACCGCTCACTTGCTTGTGATTGTTCACATGCGTGTCCCAGCCGCTCAGCGTCACTTCCACGCAGCGCACGCCGACCTCGATCAACCGGCGCGCGGCCAGGCAGCCACGGCCAAACGGCGTCTCACCGTAAGCTTTGCGAACCGAAGCCGATTCCTTCGAAACGTCGAAGGCCTTGAGTTGTTCCGAATTCATCATTTTCCGCGCGCCGGCCACGGTTTCACGGTGGAGCGTCGAGGCCACGCGCTTCTCACGGCCTTTGGCAAATGCCGATTCGACCACGTCGAGATTCTTGAGCCGCTGGTCATCGCTGCCGGCGGGCAGAAACGACTTGCAATCCGGAATGGGACCGGCCGGATCGTCGATGCGGAAGGCGTTGTACTGGTCGCCCAAGAAGCCGCCGCGGAAGGGCCATGTCGGCGGAAGGATGCTTACGTGGCGGGGAATTTCAGTATTGCCCACCGGCAACTCGTGACAGCAGATCGCGCCAATGGATGGGTGAATCACCGTGGGATCGGGCCGGAAGCCGGTGGCCAGGTTGTAGCTGCCGCGTTCGTGATCGCCTTCCTTGCTTACCAGCGAGCGGATCAGGCTGATCGATTGCATCTCTTCCGCAGTGCGCTCAAGGCCCGGCGCGAGTTGAATTCCTTTCACGGTAGTGTTAATTGCGCCGGTGCCGCCTGCAATTGCCTTGCCAGGATGCGGATCGAACGTTTCCAACTGGCTCGGCCCGCCCTGAAGCCAAATTACGATAATCGACTGCGCCGTTTCGCGCTTGTCGGGCGCGGTTTCCGCAGCACGCGCGAGCATATGGCCAAGGGGTGTCAGCCACGTCGCCCCAGCAAGGCCGCCGAGGCGAAGGAAATGGCGTCGGTTTAGTGGTTCCATGAGAATTCCGTCGAATTAAGGAGTGCCCAATATAATTCTTCGACGCGCTGGGCTCGATTGCCGGTCTTTTGGCGCAGGAGCGCTTCAAAATGCTTCGCTTCTTCCAGCGTCGGTCGCCGCGTTAGCACCGTGAGATACGCCGTTTCCACGGCTCTCGAGTCATTGGGCGTCATCCAGGCGATTCGCGTCGTCGCGTTCACCGGGCTGTCTTGAAT
>DATGHS010000478.1:0-2249 GCA_035307785.1 Gemmataceae bacterium
GGTAGAGCAACGGACTTTTAATCCGTTGGTCGTGGGTTCGAGTCCCACCGCCTTCACTATTCGACATCTCGATCTTCAGCACTGCGGGCGGGGAGAGATATGACCCCGGACGAGATCAAGGCTCGCTGTGACGAACTGGCCGCCCGCCTGGACAAGATTATTTTTGATCTCCAGGAACTCTCGCCCGATTTGCCGCTGCGAGCCGATCAGCGCTCCGCCGACGAAGCCATTTTGAATCTGTCTTGGGTTCGCGATGCCTGTACGGTGCTCGGTCTGCACGCGGTAAAGCAAGTCGATTGACCAAGGCGCCGGAAATTATGAATGGAGTCCGCGGCGCAAGCAAGGGTTTTCCCTTGCTTGCGCCGCGGGCTCACATTTTTGTCAGCTCTCGAATCCGCCCGCAAACTTTGCCCATTTTCCGGCCCAAATCCAGCATCGAATCGTCACCGACATATTCACATCGCTTCTGGCGAGTATGATTTTCTTCCGCCAGGCGACGACGATGGTCGTCGTCGCGGGAAAACCAAGCATATCTCCGAGGGGATTCAATCATGTCCGCAGTCAATCCGATACCACCCGGCATGCATTCGCTCACGCCGCACCTGACCTGCACGAACGCCGCCGCTGCCATCGATTTCTACAAAAAAGTGTTCGGCGCCCAGGAACTTGGCCGCAGTCTGGTTCCCGGCGGCAAAATCATTCACGCCGCTCTGCAGATTGGCGATTCGCGCATGTTCGCGAACGATGCCTTCCCGGAACACGGTTCCGCCGCACCGACGCCAGGTTCCCGGTCGCCCGTGACCATTCATCTTCAAGTTCCCAATGTGGATGAAGTGTTTCAGCGGGCCGTGGCGGCCGGGGCCAAGGTTACCATGCCGGTGATGGACATGTTCTGGGGCGACCGCTACGGCAAATTCGAAGACGGCTTTGGCCACGAATGGAGCGTGGCCACGCACATCAAAGATGTGAGTCCCGCCGAGATGGAAGCGGCCATGAAAGCAATGTTCAGCGGCAACGGCAAGCAATCACACGATGCGCCGCCGGCGAAAGAGAAGATAGCCCCACAGAAAGCGCCGGCAAAAGCCGGCGCTAAAAAGAAGAAATAGAAGACAGGAGCCCAGGGACGGCAGTCCCTGGGCTTTTTGCCGTTTACTTCCGCGGCGTCGGCCGGTCTTCATCTTTGTCGGTCCATTGCCGGCTCGTTTGGTCAATGGACGCGGGAAATGCAACGCTGGGCACCTCGAAGCCGATCTCCTTGCCACGCAGCTCGCGCAGTTCCGTGGCCGACACGTTGAATTGCTTGTCGCGCTCGGTCAACACTTTCTCTTTGATTTGTCCGTCCGCAATGGCCGACCACATAAGGATGGGCTCGCCCATGGGGATGGCGCTCTTCGGGTCGGGCCAGGTGTGGAAAGTCTTGCCCCAGGTAGTCAGGATCATTTTCATGAACTTCATTTCATCATCCGGCTTCATGCCCGGCGCGATCAGGCCGCCGGCCAGCACTTCATAAGTGTGGGGATGCCAGTATTTCTTCTCCTCCTTGGGCAACCCCAGGTACGATTCATGCGAAACGATGTACTCCACGCCAAGGAGCTTCGCGCCTTTGCTGGCCGAATCAAACAACAAGCACTGAAACATGCCCGAGGAATGGGCCGCACAAAAGTGCTGCACAATGAATTGCTTTTGCGGATCGCCCTTCACCAGGTGGATCCCACAGAAATGCGCATGGCCGCCGTCCAGCGGTCCCATGGCGTCTTTCTTTGCCGGCTCATGGTCGTCGGCCTTGGCCGTGGCCCCGACCAGCGTTACTCCAAATCCCAATGCCCCCAGCGCACCCAACATTTCCCGACGATCCATAGTTGCTCCTCTGGCAAGTAAGAAAACGAAACGCAATCTCTAGACAGGCAAGTCCGATGTTCAAATGTCGATTTGTGCCACGCTCTACGCCCCACCCAAGTTGTATCAACTCTGGCACGCAAATCCCTACTCACTGGCTGATATTTTAAATGGGTCGCTCGAAATTCGGGCTCTTTGTCAACGCTCGCTACCTGCCACGGTCGCGCCTTCCTCCGCGATCCGGCCGTCTTCCATGTGAATCTTCCGGTCGGCGATATCCAGCACGCGGCTGTCGTGAGTCACCATCAAGATCGGGCAGCCTTGCTCGCGGGCCAGCTTGCTGAGCAATTCCACCACATCGCGGCCAGATTTGCTATCCAAAGACGCCGTCGGTTCGTCGGCCAGCACCAGCT
>DATGHS010000479.1:0-22280 GCA_035307785.1 Gemmataceae bacterium
AGGCGGAGTTTGCGGAGCCGAGCGCTCGGCTCCGCAAACTCCGCCTCGCGGCTAACCATTTTAGAGAATGATTTCGCCATGGCAAAGCGCTACCGTCTGCGAATCCCACGGGGCATTTACGAAAAGATGCTGCTGCAGGCACGCGCCGAATTGCCGAATGAATGTTGTGGAATGCTGGCCGGCGTCATTTCGGACGAAGGCATTGGTCTCGTCAGCCACCATTTTCCGCTGGTCAATGATCTGGCGAGCCCGGTTTTCTATCAGTCATTTCCGTTTGCCGCGCACAAAGCCATACGTTCCGAAAACATTGATCCGTTGGCGATTTATCATTCACATCCCACGTCGGCGCCGGTGCCAAGCCGAACCGACTGCGCGCGCAATCATTACGGCGCCGAAATAATTCATCTCATCATCTCGTTACAAGACGCCCGGCCGCAAATGCGCGCCTGGAGACTGTCTGAAAGCAGTTTCGAAGAGGCCGAGTGGGAATGCTGGGAAGAGTCTTGATCTCGCTAAACCCGGTAGACGGAAAAAGAACCGGCGGGCCTGCGGCCCGCCGGATTCAATTTACTTCGACGTAATACAGTTAGGAGTTACGCAGTTGGCCGTTTTTCGTGAAACTGGGTAAGTTCGGCGTTTGCCTATCTTGCCCGAACGCATTCAAATTACGGCCAACCCGTGCCGAATCGGGGCAACTGCGTACCTCCTAACAGTTTCTGAACAAACGATTGCAACAATTAGGGCACATTCAGAACCGGGTCCAGGAATCCGCCAAATAATGGCGCCCCGCCTGGGGTGAATTGGATTTCGGCCAATATGCTGTCCAAGGTTGCGGCCGCCAACCCAACCGGCCCGAAGTTCAGAGGTCCAAACTGGTTGTTGTCATATAGGAACGCCTCGACCGGATCCGTGAAGAACAGATCGATCGTGTTTCCGCGAACAATTACCGACGGCGTCCCCCAGATGGAGAAATTCGCATTGCCCACAACGCCAGCTGTCAGGTTGTGACGTGTCCAGTTTAAGCCGTTGGTGGTGGTGGCGTCCCAAATATTGCCGCCGATGACCCCGGTAAGTCCATAGGTCCCGGTAAATCCAGTATTGGCCGTCTGGAAGATGACGTGTAAGGTGTTCCCGGCAACATATGCGTTGGGATCGCTTCCAGCCGGCGGCAAAATCGCGAGGGAGGTCAGCGAGCGGTGAATCCATTGGCCCGTGTTGAGGTTATGGACGATTTCCTGGACGGTGTTGGTCACGTCGCGATAGAAGATATAGGTTGAGCCGTTGAAATCCACCACCGTCGGACTGGCGCCGCTATGAAACTTCGGCAGCGGCGAGAAGAACTGGAAGCCGCTGGTAGTGGTAAAGAACTGTTGCGCAATGTTCCACCAAACCCAGTTACTACCCGTAAATTCGAGTTCTTGGATGTTGTCGAACATGTCCTTGTAGACAACTTCCAGGTGGGTGCCATCGCTGGTCGCGGCAATCCGCGAAGGAAAAATGTCGGTAGTAGTGGGGTCGGAATTAATGGCCGCGCCGGACACCGGATAGGAATAACCCGGGGCCAGGGAAACATTGGCCCATTGCCAGCTGGCCGGTGAACCGTACACGTCTTCAACATCACCATACGGGTCGACCGCAAAGACATGAATCGCGCCACGATAGATGACCGCGGAAGGCGGACTGGTCAGCATGGCGGCGTTAAAATTGATGTAATACGAGTTCGGGACGCCTTGAAGCAGCTGCGAATTGAAGCCGAACCCCGAAATCTGCATGATGTCCTGGAAATGCCAGCCGGATGCATCCGCGAACAAGTCGACCACATGATTGTCCGCGCCTTTGTAAAAGACATTCGGTTGGCCGTTGAAATTAACAGCCGAAACATCGCTTACCGCGATAGGAGCGCGGGTAAGCGCAGTGATGTCGGTGGTAATCCAGGCACCGGCGCCGCCAGCCTGGAATTTGAACATAACGTGTCCATCGAACATCCGATCGAATAGCAGATTGTTGCCGGCATTATCCATAAATCCGGACGAGGCCGGCGAATAGTCGTTCGGGCCGACCACCATGGCGTTTTCGCCGGCATACGAACCCGCCGGATTGCTTTCCGGAATCTGCGTGCAAATCTTGGCTACGTAAAAGAATTGGCCAGTAGCGGCATCGAAAACGTCGGTGCCCGTGGTTGGCGGCAGGCTGTCACAGATTTCGTTGCCCGTAATGGGATCCGCCCAGGCGGGATTCGAAGTGTTAAAGGTAGGATCAGATGGATTGCCAACCGATACTTCAGGATCGGTCGACTCTTCCGCCACTTCGTGCGCTACACCATAACAAATCATGTCGAACGTCATGCCGTCGTAGCCCAAATAGGTGTTTGGACTCGGCGGCGTTGCCGTTGGAATATAGATTTGTTGCGAGCCCAAATCGAACATGTTGTGATCCAGGGCCGTGCCCGCGTTGGCAGCGCTGAGAGGATTGATCGTTCCCATGCCGCTGGTAGAACCGGTGTTCAGCGGAAACAGGAAGTTGGGATTCACGATACCAGTGGCATATTCCGATGCGTTGGAGACCCCAGAATTGTACATGCCGTTGCCGTAGTCCAGGAACGGTTCGACCGTATAGTGAATGACCGTGGTTCCAAAGAACTGCGGATCAATGAAACTGCCGTGATAGGCGAGAGCACCAACGCTTGTCAACACTCCCGGTTGGAGAAATACCACGTATTCTTGCGATCCGTCCGGCGCGACCAAGTTACCGGAAATAATGTTGTTTTCGATTTCGGCCTGGATTTGTGCGTCGGTGATGGTGGGGGCTTTGGACCCATCAAGCCATGTAGACGTATAGCCTTGCGCCGCATAAAAGTTAGCAGCCGCGTCGGGCCCGTTTGTGCCAAAGAATTGCGAAGCGGGAGTTTGACCCGGAAATTCGCCTGCTGTGTACAAATCGATCGGATCAAACGTTCCTGGCGCCCACGAACCTTGACCCACGCCGTAGCCGGCTGCGGTCAGCATATCCATGTATGGACCGGTCGCAAGCGTGCGCAAATAATTCTCAAACGCTGGAACCATGTCCGCCACGTCGAATTCGGAATATGTGGTGGGAACGTTGCTGATGGGCGGTGGTAACTTATCAAATAGATCAACCACCTGATCGCCGAGGCCGAAAGCGCCGGCCCAGTCGGCACCCAGGTACAGGGCTTGCAGTTCTGGATGAGCGATGACGGGGCCGCCTTGGAATTGGATCGCGGGAGTAATGCGATCTTCCAGTCGCTCCAATTTCGGGCGGGTACGCTTCTTTGGCATTGAATTTGGGTGTTTAACAAATGTGCGAGTTTGCTCCGAACGCAGCCATTTCTTGAATGAATTCAGCATGTTGCGGTTCCCTGTCGGTCGGAAGAAAGCGGTGAGAACGAGTCAGCACGAATATAGAGAAAATCCAGTTAAACGTCTTTGCACATGGCTTGCAAGTTCAAAATAGGCAATTTCAGAAAGTTTTAATGATCATTAGTCCGCCTGTAGGGACGGCATATTTCCCGTGATTTGCCCTTTCGGCAGACGCTTCGGAGTTAGAAGAGCCGATTCCCGGCCAGAACTTTCGTTAAATCCCTGAAAAACCAAAAATATCAGGCGGTTGCGAGTGCCGCAACAGATTAGACGATTTAGGAAGGCACTTCGTTCCCGTCTCGGTTTGGCGAACCCATGCCCAACAGTCAATCAACGAAGGCGAATTCGTTGCTCATGAGCAGCACCTGGGCGAATTCCTGCCATTTTTCGGCCACTGGAGCGACCTGTCCTCCAGCATCGTCCCGGGTGAGGAAGGTCGTCGCCAGCCTCAATTCCTCCGCATCGGGAGGACGATTAAAGGTTATGCTGTACATATGCTTGATCTGCTGCTCCGGCGAATCGGCCTTGGTGCGCGCGACCAATGCTTTGGCAAGCTCTTGAATAAAGCTTCCATTCATCAAATACAGCGCTTGCACGGGCACCGTATTGGTGAAGCGCTGCGGGCAATGAGTGTCGGGGTTAGCGAAGTCAAATGCCCGCAGCATGCCCGGTAGATTCTGGCGATCCACGAAACCGTAAATGGTGCGCCGTTTTGAAAACGCGGGTCCGAACAGATCAACTGCCCGGCCACCGGCGGTCTCGTCCAACTGGCCGGAAACATAAAGCAAGCTATCGCGCAGCCCTTCGTAGTCGAGCTTTTGCCGGCTGAACCGGCCGAGTAGGCGATTTTCGGGGTCCTCAGCATTCGAAACTCGGAGTTCAGTATTGCGAATCGAAACCAGCGAGCCGCTCTTTTTGGATTCCGCATTCCGCAATCCGACGTCCGCATTGGAACTCGCCTGCTTGTACGTGTTTGACAGAACGATCGTCCGATGCAGTTTCTTGATCGACCAGCCCTCACTCATGAAGCGGGCGGCGAGCCAGTCGAGGAGTTCCGGGTGCGTGGGCGGTTCGCCGCGAATGCCGAAGTTGCTCGGCGAGCGGACCAGCCCTTGGCCAAAATGATGCTGCCAGACGCGATTGACCAGCACGCGGGCCGTCAGCGGATTGTCTTTGCTGGCAATGGCCTTCGCCAGCTCGAGCCGGCCGCTGCCCTTGGTAAAGGGCTTGCGTTCAGCCCCGGAGACACACGCGAGAAATTGCCGCGGCACCTTGGGGCCTGGATTACTGGGATTCCCGCGCAGGAAGATGTGCGGGTCCATCGGCGATGGCGCATCGACTAGCTCCATGGCGCGCGGCGGCGACCCAGGGTGCGTGGCCAGGTGCTTGTCGATCTTCGATTGCATCGCTCGCAGCTCATCGCGCAATTTGCGATTGCGCGCCTTCAGTTCCGCCTCGTGCTCCTTGGCGAATTTCTCCTTTTCGGCTTTGAGCCTCTCCAGTTCTTTGGTGAATTCTTCCCCGAGCTTGCCGGCTGCCGGACCGCCAATCAGCGGCAAATCGCCCGGTTCCACCGAGCTGGCGAAGACGCCGTAAAGCGAATAGTAGTCGGCCTGCGGAATCGGGTCGTACTTGTGATCGTGGCAACGGGCGCAGGCGACCGTCAGGCCCAGCAAGCCGCGCGTCGTCACGTCGATGCGATCATCGATGATGTCGGGTGTGCTGTTCAGGAAGCGCCGACCGAGCGTGAGAAACCCCATTGCCGCGAGCGGCCGCTTGTCTTCGCCCAAATCAAGCTGATCCGCGGCCAACTGTTCGATGATAAACCGGTCGTACGGCAGGTCTTCATTGAACGCCCGGATGACGTAGTCGCGATAGGTGTATGAAAACGGAAACTTCCGCTCGTCGGTGAAGACGTAACCCTTGGAGTCGGCATAACGGGCCACGTCGAGCCAGTAACGGCCCCAGCGCTCGCCATAGCGCGGCGATTCCAGCAGCCGTTCGATGACTTTCTCATAAGCATTTGAGGAATTGTCGGCCAGGAAAGCTTCCATTTCCTCGGGTGTGGGCGGCAAGCCGATGAGGTCGAAGGTAATACGGCGCAGAAGCGTGCGTTTGTCGGCCGGCGACGATGGCGAAACGCCATTGGCTTCCAGCTTCGCCAAGACGAAGTAATCCACGGGGGTCGCCGGCCAGGCGGTATTCTTGACCGCCGGCAATGCAGGCTCGCGTACCGGCTGAAAAGCCCAGTGCGCCGGAGTCCCCGCCAGCGACTGCGCGCAGTAAAGCGTAAGCAGAATGCCAACAGCGGGGATGGATAGCCTAGTCAAATGCATAGCAATTGGGTTCGATCAGGTGTGCACCAAAGATGCAGTATATTCAGCCCATTTGGTTTCTGCAAGTTTCAAGGCCAAGAAGCCCAGGGACTTCCGTCCCTGGGCTTTCATAGTTCCGTCCCCGCGCTTTCATAGAATACGGCCACAACCTTATGTCCTTCCCCGGAGACTCTCTCCCATGAAAACCGGCATGAACTTGCTTCTGTGGACCACTCACGTTACCGCCGAGCACTTCCCGCTCTTGGCCAAGCTCAAAAGGGCCGGCTACGACGGAGTGGAAATCCCGCTTTTCGAGGGCGACGCGGCTCATTTCCGTCAGGTGCGCGCAGAACTCGACCGCAACGGTCTAAAGTCTACCACAGTAACGGTGGCCACGCCGGAGGCGAACCCGATCAGCCCCGACGCGAAGTTGCGGTCGGCGGCATTGGACCGGCTAAAGTGGGCCATCGAGATGTCGTCGATCCTAGGCGCGGAAAACTTGTGTGGGCCATACCATTCGCCGCTGGCCGTTTTCAGCGGCACCGGGCCGACGGAAGATGAGAAGGCCCGAGCGGCCGATGTTCTTCGACAAGCGGCCGAATTCGGTCAGCAAGCCAAGGTTCGGCTTTGCATCGAGTACTTGAATCGCTTCGAATGTTACTTTCTGACGACCGCGGCCGATGCGGTTGCCTTCGTCAAACGCGTCAATCACCCGAATTTCAAGACTATGTATGACACCTTTCATGCACACATTGAAGAGAAATGTCAGGAAACCGCCATCAAGCAAGTCGGTCCAGTACTGGGGCACGTTCACATCAGCGAAAACGACCGTGGCGCGCCAGGCACCGGTCAGGTGGCCTGGGACAAATCCTTCCGTGCCCTGCGCGAGGTAGGCTATGATGGCTGGTTCGTGATTGAAGCCTTTGGCCGGGCGTTACCAGCGTTAGCAGCGGCAACAAAGGTATGGCGGGATTTGTTTCTCAATTCTGAGGAAGTTTACGAAAACGGTTTACGTTTTATGAAACAGAAATGGCAGCAGGCCGCATAGAATATTGCATGCAAATATGGTGAAGTAGCTACAATATAGTAAAAATACATAAACTGCGTAAGCTTCCGCGAATTTGAGAACAAGCCTTGGAAATCTACCTTCACCGCAGGCAGCGGGCAGGTTATCATCGGGCACCGTTGCGCCGATACTGACAGAGTATTGACCAACGGTTGGAGGCGATCATGAAGCGCATTCTGACAATTCTGGCCCTAGCGACCTTTCCGTGCCTGGCGACCGCTCAGGAGCAGGGTTGGGGTGCCAAGTTCTTCAGAGAAGGGCTCACCCACGACTTCGGCAATGTTCCCTATGGGTCGAAGCTCTCTTACAAGTTCCCGATCAAGAATGACTACAACCAGACATTCCGGGTCACCGAGGCCACAGTTTCATGCGGGTGTGTAACTCCGAAGAAGCCGGCTTTGGACATCGCGCCACTGGGCACGTCGGAACTGGAAATCAGCATGGACACGCTGCGCATCAACCCTCCCGGCCCCAAGAAAGTGGATATTTTTGTCACGTTTGTGTCGGTCCCGGTCAATCCGGGCGACAAGGTTTATTCCTCTCGCGCTACGCTCAGCGTAAGCTGCGTGCCCAAGACCAACGTGGTTTTCAAGCCGGGTGAAGTCAATTTTGGACAGGTTAATCAGGGCCAAACTCCAAAGCAGCTCTTGACGATCGAACATGCCGGCGATCCAAATTGGCAAATCAAACGCGCGGTCGTTCGCGAAGAACTGCCGGTGCAAGTGACCGTGCAGCAACAACCCGCTGGCCAGCCCGGCATGGTCTTCTACCAGGTACAAGCGACACTGAAGTCTAATGCTCCGGCCGGTGAATTCAAGCAGGAAATCCAGCTGGAGACCAGCGACCCGCAAACACCGGTCTTGAATCTGGTTGTTTCCGGCAACGTGCAGGCTCCGCTGAAAGCGACGCCGAACATCGCGAATTTCGGCACAGCGAAAGTACATGAAGTGACACTTCGCTCCATCCTGCTGCAAGGCAACAAGCCATTCAAGATCACCAAAGTCGAGGGCGCCGGAGGGGAAATCAACGTCAAGTTCGGGGACAGGAGCGCCTCCGTTCAGGTGCTGAACATCGAATACACGCCCATGCAGGCGGGCGCTTTGAAGAAGGTGCTCACGATCAAGACTGATCTCGACGGCGAGCTGTCCACCACGGTTACTGCCGAAGGCACTGCGTCGCCATAACTTATTTGCGGAGCCAGGAGCGCAAGCGACTGGATGACGCGCCGGCAGCGCGTCATCCAGTCGCTTGCGCTCCTGGCTCTTCTTCATCTCGCAATTCAAGTTTCGCGAGGCGTACGTAACACGTGGCCCAGCAATCCCTTTCCGGCGGGTCACCCGCCAAATGAAAAACATCGTCAATGCTGAGCAGAAGGAACGCTGGCACAAAGCCGCAGCCCAGAAAAACGGCCAGGAGAACTGTGACAAAAACAAAACGAAGTGAGGTTAGTAGAATAAAAGAAGGCGAGCCGAGCCGCGTGAGCGGCCGGGTTTTAGCGCGGCGCTCCGCCGGACCCGGCCCCATACGAGGCTCGGCTTGCTTTCTTTTTCTGGAGCCGCACCATGCAGAATACTGCGACCTTCACCAATCGCCTGGCCCATGAGAGCAGCTTGTATTTGCGGCAGCATGCCCATAATCCCATTGATTGGTATCCGTGGGGCTCGGAAGCATTGGAGCGCGCGAAAAAGCTCGATCGTCCAATTTTCCTGAGCATCGGCTACTCCGCATGCCACTGGTGCCACGTGATGGCGCACGAAAGTTTCGAGAATCAAGAAATCGCCAAGTTTCTGAACGAGCATTTCATTAGCATTAAGCTGGATCGGGAAGAACGGCCCGATCTCGACGCCATTTACATGTCGGCGGTGCAGGCGCTGAACAACGGCCAGGGCGGCTGGCCGATGTCGGTGTTCCTGACGCCGGACTTGGAACCGTTCTTCGCCGGCACCTATTTCCCGCCCGACAACCGCTATGGCCGACCGGGATTCCTTCTCGTCCTTCAAAAAGTAATTGAGGCATGGCAAACCCGCCGGGCCGACGTGCTGCACTCGGGCAAGCAGATCGCGGAGGTCGTCCGCGCCCGCGAGCAAGCGGAGCCAAAGCCAGGAGAACTTGGCCCGGAACTGCTCGAAGGCGCCATGAACATATTTCGCCGCGTGTGCGATCCGGTTCACGGCGGCGTGGGGCATGCCCCAAAATTCCCGCGGCCCATCGATCTGCGTTTGCTGTTGCGAATCTATCATCGCCTCAGTCACACCGATGCGCTCGACATGGCGAAGCTCACGCTCGACATGATGGCTCGCGGCGGCATGTACGACCAGATCGGCGGCGGCTTCCACCGCTACAGCACCGACGAGCGCTGGCTCGTGCCCCATTTCGAGAAGATGCTTTACGACAACGCGCTGCTCGTGCCGGCGTACCTGGAAGCGTTCCAAATCACCGGCGACGCATTCTATCGTCAAATCGTTGTCGATACGTTGGATTACGTCCTGCGCGAAATGACTGCACCGCCAGGCGCGTTTTACTCGACGCAAGATGCCGACAGCGAAGGTGTGGAAGGGAAGTTTTACGTCTGGTCCGAGGCGGAGATTGTCAAGATTCTTGGCAAGGAACAAGCAGAAGTTTTCAATTACTTTTACGACGTGAGCCCGGGCGGCAACTGGGAAGGGCACAACATTCTCAATTGTCCGAAATCGTTGGTTCAGGCCGCGAGGTTGCTGAAAACAACGCCCGAAGTGTTAAGTGACAGATTGCAGCTGGGCCGGCAAAAGCTTTACGAAGTTCGCGGCAAGCGCGTTTGGCCGGGCCGAGACGAAAAGATCCTCACCGGCTGGAACGCTTTGATGATCGCCGGTTTCGCTCAGGCAGGAGCCGTCTTGGAGGAGCCGCGCTTGATTGAAGCTGCCAAGCGAGCCGCGGAGTTCGTTCTAAAGAGTCTGCGAACTTCAGACGGCCGGCTGTTGCGCACCTGCGGCATCGGCCAAGCCGCAAAGATCGATGCCTACCTGGAAGATTACGCCTATCTCGCCGATGCATTGGTAACGCTATACGAGTCGACCTTCGAACCGCGCTGGTTGCACGAAGCCATTCGCCTCGCGGAAAAGATGATCGACCATTTTTATGACTCAGTGAATGCCGGTTTCTTCTTCACGAGTGCCGATCATAAAGATGTGCTCTTCCGCACCAAGGATGTGCACGACAGTTCGATCCCTGCTGCGAATTCCATGGCAGTCATCGCGCTTTTGCGACTGGCAGCGCTGACTGGCCGGGCCGACTTCCGCGCGAAAGCCGAAGCGACGATGATCGCCAGTCAGGGACTCATGTCTGAAAACCCGCTCGCGGGCGCGCAAATGCTGCTTGCCGTCGATTTTCATCTCGGGCCAGTGGAAGAAGTGGCCATTATCGGCGATCCGGTGGGCGACGAAACGCAGCGCGTGCTGCGCGCCTTCCGTAAGAGCTTTCGCCCAAATCAAGTCCTCGCGTTGCGTAAGGCGGACGCCGACGATGGCGTTATCGGCCTGTTGAAGGACAAGCCGGCACAAGGCACCGTGACAACGTACATTTGCCGGAACTTCGCCTGTCAGGCGCCGCTGGTCGGAGCGGAAGCGGTTGAAAAGATTTGAAATCAGTTTCAGGTTCCGCTCCTGTGGTATAAATAGCAAGGGCAGTGAGGTCATACCGTTGTTTGTCTCAACACCCATTCCCGAATCGGTTTCCAATCTTTAGACGAGGCAAAGTCATCGGCAAGCTTCGCCAGTTGGTCAAGGTTTTCGTCTTCCACTCCATCCATTGGCATCTCGTTCGTAAGGGCCACCTGGACACGTAGATAAGAATCCTTTAGTAGCGAGTGGCATACCAACGTGTCGTGTTCTGCACTGCCGTCGAGAAGCGCGTTCAGTAAGGGATACGTGGGCGTTCGCTCGTCCATCTTAACTGGCAGAAGCCAGGCGATGGGCCCGTATGTTTCCAGCGCAGTGAAGAATAACACATGCGGAATTGGGAACGCATGCACCGGCGAGCCAGTGCCGATGGACAGCAGCCGGAGGGAGGAAAGCTCGGTTCCGTGGTGAATGGCTGTGGCGGCCGCCAACGAGCCAGGGTTGTTCGCGAAAATGCCGCCGTCAATGCAATATCCGAGCTGTCGATGTTCGTACGGCGGGAAATAAACCGGCGTGGCACAGGTGCACATTGCCGCTTCAATAATGTGCGACGTCACCTCCGAACGGCCCAGATTATGCAAGGCAACGGGCTTCCAACCAGATTTGCTTTCCAACGCGAAGGTGGTAACCAGAACCTTGCGCGGAATGTCCGAAAGCAACAGATCGTTGCGAATGGCTTCCGTTTCCACATCGCCAAGAGTATTGAGCAGGCCCCGGTTGTCGTAGCGAACGTAGTACAAGTATTTGTAATTCTGCTCGAGCAGCTTAACGAGGTCCGGATTGAGCTGTTTGAAGATCAAGGCAAGCCATTCCGGAATCTTGAAGTCCGGCGATGCCGGTGGCTGAAATATCCGTTTGGCGTTCTTGCGAAACAACTCGCAAATGCTGCGGATCGGCATTCCCGCCGCAAGGCCGAGTGCGATGAGCCCGCCGGCGGAGGTTCCGGCAAACAAGTCGACGCGCCGCAATAGCTGACATTGTTCGTCCAGCTTCTTGATTAACAGGGCTGATAATAACCCACGAATGCCGCCGCCATCGCATGAAAGGATCAAATAGGGTTTCGCCATGGTCGCTCCTTGCCGGAATCTCAAACGAAGTGTTCGATTGGCGCAAATGCAAATTGCGTGCGGAAGTCCTTGCGCTATTCTACGACAGGAGATATATATCCGTCTTCGAGCACATCGGCTCCGGTCATGCCATGTCTCGAATGGACTGACTCAGAGAACGCGATTGCCGAGATCGATTTTTTTGCCAGCGTCCTTCCGACGTCTTCATTTTGATGCCGGTTTCGCTTACGACTTCACAAATGAGATGCGCCATGTTGCTGCTTCAACTTCGCCATGTTGCAAGTTTCCATGGAAGAGATGCTGGGGGAACTTTCCACCGAGCCGGTGGCAGTGGCAGCGCGAAAATAAATTGGAATTTTTGCGGCCCATTCGGTCTCGCCGAAATGCCGCGGAGTTTCCGCGCATTTCAGCGGACCGGCCATTGACGGCAACCGAATTCACTGTAAAGTTGCGATAACCTTGCCCGAGCCCCCAGGTGACTTATGCAACTTCGTGCTGTGCGCGCTCGCTGTGCATTCACACTAATCGAGTTATTAGTCGTGATTGCGATTATCGCCGTTTTGATCGCGCTTCTCCTGCCGGCGGTGCAAAAGGTGCGCGCCGCGGCCGACCGTACAAAGTGTGCGAACAACATGCACCAGATGGGCCTCGCCATGCACAATTATTCAATGTCCGGAAAGGATTCCTTCCCGCCCGCGTGGAAAGGGAACTATTGGGCGCCATTCGACGATCGGGTGGGCTATTCCGATCCGCCGCTGCCCAGTTACGATCCCACCAGCACCATTTTGTGGCCCTACGTCGAAGGGAACGGGAAGGTGTTTAAATGCCCGGAAGGATTCGACATGATGCAGGGCAGCCCCACGCAAGGACAATGGTTGCAGCTGTGTTATGGAATGAACGGCACCTACGGCGGCCCAACGGGCGAGAAAATTGATCTTATTCTCAACGGCAATGGGACCTCAAACGTGTTGCTGATTTGGGAGCATGCGCGTATGCCGTCTTGCGCCACCAATGGTGCCATGCCTCCCGGCCTGCCGCCAGGATTGCCTTGGCCCATGAATGACTCCGATTACCCGGCCCACTTTCCACCGCGTCATTTGGGCATGTTCAACGTCCTGTTTTGCGACGGTCATGTGGTCGCCATGCTTCATGCCGACCTGAAGCCGCAGATGTATTACATTCAAGGGCCGAATTGAGCGCAGGCGGCGCGGACCATAATGCGCCGCCTACTTGGTGATCATTTATTATCGGAACGCTTGCCGAGTTTTATTTCCACATCTTTCTCTTGTCCGTTGCGAATCAGCGTCAATTTGATCTTGGTGCCCGGTTTGGTTTCGCGAATGGATGCAACAAATCCCTGAACGGTGGTCACTGCTTTGCCGTCGATCTTCTTAATAACATCATCCGCCTGGAGTTCGCCTTCGTGGGCGGAGCTATCTTTGAGTACCATCACGATGACGACGCCGTCTCCATCCGGCGCGTTTTTGATTTGCACGCCGAGGTAGCCAGGTTCGTCGTCGGCCAACAACGGCGTGGTGCAAAATGAAGCAACACACAGCGCGAAAATCGAAAAGAATGTCCATTTCATTGTCCGTCTCCAATCAGGTTTGCCGCTTGTGGCCAAGCGCTCGCTGATTTGCCACGCGAGCGCTAAGCCAAAAACGGCGCGAATTGTCCCTACTTCTTAGGATACGGCGGCACGGGGGGTAAATTTCGTTCTTTTGTCTTCAGCTCTTCCACCATCAACTCGATTGCTTTGTTGAGCTGCTCGTCGGTTCCGGTGTATTCCTTGTACGGGTCATTATCGACCACAATGTCGGGGTCCACGCCGTGGCCTTCCATGATCCACTTGTCTTCCAGACTGTAGCGGGAGAACTCCGGCTTGTTGAGGAAGCCGCCGTCGGTCAGCGGCAGGGTGCCGCGGATGCCGATGACGCCGCCCCAGCTGCGCTTGCCAATGAGCTTGCCGAGCTTGTAATAGCGGAATCGGTAGGGGAAGATGTCGCCGTCGGAGGCGGAAAATTCGTTGAGCAGACAGCACATGGGGCCGAAGAAAGTGCCGCCCGGTTCCACGCGGGGCGACGAATTGCGCGCGATGCCCACCATGGCGATCTCGCGCCGCAGCCGCTCGGTGATCATGGGCGAAACATTCCCGCCGCCGTTGCCGCGTTCATCGACGATCAGCGCTTTCTTCTCCAGCTGCGGGTAGAAGTGCTTCACGAATTCGTTCAGCCCCGCGACTTGCATGTCCGGGATATGCAGGTAGCCGACTTTGCCATCGGTTGCCTTTGAGACCTTTTCTATATTCCCTTGCACCCAGTCGTAGTAATAGAGCTTCGATTCATCACCGATCGGCATCACCGTCACGCTTCGGGCGCCCTTTGCCTCCGGTTTCGCGTTCACTTTGAGCGCTACCTGCTTACCGACCGTATTAATGAGATGCTCGTAAATATTCACCATCTCATTCGTCGGCACACCGTTGACGGCGACGATAAATTCGCCTTCTTTCACGTTCACGCCGAGCTCCGTCAGCGGCGAGCGCGTGAGCGGATCCCAGTTGGCGCCCTTCAAAATCTTCGTGATTTTGTAATAGCCGGTCGGATCGATCTTCAGCTCCGCGCCGAGCAGGCCCATCGGAATGCGTGATGCTTTTGGTTCATCACCGCCGCCGACATAGGTGTGCCCCGCATTCAATTCGCCGATCATCTCGCCGATAATAAAGGTGAGATCGGCCCGATGATGCACGTGGTCCAGCAGCGGAGCGTACTTCTTCCGTACGCCCTCCCAGTCGACGCCATGCATGCCGGGGTCGTAAAAGAAGTCGCGCATTTGCCGCCAGCATTCGTTGTATATCTGTTTCCATTCCGCATGCCGGTCGAGCCGCTTTTCCAGGCCCGAAAGGTTCATCCCCTCGCCGACGCTAACGGTACCTTTTGGCAGGTCGATAATCGCATATTTGCCGCCGACGGAAATGAGCATCTTCTTGCCGTCGGCTGAGATTTCGTAGCCATCCACGTTGCCGAGGTTGGTCTCCTTCTTTGAGCCAAGATCGAACAGGAAGAAGCCACCGGCCCTCTGGTAATAAACCGTGTTCCCGACCGACGCAAGATCCCGATAAGAAGATGGCGAGATCGGTAATCGAACGATGCGCCGGTCGATGCCGTCGATATCGATCTTGATGCTTTTGTCTTCCTTGGGCTTTTCATCCTCTTTTTTTTGATCCTTTTTATCGTCCTTTTTCTCATCCTTCTTGTCATCCTTGGCGGGCGCCGGCTTGGCCGGTTCGCCAACTTCATCACTCTCCGGCTCAAACGGGTTCTTCGTTTCTTTCTGCAAAGTGACGAAGTAGATGCGCTGCATGTTGGCATAGGAATAATTGAACTCGACCTGGCTATAAGTCGGAATGAAATCGCGGGCCGAGACGAAAAACAGGTACTTGCCATCGCCGCTGAAAGTGGGATGTGACGAAGCGTACCACTCGCCGGTCAGCGGGTATGACTTCTTTTCATCCACGGAATAGAGCCAGATCTTGTCGAAGCCTTGCCGCACCGGCAGCACGAAGGCCATCCACTTGGAATCGGGCGACCAGGACCAGTCGCGAATCTCAAATTCCTTCGACTGGGCCACAACCGTGACCTGCTTGGTGGCCACGTCCACAAATTGCAACCGTTCCTTCTTGTCGCTCCAGCCGATCTTCTTGCTGTCGGGCGAGAAGCGAATTTCGTACTTGTAGGTGTCGGCCTTGCTGGTGATCGGCTTGGGCGAATCGCTGCCGTCTTGCGGCATGACGTGAATCTCATCCTCGCCGGTGGCATCGGAAATGAATGCAATCGTCTTGCCATCCGGCGACCACTTGGCATTGCGCTCGTGCACCCCGCTCGTGTTTGTGAGATTGCGCGTCGGACCCTTGCTGGCCGGCACGGTGAACACGTCGCCGCGGGCCACGAACAGGGCGCGCTTGCCGTCGGAGGAGATTTCGTAACTCTCGATGTTCTTGCTCACATCCTTTAGCGTCGTCCTGGCGCCGCTGAAATCATCACGAATGCGGATTAGAACCTTCTCGGCCTTCTCCGTAGCTAGGTCGAACTTATAGATCCAGCCGCCGTTCTCGAACACAATTGCTTTGTCTCCGAGCGACGGGAATTTGATATCGAACTCCTTGAAATCGGTGAGTTTCTTCACGTCTTTCGTCTTCAGGTCATAGGAGTACAGGTTGAAGCGCTCGGGCTCGCCGCGGTCGGAGATCCAGTAAATCTTGTCGCCAGCCCACATTGGGATGATGTCGGACGCCAGGTTCGGGGCGATGGCTTCGGTCTTGTGGGTGTTGAAGTCGTGAATCCAGATGTCGTCGCACAAGCCGCCGCGGTAGCGCTTCCAGGTGCGGAACTCGCGGAAGATGCGGTTGTAGACCATTTTCGAATCGTCGGGCGAATACGATGCGAAGCCGCCGCGCGGCACCGGCACTTCTTCGGGCAGCCCGCCATCAACCGAGATCGTGTACAGCTGGCCGATGAAGTCATTGAAGCTGCGCATGCGGGTGCGGAAGAGAATGTGCTTGCCATCGTGCTTCCAGCCGATGACGATATTGTTGGGCCCCATGCGATCGGAGATCTCGTCGCGGGCAAGCGTGGCCGTGTAGGTAAGCCGTTTCGGTGTGCCGCCCTCGGCCGGCATCAGGTAGACCTCGGTATTGCCGTCGTACTGGCCGGTGAAGGCGATCCATTTGCCGTCAGGCGAGAAGCGCGGGAACATTTGGTAGCCTTCGGTCGTAGTCGTGAGCCGCCGGGCCAGACCGCCGCTGGCCGAAACCGAATACAGATTGCCCGCGTGCGCAAAAGCAATCTGGTCGCCGTGAATCGTGGGAAATCGCAATAACCGGGCTTCTTCCTGCGCCGGGATCGAGGTAACGAGAAGCAGGATGCCGAAACAGGACAAGCCGGCCGAAATTCTCATGATTGCCTCACGAACAAGGATTTAAATTTCAGGATGCAGTTGTTGTGCCAGTTTTAGGCCGCAGAAGCAACCCGATCTTCGCGAAATTACCAAGACGATGATTTGAACTTATTGTGTCGCAGCCTGCGGTTTCGAACCCCTTGTCGCAGAGCGCGGTTTGCTTATCAGAGGCAAGATCATGGCTACGATTTTCTGTTCTCACTGCTGCAGCGCGCTCGGCGAGACTGATTTTGAGTGCCCGCGCTACGGCAACTGTGTGATTCCCCAGGCAACGAAAGCCCAGGTAACCGAGTCCGTGCGGGCCGAATGGACCGGAAGGCGGAGCCCGCTCTATTGGGGGCTGGCAATCGGGGCTTTTCTGGGCATACCGATTCCGGCGGGCGTTTCTTATTTGCTTCGTCATATTTTCAACGGTAGCCGGACAGATTCCGGCTTCGGGGTTGCGCTGGTCATCATTGGCGCGCCGGTTGTCGGCGCGACCATCGCTTTTGCTATTGGCTTTATTAGACGCCGGAGGCGCGAGCGGGATTACTGGAGACCTTCTACAAATGAATGAAGTTGCACGGAATCCTAGCTCGCCTCGACGCCAGGTGCAAGCAAGTTGCTTGCTTGTGACATTGATCGCGGTCATTTTGGCGGTTTTCGCTGGGATGTATGCCTTCCGTTACGATGACGGAGTCACCAAAACCGATCTAGCGAAAGCCGGAACTAAGACACTGGAAGTGGCCGCGGTGCAGTACCGCCTGAAATTCGGAGCATATCCCGCAAAGCTGAACGACCTCGTCACTCCGCCAAATGGCCCACCGTTCGTCGAACCCGGTACTACGAATGATCCATGGGGCCGGCCCTATCGATATGATCCCGCCGGGCCAAAAAACGAAGGCAAGAAGCCGGACATCTGGACCACCGGCCATGATGGCGAGCTGCTTGGCAATTGGCCGGAACCAAAGGATTGGTGGGAATGGTAATCACGACTCCGCGTTTCGCAGCGCCATCGTCATCGCATTCTCCATCTTCGCTTGGCTGCCGGGATTCACCCAGCACCAGTCGTTCAGATTGCCGTCATTCTCTTTCCAGGCCCGTTCAATCGGAATGTAACCGGGGCCGCATTCGCCATAGCCGGCGACCATCGAAAAGACATCCGGCCGGACCTTCTGAGCGAAAAGCTGGAACTCGACATACGCTTCGGCCGGCAGAATTGCGAACTGAGCTGGGCCGAAGTCGATAACCGGCAGATCGATAGGTTGACCAGACTCGACGCGCTTGCGCCAGCTCAGGCCGAGCGCAGCCAGGCATTGGCCGAATGGCTTCAGGTCGTTCTTCAACCGGTTCAATAATTGGTCCGCCGAAAATCCCTCGCCGCTGCGCGCTTCCAGCTGAAGCGGAACATTTCGAAGCGTGATTTTCTCCAATGGTTGCTTCTTTGTCGCTTTCCATGCCTCCTTCATGGCGGAATAAAGCCGATCCGCCAGGACGGACCGATTGGCAGGGTTACCGTCGTTGTATTTGCCCGCAGTCACATTGCCGCTACAGCCCGACAGGTAGATTTGCAGCACCTTCGGGTCGTCGGCTTGCCGGCGCTTGCGAGCCAGGCCTGGAAAGTCGGCCGAGACGCCGCCGCTTCCGTAATAGCTCATGGGATGGGTGGCGTAGGCGCTTAAAGCCGCGAGCGGCTGCTCGCCATTCCATAAGCTGAGGGTTTTCAAGAAAGGATCGATCGTCCCGTCCTCAGCCGCGCGAATCTTGGGATCGACTGCGCGGCTCATGCGGTCGTAGCGGACCTTCCCTGATTCATCGATGTACCGGCGGTTCGACGCGACTGTCTCGACCTTGGCCTGACCGGTTCCTATGTGCGTTACCGGCTTGGCATTGGCCAAGCATTCCTTCGCCGCCTTCGCCACTCGTTGCACTGCCTTTTCGTGGAACTCCATATTACAGATCGCGCCCTGGCACTTGTATTCCTCCAGCAATTTCTGAGCAGTTAAGTCGGCCACCGGGGCATCGTGCTGATGGATGGCGGAAACCAACACCCGCACGGGCTCGGTCCCGACAGCCTCGGCAATTGCCTTTCGCCAGCGGTCATAGGCATCGTTACGGATTTCGCACCAGTCCACGGCCACATATACCAGCGGTTTGTCGGCCCCCGTTAACACGAAACCGTTTGCGAAGAGCGGGTCTTCGATTTTCTTTGCGGGTGAAATTCCACCGCCCATGCAGGGATGGCCAATAGGGATGGTGACTTCCGCGCTAAAGGTACCCAGGCGCAAGGTAGGCTCATTCCCGGCATGCAAATGCAAAGGGGACACGGCTAGGCCCGCCAAGAATGATAGCGCTTCACGACGGTTGATGTGCATGGTGGATTCCTCATCTTGGCGGTTCAATTTGGCCGCCATCGCTTTCGCGATTGTATGCAGTTCTGCCCCGCCGTTGGGACCGCGACGGGTTTTAAGTAGTGCAGAGACAAATCTGTTCAGAAAAGTCGTTTCCCAGGAGTGAAAACGAGGAGGCTTAGCGGGGCCCAAATAGGTTTTATTTTTATTTCGTAGACGGCGCTCCAAGCGACGTCAAGAAAGCGGCGACGCTAGCAATATCGCCAACTAATGATGGGTCCAAGTTGGACTCGACGGTCCAGGACCAATTACCTCTTCTCCAGCAAGCAAATCGCCGACCAGGGTCGCTTGCCTTGCTTGCCTTTCGATTCCGGCAAAAGGGCCAGCAAACGCATGAACAACGACAGCCGACGGAGCTTTGCCGCGGTCTTGAGCATGCCGCGAACATCTACCGGCTTCCATCCGAATGCTGTAAAGAATTCCGGCCCTTCCGGGGGGCCAAACTTGAATGGCGCTCCGGCCTGGTCCAGTTGCGAACCCAACTGCTTTTGCATCATTTCCAGCAGGCCTGGAGAGGCGATGTCGATGACCCAGCCGTGAAAGCCAGATACGGCAGCCAAGTCCCGCGCCAGGGCACCGACCTCTTCTGCTGATAAGTAAATCAACAAACCTTCGGTGACGACCAGGGCTTTTTTGGGCCTTTGCCCCAGCTTTGCGAACAGCTCGCGCCGGGCCTCGACGTTCGCCAGGTCGAGCCGCAAGCGCTCCAATGCACAAACCGGCTTTTCGCCTTGAAGCACTTCTTCCTTGTAATCCAGGATCCCAGGGAGATCCACTTCAATCCACTGCAACGTCGGCGGCAAGCTCATGCGGTACGGGCGGGCATCCAGCCCCGCCGCCAGGTTCACGACCATGTCGGCGCCGCGCTGAATCTGCTCGGTGATGAACTGGTCGTAAAGGACGGTGCGCGTGGTCCAGGTCCAGGCGTGCTTTTCGGTAAACGCCATCGAGCAGGCAATCTGTTCGCCGCGCTCGCCCGCCAGCCGCCGGGCCAGCGGATCACGAAAACGCGCATCCGGCCGCTCACTTTCGCGGGCGCGGTACAAAGCCGCCCAGCGGGCGGTGTCGGAGATATTGCGAATGAGGGGTTCGGGCATGGTGGGCCTTTCGGAGTGGGGAGAGTCCTGTCAAGGTGGGCCGGCGCATTCATGCTAGATTGCTCGCGGCCTTGATTATTCCTCGTCGCGCAAATGGTCTACAATGGATGTCCCATCCGGCAGTCCACCCCACCTCTGACCGGTCCATCTCCACATCTCCTTTATGCGAAGCTCATTTGCGGGTTCGAACTCAGGCTCCGGCACCAGACCCCTGGCAACGTAAAGCAGATTCGTTGTGCGGACTCGAGCTATGATGATCCCTTCATCAATCCTCGCGGCCGACACGATTAGGATTTCCCTACGAATATCGCAAGCAATAAATCGAGACAGAGTCCGGCCTTCCCGAAATCTGAGCCGGCGATACCAGTTCTGAATTCTCGTAAAGAATGTTCGAAAAGCGTTCATCTTCGCTGATCCTCCGTAAGTGCCGACCACAAGCGACTTATTGCCCTCAATACGTCATCTCAATCTCCCCTCGCTCCATCCCCACGGTCTCTTCGAGGCCGCCGGCGATCACGACATCCGCCAGCTAGGTGGCCTCGCGGAAGTACCGGTCGCTAGGGTGTTTGCCGGTGAGTTTGCGGCATCCTTCGTTACTGCAATAAACTCCGCTGTAAATGTACTCTATCGTTGGTTAGAATGCACCCTGGTTGGTCTTCTCGTGAGGTTGAAACCATGCCCAGCACCAAACCCCGCATCATCGACATCGGCCGCGGGCCGCAGATCGAGGGGCATCGCATCACGGTGATGGATGTCTTCTACTACATTCATCGTGGCTATGATTTTGAATTCATTCATGAAGCTATGCCGAGCCTCACGCGCGAGCAGTTTGATGCGGTTGTTGAATACGTGAATGAGCATCGCGATGAATTGGTTGAAGAGGACCGGCGCGTGGAAACGTTTCATCAGCGCGGTACGGAGGCCCAGCATGCTCGCGGCGGCATTTTTACCGAAACTGAGAAAAGTTTGACTACGGAAGAGCGAGTGGCTCGCCTCAAAAAGAAACTTGAGCAGCACCAAGCGGGGAAAAAACGGTGCCGGTCATCGTGATTGACGCGAACATTGAGGGGCAATGTTCGTGCATCTGGATGCGGCTGCAATCCGACGTCTGGCGCGAATTTACCACCGCCCTTGATGTAACGTTTCAAACGCTCGCTGAGGCGGGGCTTGATCCTGCGTCGTCCGACGATGTCATCTGGCGTTTTTGTCAGGCCAATGGCCACTTCTTGCTCACGAGCAATCGCAACCAAGAAGCCGAGGATTCATTGGAGACGACAATTCGGAGAGAAGGAACAGCGACCAGCCTGCCAGTGTTCACTTTGCCCAACCCTGACAACGTTTACCAAAGCGACTTTCTGGAGCGCGTCGTCGAAAAGCTGTTCGATTATGTTCTCAACGCGGATAACATCCGCGGCACCGGGCGGCTGTACCTACCGTAATCCCGCTAAGCCGTAAGTGGCTTTCGCTCAATACCGCATCCTAATCGCCCCGCGCTCCACCCCCACGATCTCCTCAAAGCCGCCGGCGATCACGACATCCGCCAGCTTATTCGCTTCGCGGAAGTAGCGGTCGCTGGGGCGTTTGCCAGCGAGTTTTCTTCGCAGATTCTCCAATCGAAGTGCTCTCGATTCAGCGAGCTTTTGTTTCCCGCTCGATCACCAGCCAGTAGCGATTCACCGCCGGCCCATCCCAATGTTGTTCTTCACCCCTGGGCCAGAACCCGAGGAGTAGCCCGCGGCTGTTCATGGCATAAAGTGACAGTTTCATCGAGGCGATGGCCAAGCCACGCTACTGAAGCGTCGCTAATCGTTGATCTTGCGCTCATTGTACAGCGCAGATGTTTTTCCCATGCGCACGATTCTGTTTCTGGTTCCCGATCTGCAATGCTATGGCTACGCCAAGCAGGCAACATTGCTGGCGACCACGCTGCCGCGAGAGCAGTTTGTCGTCCACGTTGGCGTGTTGGGAAAAGATGGCATCTTCTCCAAGCGGCTAAGGCAAACCGGAATTCCGGTCCACAGCGTTGGTGCATCGCGTTCATGGCTCCAAGGCGCGCTCGGCCTGCGACGCTTGTTGCGAGAACTATCGCCGGACGCCGTGCAAGCGTGGGGCGGCGCCGTTCCTTGGGCTGCTTGCGCACGTTCGGTGCGCCTTGATCGTTGCCCATGGAAATTGATCGCCGTGGACCCGCACCCAAGAATCTGGCTACGAGCGGCCGCCAAAGTCGTGGCGCATTTTTCGCATGATGCGGAACGAATCCATTATCCGCACACCCGAGTCATATCGTTGGCAGTCGAAGAGCATGCGCCGACTTTGGAACGCGCCGCATTCTTGCAATCGTGCGGTCTGCCCGGCGCGG
>DATGHS010000480.1:0-8879 GCA_035307785.1 Gemmataceae bacterium
CGCATCGCCTTCGCCAGCCATCGCAGCGGCAACCTGGAAATCTGGTTGATGAATGCCGACGGCGGCGACTTGAAGAGGCTCACCGACCATCCGGCCGCCGACTTTTGGCCTGCCTGGTCGCCGGATGGCAAGACGATTGCCTTCACCTCGAATCGCGATGGAAACTACGAAATCTATTTGATTAACGCCGACGGCAGCAATCCACGAAACATCACGAATCAACCGGCCCAGGACAATTTCGCAACGTGGTCGCCGGATGGAAAGAGATTGGCCTTCATTTCCACGCGTGATGGCGGATCGGATATTTACGCAATGGATGTGAAATAAGAAAACTTTTGAACCACAGAGACACAGAGAGCACAGAGAAGACAAAAAATTCTTCTTTGTGCTCTCCGTGTCTCTGTGGTTTAAATCCTTGTCACTTCAGCATCTCTTCCAGCTTTGGCGTGATGGCGTCGGCCCAAATCTCATAGCCTTTCGGCGACAGGTGCAGCAGGTCGGGCATGATCTCGCGCGACAGGCCGCCGTCTTCCGTCAGGAACTTCGAACCAATGTCCATGTACACGATGTTCTTGCCGTCGTCCATTTTCTTGATGATGTCGTTGATCTGCTTGATCTTCGGGTTCAGGCTCGCAGCGGGAGCGACCTTTTCTTCTTTCGGGGCGCTCGCTCGTGGGAAGACGCCGAGCAACAGCACCTTGATATTCTTGTGACGCAGCGTGCTCACAATCGCGCCTACTCCCTCGGCAATTTGCTCGGGTGAATTCGAGCCCACATTATTGGTACCGATCATGAGGACCGCGACCTTGGGCGAAATGCCTTCCAGTTCCTTGCCCTCGGTGATGCGCCACAAGACATGTTCGGTGCGGTCGCCGCCGATGCCGAAGTTCGCGGCCTTCAGCTTTTCGAATTTGTCGGCCCAGACCTTTTTGCCGGCCCCTTCCCAGCCATGTGTGATTGAGTCGCCGAGGAAAACAACGTCGACGTCGCCCTTTTTGGCTCGCGCCACAAACGATTCATGCCGCGCTACCCAACCTTTGTCTTTGCGATCCACGGGTGTGGTGCAGGGATTTTTCTTATCCTCGGCAAAACCAACCGCGGCAACGCATACGAAAATGCTCACACCAACCAACAATCGCTTCATGATGCAGCTCCTCGAAGAAGATGGGAAACGGTGGGTGGGACGGTCATGGCGCTGCAAGAGCGCCTGCCCACAAGATGCGAATCGGAGTACAATTCGGCAAGTGGCGTCCACACGGCGGCAGATCCAGATTCGTTTTTTCCCAGCGGCGCGAACCCGTTCGCACTAGGCAGTGTCTTCTCCCCATTCCTTTTTTTTTCTTGCGGGCTTAATGCCCACCCTAAGAACATGATGCCATTGTCTCCCACGCAACAACAGGCTGCGCAAGCATTGGAAGACCTGTTGCCCTTGAGCCACGTGTTCGTCGTCCGGGGCGACACGGGCATGGGCAAGTCCACAATTCTTCGCCATTTGCATGAGCGGCTCGGCGGCGCGTTCCTAACCACGCGCGAGTTTCTGCCGGTGCTGCGCGGCCGCCATCCGCTCGCCCTCGAGGAGACCTTTGAAGAATGGGTGCTGCAAGCGCTGGAAAAGCACACGCACGTTTTTGTCGATGATCTTCATCTGCTGACCAACGTCGCGGGCGGATGCGGCGCCTACCCGCGGCCTGGTCTTTTCGACATCCCTCTCTCTACCATGGCCGGGTTTGCGGAAGATCACAGGCGCAAGCTCGTTTTCGCGCTCGACGGTCAAACCCCGGCGCCGCTAGATCAGCCAGGCTATAGCACCTCCATTTTCGAATTTACGCCCGACGACTACGCATTCCTTTGCCAGCGCTATCTGGGCGACGAATTGGCGGCTCGGCTCGACTATGCCAAGATTCATCGCTTCGCCACCCATCTGAACGCCCATCAGCTCAAAGGCGTGAGCCTCTGCGTTCGCCGCGATCCGCAGCTTGATACCGAGCGGTTCATTGAGTATCTGCGCACCCATCATTTGGCCAGCAACGTCGATCTGCAGGAAGTGCAGCCGGTAAAGTTGTCCGAACTGCACGGCGTGGCTGACGTGGTCGAGAGTTTAGAAGCCAATATCATCTTGCCGCTCGAAAACGATGCACTGGCTGCCGAGCTTGGCCTGAAGCCGAAGCGCGGCGTGCTACTGCTCGGTCCCCCTGGCACCGGCAAAACAACCGTGGGACGCGCGCTCGCCCATCGCCTGAAGAGCAAGTTCTTTCTCTTGGACGGTACCTGCATCTCCGGCACCGACAGCTTTTACCGCAGTGTCCATTGGCTATTCCACCAGGCAACTGCCAATGCTCCCTCCGTCTTATTCATTGACGATAGCGATGTGATTTTCGAAGGCGGCGAAGAGATGGGGTTGTACCGCTACCTTCTCACGATGCTGGATGGTTTGGAAAGCAATAGCGCCAGCCGGGTGTGCGTGATGATGACGGCAATGCAAGTTAGCAATTTGCCGCCGGCTTTGCTGCGGTCGGGGCGCATCGAGCTTTGGTTGGAAATGAAACTGCCAGACGCGGCGGCCCGCGCCGCGATTCTCAAGCAGCATCTGCAGCCGGCATCGCCGCTCCTGGCGGCGCTCGATCTTGGCAGCGTGGTCGAGGTCACCGACGGCTTCACGGGGGCCGATCTCAAGCGCCTTGCGGAAGACGGCAAGCTTCTTCTGGCCCACGACCTGGCTCGCAAGCGCCCGCCATTGCCGCCCACCGAGTATTTCTTGCAAGCGGTGGCGAACCTGAAAGTGAACAAGCATCGCTATGCCGAGGCAGAGGCACGAGCCTTCAGCAAACGCCCGGAGCGGCCGGTGTACTTCAGCGCCGTAGGTGGCGACGGAAATGGAGAATCACACGTTGCAACCTGAAGGCCCAGGGACTTCCGTCCCTGGGCTTTCGTCAGATCACTCCTTTGACAGCCGCTCCAACCACAGTTTCGCCTGCGCGTCGCTCGGCATGCGCCAGTCGCCGCGGGGCGAAAGGCTGATCGAGCCGACCTTCGGTCCATCCGGCAGGCAAGAGCGCTTGAATTGATTGGCGAAGAAGCGTGTCAGGAAGACGCGCAGCCATTGGCGAATTTCCACGGGCGTGTAGTTGCGGGCGAATTTGGCTTGCTCGGCCAGGTAAAGGATCTTCTCCGGCGACGCGCCGAAGCGAAGGAAATGGAAGAGGAAGAAATCATGCAGTTCATAGGGCCCAATTGTGGACTCGGTTGATTGCGTCGATTGGCCGTCGTCGCCCGTGGGCAACAATTCCGGCGAAATGGTGGTGGCCGCAATGTCGAGCAGGGTGTGCTGGGCCTCGCCCTCGAATTCATTCTCCGCCGCCCATTTCACCAAGAATCGCACCAGCGTCTTTGGAATGCTCACGTTCGGGTTGTACATGCTCATGTGGTCGGCATTGTAG
Source organism: Gemmataceae bacterium (assembly GCA_035307785.1). Classification (GTDB taxonomy): domain Bacteria; phylum Planctomycetota; class Planctomycetia; order Gemmatales; family Gemmataceae; genus DATGHS01. Next base: position 3,438 of record DATGHS010000480.1, read on the forward strand.
GTGCACCAACCAAGAGCAAGTTCTGAAACATCGCCGGTGCCGATTACGAAGCCGGCATTCATCAAGATGCTGGTCCGCATCCGGGCCTGCACATTTTCGAAGACCACATCCTGGCATGACTCTGGTTTCAGGTCGCGGAATCTGCGCGTGAGTTGCTCGACGTCGAGCCCGGTCAAGTCCATACCGAACGGCTTATGCTTGAGCGCCTTCATCTCTTCCAGACACAGCGCGCGAATGTCGGCCTCGATAGCCGTGACACCGAGATGTCGCATCAGAGCGCGGGCGTTCTGGAGTGTGCGTGAAGTCGTTCCAAAGCCTGGCATCGTGAAGGCTTTGATCTTACTGTGCGGTTCGCTCAGCGCGTCAAAAGCGCGACAAGCGACGACCAGGGCCAGCGTGGAATCCAGCCCGCCGGAAATACCGATCGACACGGCCGGCTTGCCGATGTGTTCCAGCCGCTTGGCCAGGCCGCCCATTTGCGAGTGAAATATCTCCTCGCACCGCTCGCGCAACTGTTCGTGGCCGGCTGGAACAAATGGGTGGGCTTCCACCGTTCGGCGCAACTTGCGGCCACTGCTGGCACCACTTGGCGGCTGGAAACCCAGCTTGCCGGAGGTCGCGCCCGACACAAAGCTGATGCGATTCCACTCGCGCTTGGCACCGGGAAATTGCTGCACGTCCGAAAAAGAACCGGTGCGCAGGCGGTCGATCTTTAGCCGGTCGAGATCGATATCGGAAACCAGCATTTGCTCGTCGCGCTCAAAGCGGCGCGTTTCGGCCAGAATGCTGCCATCCTCGGCAATGATGCAGTGCCCGCCGAAGACGAGGTCCGTGGTCGATTCATCGATGCCGGAAGAGGCGTAGACGTAACCCGCCAGGCAGCGGCCGGACTGGTTGGCCACCAGTTGCCGGCGGTATGCCGCCTTGCCGATGATGTCGTTGCTGGCGGAAAGATTCAGCAGGATCGTGGCGCCGCCGAGCGCCTGGTAGCAACTCGGCGGAATCGGCACCCAGACGTCTTCGCAGAGTTCAACCCCAATGGTCAGCCCCGGGGCATCGCTGGCCTCGAACAGCAGATCGCTTCCAAACGGAATGGCGTTATTGTCGATGCGCAACTGCTTGCCACGCGCGCCGGATGCCGGAGCGAACCAACGGTCTTCGTAGAACTCCTTGTAGTTCGGCAAGTATGACTTCGGCACGATGCCAAGGATTTTGCCGCGATGCAATACCGCCGCGCAGTTGAAGAGTTGATCGTCGTGCAGCATGGGCAAGCCGACTACCAGTAGTCCAGAAAACTGGTTTGCGCTGGCCTTCGTCAGTCGCGCCAGCGCCGCCAGGGACCCTTGTTGCAGGACCGTCTGGTGAAACAGATCAGCACACGTGTAGCCAGTGATGCACAGCTCGGGAAACAGCAGGATGCCGACCTGCTCACTCTCCGCGCGCTGCATCAGACCGATGATGCGGTCGGTGTTGAAGTCGCAGTCGGCCACGCGCAGTCGCGGCACTGCCGCCGCCACCCGCACAAACCCATAATGAAGCATGGAGTAGTCTCTGCAAGCCGATCTGGGCAGATTCAGATTTCAGTCTAATGATTTCCTCCCGCCATTGCTATTCTACGCCAGCAAAACGCTGGCCGCGAAGCTGGTTTTGTGTAGGTCAGGCTTTCCAGACTGTCCTACCGTTGGCCGGGCAGGCTGGAAAGCCTCAGCAGCTCCAAAATGAACATGGCCGGCGCTGTCGCGCCGGCCATGTCTTGCGAATCTGCTTTTAGCAAAAACATCAAACCATCTGCGTGCTCAGCTTTGGCTCGGCGGCGACTTTCTCTGGTTCGTTGGCGGGAACCATCGGCAGCACGGACTTTGGCACGTTCTTCATCTTGCGAACGGGGCCCTTGTACAGGCTCCACAGCCAACTGGAGCTTTCGAGGAACGACTTCACCACGCCCAGCATGCCGTAAACCTGCCACATCACCCGGTATTTCTTCAACGGATCGTTCTTCTTCATGAAAATCTTGAAGAAGTTCACCGGGTTGTAGAAGCTGGCATAAGCGAGAAACACGTTTAGTTGCTTCTGCCAGGGCTTCGGGTCCTTGGTGGCGATGCAATGATTACCGTCGTACAGGTAGTCTTCCAACTTGTGTTTGCCGGCCTCTTCGATGACCATGCCGTCTTCGTACGGCTGTTCGTAGCCCTTGCTGCCAACCGACGGCGTGAGGATGGTCACCTGCATGCTGACCGAGCCGCTCTTGTGCAGGAAGCGCACCTGGTTCAGTAGACCGTAAAGGTTGCCGCGACTGGCCAAAGGTTGGCCGTCGTGATGCATCATCATCGACATGGGCGCAATGCCCACCTTGTTCATGATTTGGAAGAGTTTCTGGGTCTTTTCCGGCGTCTGGCCTTTCTTCACCAATTCGGCGGTCATGTCTTCGATGCCAAACCAAATCGCCTTTAATCCGCCTTCGTAGCAGAGCGGCAGCAGGTCGGCATTTTTGAAGACATCGTACTCCGTCGCTTCCGTACCAAGAAAGATCCGCTCGCGGAGTGTTTTGCCTCGGACTTTTCCCTTCGCTAGCTCGGTAAACAGTTCCTCGACTGTTTCCCGGCTATTGAACAAGTTGTCATCCGTGCCAAAGAAATAATCCATTCCTGTGCGATTGCCGATCACCTCGATCTCATCGCGCAGCCGTTCTGGGCTCTTCCAGCGAAAGGTGAATTGGTTGTAGGCCGGAATCGGGCAATATGAACAATGGAACTTGCAGCCGTGCGTTGTCACCAGACTGATGATCCCGCCGTAGCGGCCCAGGCGCTCCACCGGCACCGGCCGGGCCGACATCTGATGCCGGCGATGCGGCGGTTCAAGCAGGCCCAGAGCTCCGATAGGGTGAGGCAATTCGTCGAGGTCTTGCACCATGCGCTGCACGCCGGTGTCGATGAGCCGGCCCAGCGGCGCCTTCTCATCACCTTCGCGGAAGACAAGTCCTGGAATATCGTCGAGCAAGCCGGAGCGCCGCAAGCGGTGGAACGTCTTGCGCGGATGTTCCTTTTTGCCGCGATGCGACATGATGCGCTCGAGAAGCTCGAGGATTACGTATTCTTCCCCGGTACACGCCACGTCGGCACTGATCTTTCGCTGCGGATCAATGCCGAAGAAATCCCACGGTTCGTAAATCGCCTTCGCGCCGCCCGCCAGAATAAACGGCCGCTCGTCGCCGAGCTTATAGGCGTCGGCAATCATTTCGTAGGCCGAGGCGCTGTGAATCTGCATGCTGGAGACAAAGAGCATCTGCGGCAGCTCGCCATCGAAGCGGGCTTCGCTCGGGCGGAAGTTGGGATTCCATTGCCGCTGCACGATGCGCGTTTTCTTGAAGCCGGAGCTATAAAGCGCAGCCGCCACGGCGCGCGGACCGGCGGTCAACAGTTTCATGTCGGTGAAGAGGAAAGGCCCGAGGCGGGTGCGAAAATCGAAAGCATATGTGACCAGACAAGGTATTTCAGCGGCTTCCGGAAACGCTTGAAGTGAGGCTTCCAACTCCCGATACTGCCCCGGCTTGGTGTAACGATCATTTTTGGGGCGGCTCACCAACTCCATGTGCAACCCTTTCTGGGAGATGTCGCTAACGGGGCGCGAAAATCAATAACGTTGGGAAAGAGCAGCAACTTTATCCTCTTTCCAAAGTATCCGCACAAGATAGGGACAAAGTGCAGCTTTTGCAAGATCGTTCACCGGAATCTCATGAAAATAACCATGCGGACACCATCTGGCATAAGTGCTCTCATCCATCGCGGAATCGTCTGTCACTTACTGCAACAGACATGCCAAAGGCGGAATCTCGCCTGTAGGTCCGCGATTCGAAGGAGTCCGCAATCTTGCGAGACATTGTCGGACCGCCTATAGTGCCAAATGCAGTAGCAATTTTTCGTTCCACAGCCAACTCCTCTCGGAGGATCGTCGAATATGAAACCCACCAATAAACTGCTTTGCATTTTGGGCATTTGTGCCGCCATGTTTGCTTTGATCGGTTTGCGTTTGCCACAAAGTGAGATCAAGGCTAACCCGCAGAGGCCAACCGTCCAAAATGTGCCGGCCGACAAGGCACTCAGCGTCGCCGGCAATGTCGAGGCCTTAGAACAAGTGGACCTTTATGCCGGCGTGCCGGGATTTATCAACAAAGTAAATGTGGACATCGGCGACCGCGTCAAGAAAGGTGAAGTGCTGGCCGAGCTTTCCGTTCCGGAAATGGAAGCGGAATACAAGCAGAAGGTAGCCGTGGTGGAGCAGGCGAAGGCGGAGCTTGACGTGACGCGCCGATCGGTGCAGGCGGCCCAAGCGGCGGTCGACTCGGTCAAGCTGCATGTGCGCGAAGCGGAAGCCGCTGTGAAAAGCGCGCAAGCAAATCTCAATTGGCACAAGACCCAATTGGAGCGTATGAAGAAGTTGTTGGAGAATTCCTCCATCGATCAGGCGATTTTCGATGAGGCGAATCAAAAGGCCGAGGCCGCCAAGGCTGCCGTCGATGCCGCCGAGGCACGGTTGCTGGCCGTGAAGGCGAGTGTAACTGAAAGCCAGGTGAACGAACGGCGCGCCGAGGCAATGGTCAAGGTGGCCGAGGCCCGGGTTGCTGTCGCGCATGCCGACGCGCAGCGCTCGGCTGTGATCCTGCAATTCGCGCGAGTGACCGCGCCCATTGACGGCATTGTGATTCGACGAAACGTATTTGCCGGCGATTATGCTCAGGCAGCCAATACTGCCAAGATGCAGCCGCTCTTTGTGGTGGCCCGCGTGGATATCGTGCGCATGGTCATCCAGGTGCCCGAGAACAGTATCGGCCAGGTCACCGTGGACGCCCCGGTCGCCGCGCACTTTGCGGCGTTGCAGGACCGGGAGTTTAAAGGCAAAATCTCGCGCCTTGGCGGCGCCATCGACCGCAACAATGGCACCCTGCGTGCCGAGATTGATTTGCCAAACCCGGAAGGGAAGCTGCTTCCGGGGATGTTTGGCACCGTGAAAATCGGCGAATCCCGGCGGTAGGCGATTCGCCCCGGGGTTGTACTACTGGGGTCATTCTTATTTTTTCGGAATTTCTTGGCGGATCGAGCCCAAGATTGTAGTTACTCCTTTTAGTGGCACGATAGCGCGCGAAATCCTCGCGCCCGTCACCCGTTGCCAGGCTGGTACCCCCCCCTCCCCCGGCTTCCCCCTCCCCGCCGGTTGATTCGCCTTCCCCCCGTCACCCTTCGCCCCCCGTTCGCCCTTGATTAATTCAAGATTTTCATTCTTTCGGGCGAGAAATTGTCTCGTTCCACGCTCATTGAGGGGTGACTTATGTCGAAACGAAATTGGACGTCGTGGTTTTCTTTCGGTGCCCGGCGGGCCGATAAGTCCACCCGCCAACACAAATTCACGCCGCAATTGTTCATTCTGGAAGGCCGCATCGCACCGTGC
>DATGHS010000481.1:0-4002 GCA_035307785.1 Gemmataceae bacterium
TCATCGAGATCATTTAGCAGCGTGGGCAGAGTCTGATCCGTGATCGGCAGCAAGTGCTTCTTCAAAATCGGATTCATGGGCTTGTTGTCGAAACCATGCGTGTCCCAGCCGCCGGTGTCGCCGCCAATTGAGTCGGAGAAATACACGTTCACGAACTTTACGCCACTCTCCACGAGTCGCCGGGCTAACAAACAGCCTTGGCCGTACGTCGTGCGGCCATACTGTTCGCGCACCTTCGCCGGCTCCGCGGAAAGGTCGAACGCCTGCTTGACCTTGGTAGAGGTAAGCATGGCCAGCGCCTTCTGGTAGGACTGGTCAATACCCTGGGCCATGGCCGAGTGTTCCAGCAGCTGCGATTGCCGATCAATAAGGTCGAGCATTTCGCGGCGATTAGCGAGCCGATCCGGGGTCAGATTCGCGGGCAAGCTCAGCTCCGGCAAGCCGAACGCGGCGCTGTTTGGATCCTGCGTGATGAGCAGTGGATTGTGGATCTTGCCCAAGAAGCTGGCGTGCTGGCCAGGCGTGACCGAACCATCGCGAATGACGTGGGGATAGGCCACGAACGTGGGCAGGCCATTCGTGTTTGGTGCAAAACGATCCACGACGGAGCCATAAGCCGGCAGCAAGTCACTCGAATCACGCAAGCGCTGATCATCGGTCGGCGGCGCATGCCCAGTTAGACTGTAATAGCCGGCCGAATTGTGGTTCTTCATCGTGTGCTGCACGCTGCGCACCAGGCACACTTTGTCCATGACCTGAGCCGTTCGCGGCAGCAGTTCGCACACTTGGATCCCCGGCGCGCTGCTGGGGATCGGCTTGAAGATGTTGCGAATCTCGGCCGGTGCGTTCGGCTTCATGTCAAAGGTTTCGTGTTGCCCGGGGCCGCCCCACTGATGCAGGAAGATGACGGCTTGGGCACGGGCGGTGTGAGAGACAGACGGCGTTTCCTTGGCCGCGAGGAAACGAGGCAGAGAAAGGCCAAGCAGGCCGACACTGCCGGCGCGGAGGACATCACGGCGGGAGAATGATGTGGAGTTCACGTTCAACCTCACCAGCTGCCGCTTGCGGCTTTGCGTTCAGCGGCAAAAAGCCGAATCGCCGCTAATTCAGAACGAGCGCGAAGCCGCAAGCGGCCTCAGCGGCGCAACAAAAACTCCTTCGCATTCAGCAGCGCCCATAATACGTCTTCCCAGGCGGTGCGTCGGTTGGCAGCGCCGGTCAACCGTGAAAGGATTTGCTGCCGTTCCGATGCCGACGGATACCGGCATAGAGCCGCGAGATATAACTCATCGAGAATGTCGCCGTCGGACTTGCCGGATTGCAGCAGCTTGCCGATACGGTTGTCCGGCTCAGCGAGCAGCTTGCCAATCATTTCGCCGGAAATCATTTGGAATGCTTGCAAAACCGTAGTGTCGTTCGAGCGCTCGCAGTCGCAGCTCAGCAGGCGCTCCGGCTTGCCGAAGGTCTTCATGAATCTCTCGGTCATGCCCATCCCGCTGCGCTTGCCGCGCGGCTGCAACTGTACGCCGGGTAGCTGCACGGCCCGCTTGCCTTCCGACTGGCCGGCGAATTTGATGGGCACGCCCGAAACTTGCGCGACGGCGTCGAGCAGCGGCTCCGCTTCGAGCCGGCGAACCAGGGCGTGGGAATAATTCAATTCGTCCTCGCGGTTCGTCTCGTTGAGCGTGGAGGAGAGCTGATAAGTTCGTGAGCCAACGATGAGTCGAATGGATTGTCGCAGGTCGAATTGATGGGCCGCGAAATCACGGCTCAATTCATCGAGCAGTTCCGGATGGCTCGGCGGGTTGGTGGCGCGGAAATCGTCATCGGGATCCACAAGTCCGCGGCCCAGAAGGTGGAACCAGATGCGGTTCACCTGTGTGCGGGCAAAAAAGGGGTTCGCCGGGCTGGCCACCCAGTCGGCCAGCGTTTGCAAGCGATCCTCCTGCTCGCCCATGGCCGCGCCGGAATAGCCCAGGAATTTCGGCATCACGGTCTGCCCGGTGCGTGGGTGCGTGATTTCGCTCGTGCGATCAAACCAGACGACCTGTTCACCGTCGAATTCGTGTTTATCGAACTTGTCTTTGCGATTGTTCTCGACAATCCGGTACTGGATGCGCGGAAAGAATGCGGCCAGTTCGTAGTAGTCGTTTTGCGTCCATTGATCGAACGGATGGTTGTGGCAGCGGCAGCATTGGAGGCGAATGCCGAGAAAAACCTGGGCCGTGGCTTCGGCGCGCAGCAGCGGATCGCGCAAGGCCCGGTAGTAGTTCGCGGCCGGCTCAGCATAGGTGCTGCCGCGGCTGGCTATCAGTTTGCGGGCGAATTCGTTGAGCGGCTTACCCTCGGCGATCGACTGGCGAATCCAGTTGTGGAAGGATTGCACGCCCTTGCGGTCGAGTTGCTTTTCTTCATTGCGCAGCAAGTCGGACCATTTGAGCGCCCAGTAGTCGGCAAATTCGGGCCGTCGCAACAGGGAATCGACCAACCGCGAGCGCTTATCGGTATGCGAGTCGCCGAGAAACGCGCGACTTTCTTCGGGCGTCGGCAGCATTCCCAGCAAGTCGAGATAAATCCTGCGCAGGAACGTCGCGTCGTCGCATGACTCCGAGGGATTCATCCGCAATTTGCGCAACTTTGCGAAGATGTGCCGGTCGATGAAGTTATTTTCCGGTGGATTATTCCAGCGAAAATCAGGCCGGGCCGGAACACTGGCGCAACGCACGGTTGTTTGCCGATTCAGGAAGCGCACGCTGATAGCAGTTTCGCCATGCCGGAGCCGCGTGACCGTGCCATCGGGGCTGATGCTTGCCACCATCGGGTTCGATGCTTCGTAGACGGCCAGGCGCGTCACATCTTTGCTGCTGCCGTCGGAAAAGCGCGCCCGCACCTGGATTTTGAATAGGTCCTCTGGGTCATACAGGACGCATTCTTTCGGTTGAACCAGCAGTTCTTGCACGGCCACGGTGGTCTTTTCATCGGGTGTTCCAGCCGCGATCCAGCGGCGTAGAATTTCGTGCTCGGCGGAGCCTACATCGAAGCGCTTGCCGCCTTCGTGCGGCACCTGCGCCGTGGGCTTCTTCAGGATCAAGCTCTGGTCCGGACTGAGCCGGTCGATGCGGCGGCCGAACATGCCGCGCGTGAGCACGCCGAAATCCCAATCCGCATCTTCGCCGCGCAGGCTGAGCTTCAGGCCGCCTTTGCCGTTCAGATTGCCGTGGCAGGCGCCCTGGTTGCAGCCGGCCTTCGAGAGCACCGCCATGACTTCGACGCGGAAGCGTGCACCGTCGTCGGCCGAAGCGGGCGCGAGCGCGGCCAGCAAAGCGGCTGTGGAAAGCACGAAGCGCATGGCACCGGCGAGCATAACTCGTCTCGGATGGGGTCAAGGATTTTCGGGTAGGCATTACTATTATCGGAAATTGACGGCGCCTTCGCAATTGTAGCGCGGAAAATCTTTGCCGCGTCGGCTACAATGCGGTATCCTCGCAAGGAACCTTCATGTCGCAAGGACCTTCACCGCTGGAGACCGATCCCCGCTTTCCCAGCGGGCCGTGGACCGGCTTTTTCCTGATGCCGCACACCGGCAGCCAGCGCCACAAGACTGACCTGCAGCTGACGTTTGCTTCCGGCACCATGAGGGGCACGGGCCGCGACCTGGTGGGGCTGTTCACCATTGATGGCCGCTACGACGTGGCCGATGGCAAATGCATCTGGACCAAACGTTACCTCGGCAAGCACGACGTGTACTACACCGGCTACAACGAGGGCAAAGGCATTTGGGGAACGTGGGACATTCCCAACCACCTTGGCATTCCGTGGAAGAGCGGCTTCCATATCTGGCCCGAAGGCATGGGCGATCCAAGCCAGCCGAAACTCGCCGAGGAAGCCGAGCCTCCCATAGGCTTGGAAGAGGAACAGGAAGTGGAAGTCGGGGAACCGGTGGGCATCAAAGCCCAGGGACGGAAGTCCCTGGGGATCACTTCTGCATGATTGGCAGATAGT
>DATGHS010000482.1:0-2702 GCA_035307785.1 Gemmataceae bacterium
GCAAGCGGCCAAGAATGTTGGAGTTCCCTGTGTCTGCTGACCTCATTCAACTGGTGCAAGACCTCGGCCAGCCGCGGGTGCTGGTCCTGGGCGATCTCATGCTCGACCGCTACATCTGGGGCGATGCTGAGCGCATCAGCCAGGAGGCGCCGGTCGCTCTTTTGCGGGCGGACCGCCGCGAGGAGCGGCTGGGCGGAGCCAGCAGCGTGGCCACGATGCTTCGAGCGCTGGGCGCAAACGTAAGCATCGCCGGCGTGGTGGGCGAAGATGCCGACGCGAAGCGGATTCGCGAAATGCTCACGGATCTGGAAATCGACCCCGCCGGAGTTGTGGCTGACGCCAGCCGGCCCACCACGCTCAAGGAGCGCTACATCGGCCGCGCGCAGCAGCGACATCCCCAGCAAATGATGCGCGTCGATTACGAATCGCGCTTGCCGGTTTCCGAGCCGATCGCGCGCGAGTTGCTGCGGCACATTTCTCGACAGCTTTCCGACGCCGATCTGGTTCTCATCAGCGATTACGACAAGGGGGTGTGCGTGCCGGGCCTGCTGCGGAATGTCATTGCCGCCGCATCGCACAAGGGTATCCGCACGTTGGCCGACCCCATCCGTGGCCGCGATTACCGCAAGTATCATGGTTGTTCGGCCCTCACGCCGAACCGGCTCGAAACCAGCCTGGCTTCCGGCCGCACGATCGAGAAGGTGACGGAAGCATTGGCCGCAGCCGGAGAGCTTCGCGAATTGCTCGACCTGGAAGCAATGATTGTCACACTCGACAAGGACGGCATGGCACTGGCCCATGCCGACGGGCGCCGGCAACACTTTGCTACCCGGCCGAGGCAAGTGTACGACATCACCGGGGCCGGCGACATGGTGTTGAGCGTGTTGGGCCTCGCGCTGGCGGCCGGGGCTGATTACGATCCGGCAATTCGCCTGGGGAACGTGGCCGGCGGGCTGGAAGTCGAGAAGATCGGCGTGGCGACGATCACGAGGGACGAGATTCTGCGCGAACTTCTTCGCGGCAGCGGCTCGACCAAGCTCTATGACCTTACTTCGCTGCGGCTCGAAATCGAACATCGCCGCAGTTTGGGACAAAAGATTGCCTTTACCAACGGCTGCTTCGACGTGCTGCATGCCGGGCATGTGCAGTACCTGCAGGAAGCCCGCGCCCAGGGCGATGCTCTGATCGTGGCTGTAAACAGCGATGAAAGTGTACGATCACTCAAAGGCCCGCAGCGACCTATCAATTCGCTCGAGGCCCGAGTCATGGTGCTGGCTGGGATGCAAGCCGTGGATTATCTTACCGTTTTCGACGACCTCACGCCGATGCGGCTCATCGAGGAATTGCGGCCGGACGTGCTGGTGAAGGGCGGCGACTACCGCCCCGGCGAAGTGGTCGGTTCGGAATTCGTGAAATCCTATGGCGGCCGCGTCCATCTCGCATCGCTCCGCGAAGGATTCTCGACCACGCGGCTGCTCAAACGGATGAAGGCAGCGTGAAGCCCAGGGACGGCCGTCCCTGGGCTTTCTTTGGCAAGACAATGATCATGCGCATCGCGCTTTTTCTGCCCAATTGGATCGGCGACGCGGTCATGGCCACGCCTGCCATCCGCGCCGTGCGCGCGTGGAACCCCAACTCTCACATCATCGCAGTGGTACGCAGCAGTGTGGCCGATGTCTTGCACGGCTCGCCTTGGATCAACGACTGGCTTCCGGTCGACAACGGCGACAGTTTATTCTCGATCGCGTCGAACCTGCGCGCCCGGGAGGTCGATCAAGCGATTCTTTTTCCCAATTCTTTTCGGTCCGCATTGATCGCCCGGCTTGGCCGATGTGGACAGCGCATCGGCTATGCGCGGGATGGCCGGTCGCTGCTGCTCACGCACCGCCTCCACGCAGCCAAAGACGCGCGCGGCCGCTTTGTGCCCGCGCCGATTTTGCTGGCGTACAACCGGCTAGCCGAGGCGGCGGGCTGCCCGGTTTCCTCCAATCGGATGGAATTGTTCGTTGCGCCGGAAGCAGCAGCTCAGGCCGAAGAGGTTTGGCAACTGACCGGCTTGAATCAACATGAAGAAGTGATCTGCCTGAATCCGGGTGCTGCCTTCGGCGCTGCCAAACTTTGGCCGGCACAATACTTCGTGCAGCTTGCGCGCATGCTGGTGGACCGGCGCGGCAGCGGCGCGCTCGTCCTTTGCGGCCCCGCGGAGCGCGACCTGAGCCGCAAGATCGCCCATGCCGCGAACCGGGCACAGGTTCACAGCTTGGCCGACTTTCCAATCTCACTTGGGCTGACCAAAGCATGCCTCCAGCGGGCCAACCTGCTCGTCAGCACCGATAGCGGTCCCCGGCATATCGGCGTGGCCCTCGGCAAGCCCGTGATTTCGCTCTTCGGGCCCACGCACATTGCCTGGACGGAAACGTTTGCCGCCAACGACATTCATTTGCAGAAGTCGGTGCCGTGCGGCCCGTGCCAGCGGCGAACTTGTCCGCTCGACCATCGCTGCATGCGCGAACTCACGCCGGGCGAAGTGTTCGAGGCGATCACTGCCGCTTGCGGCTTCGCCGGGAGTCCGGGGAGGAGCACATGGCAACTGCTCTAACCGCTACTAAAAAACGCAAAGACAAAGCACACGGCGGCTGGATGCGCGTTAACCCCGCGTACTCGCATCTGCTTCAGAGCGATGGTTTCACGAAGCCACAACA
>DATGHS010000483.1:0-2496 GCA_035307785.1 Gemmataceae bacterium
AAATCCAGGCAAAGCTGAGCCATGAAGAAGGGACCGTCGCCCGCCTGCTGCGGCAACATACCGACGATGGGCGATTGGCGGAAGAATTGTATTTGACTTGCTTTGGCCGGTATCCCGCGGCAGAGGAAAAGCGAGTGGCGATCTCCTATCTGGCCAAGAAGAAAGATCAGCGCCGGCAGGCGGCGGAAGACTTGATGTGGAGTCTGCTAAACGCGCTCGAGTTTCGCTTCAATCATTGATTCACTGTATTCGCGCAGCGCCGCTTCCAGTTGAGTCAATTCTTGCTCCGCGGAGGTGCAATTCGCTCTGGCTCGATCGCTATCGCCTTGGCGAATGGCCTGCGTCAGTTCCTGAAGTCGGGCGATTGCCGGGGCCGCGTCGAAATAGCTCAGCGAGTCATAGAGGCGGCGCGCCAGGACGAGGGCCTTGGTTAGTTGCCCATCGACCAGGATTTGGTGGAGCTGGACCCGTAAGTCCGGGCTGTCGTTGAGATAATTCGCGATCATTCTGCCTAGGACTTCTTCATGTCCTTTGAGCCGGTGCAATGCAGCTTCCGGTTGCCAGGCAGGAGGCGCTGCATTTTGTCTGGCCGGATTCAATTCGAGCGCGCCATTCGGGGACGCGCCGTGGCTTGCCATCGAGGGGAGCGCATGGCGTTGGATAATTGCCAATAGGGCATCGGGCTGAATCGGTTTGGCGAGGTAGTCGTCCATGCCGGCCGCCAGGCACTCCTCGCGAAAACCCTGGAGGGCATGCGCGGTGAGGGCAATAATCGGCAGTCGCCGGGTTCCGCTTTGCTCGCGTTGGCGGATGCGACGTGTGGCGGCGAATCCATCCATGTCCGGCATATCGATGTCCATAAACACGATATCGAACTCCTGGCGATCCAGCGCTTCCAGCGCCTCGTAGCCGTTGTGAACGGCCGTGACAGCGTGTCCCAGCGTAGTTAGGAGATTGACCGCGAAGAACTCGTTTACTGAGTTGTCCTCGGCGACCAGAATTCGCCTTGGCTCCGGGATCGTGCCGCTCGTGGACTGGCGTTCGACTTTGGGCAGTAGTTCCGCGTTGGTCAACAACTGCGCCAAGACCGGCAAAGTGGCCGATTCACGAACCGGTTTGCTCAGATAGGCGTTCACGCCGAGCCGCTGGCAGATTTCGGCGTCACGCCCCAGGTTGTTACTCAACACCAACATTACGACCTTGGGAGGTTCGACGGGCAAGTCGGCCCACCATTGCTTCCAAAAGGCTTGTAACTGGGGCAAGCTGTTGAATTCGGGTAGCGTGCTGTCGATCAAAAGCAACTCAAAGGGCTGGCCCTGGAGCGCTGCCTTGTGGAACAAGTTGCCGGCCTCGGCGGCGCTTTCCGCCGTCACTGGCTGCATCTTCCAACCGCTAAGCAAACTGTGCAAATGACGCCGGAAAGCGGGGTGATCGTCCACAACCAGCACGCGCCGGCCGCCCAGACGCTCCAGAAGCGAGGTAGGAAACCACGGCATGCTCGGCGCGCGCGGTGAAATGCGCAGCGGAATCGCGAAATGAAACGTACTTCCGCGCCCCACCTCGCTCTCCAGCCAAATGCGCCCTCCCATCTGTTGCACGAGCTGCGCAGCGATGCCCAGACCAAGTCCGGTGCCGCCGTATTTTCTGGTCGTGGAAGGGTCCGCCTGGGAAAAGGCCTCGAACACGAGTTCGTGCTTTTCCTTGGGAATGCCGATGCCGGTGTCCTTGACCTGGAAATGAAGTTGGGGCGGATCCGTGTCCAGGCGGTGCACCTCCAATAAAACTTCACCCTGATCAGTAAACTTGATCGCGTTGTTGACGAGATTCGTGACGATCTGCCGCAACCGCGTGGGATCGCCGAGGAGATAATCCGGCACGTCCGATGCAACCAGGTTGGAAAACTCCAGTTGCTTCTGATGGGCGCGAATCACCAGCGGGCTTAGCGCATCGCTAAGTGTCTCGCGCAGCGAATACGCAACTTCTTCCAGTTCCAATTTGCCGGCTTCGATTTTGGATATGTCCAACACGTCTTCCAAGACCGCCATGAGCAATCGCGCCGACGATTGTAACATTTCAATGTATCGGCGTTGCGTGGCGTTCAGTTCCGTGCCCGCAGCCAACTCGGCCATGCCGAGAATGCCATTGAGCGGCGTGCGAATCTCGTGGCTCATGCGGGCCAGGAATTCACCCTTGATGCGGTTGGCCGCTTCAGCAGCTTCCTTGGCCCGATGAATCTCTTGTTCGGCCCGTTTCCGCTCGGTGACGTCGGTGATCACGCCATCAAGCAGTTTCGTCTTTTGGTCTTGGCTCCAACTTACGCGCACGCTTTCGCGCACCCAGACGACGTGGCCATCGGCATGGGCAATACGATATTCGGCCTGGCCGGACTGCCCGGACTGCAGCCGGGCGAGCAGTTGGTCCCATGCGGACTGATCGTCGGCCAAGATAATCTCGCGCCAGCGTGCCGGCCCATCCGCATTGGCTGCCATGAAGTAC
>DATGHS010000484.1:0-3195 GCA_035307785.1 Gemmataceae bacterium
GGCCCGCCGCGCATCCAGAGGATGATAACCGAGTTCTTGCGAGCAGCACTGGTCGAAGCGGGATTCGCGCGCGCTTCGTGCCGCAGTAGCTCGGCCAAGGTCAGGCCGGCCGTGCCGAGCATGCCGGCTTTGAGGAAACTGCGGCGACTTGGCATGAAGCTATTGCGCAAATCGACACACCCGAATGAATCAGCCCCCCGGCGAATCATCGGTGGCACTCCTGGAGAAGCGAAGGCAGAGAAATCAGCTTGGCAGGACGGGCCGGCTAAACCGGCCCTGGCAGGCAGGTGGACCAGATTCTGGCCCATTGATCTTAGTTTAACACCGGCTCGAAGGTACGGCCAGCCGGATTTAGTTAATAAGCACTGCAGCCAAGCGCCAGAGTGGCCACTAGATTCGAAATCATCCTTTGGGCAAATGGGTCCGTGGGTTTCAGACGGAGGGCGTTTAGCAGATGCAGCAACGCTTCCGCGTACCCTCCTTGTTCCGCCAGGACGACCGCGAGATTGACATGGTTATCAAATCGATTGGGATCGAAGCGAATCGCGTTCCGATACGCGGCCGCGGCGCCTCTCCGATCCTTGGCCTCATACGAAGCGTTACCGAGATCGTGCCAGGCATTAGCGTAATCGGGCTTCAATTCCGTAGTCCTGCGAAATAATGCAGTAGCCTCTGGCAGTCGCTTTTGTGCCACCAGCGCGGAACCCAGAAAATAAACGTTTTCAAACATATCGGGAGCGAGTTCGCAAGCTCGGCGCAATGCCTTTTCGGCGTAGACTGGGTCTCTTTGCTTCAGAAGGGTCTTGCCCAGCTGCCGCCAGCCGTCGTCGGCATCGGGGTAAGTCTTGACGGTCTTGCGCAGCAATTCGCGAGCTTCGTCTTCCTTGCCAATTTCGGAAAGCCGGCGTGCTTTCTTGATCCAGGCGTCTTTGCCGGTGCGCATCTCGATGGCTTCTTCATTATACGGGTCCGGCAGAAAGGGGTCCTCGGGCAGGTTGGCGGCGCGCTGCTTCGCCTGCTCGGCCGCCGCGGTATGACCGAGCTGCTGCTCCACTTGCGCTAGGAGGATGCAGGCTCCTTTGCGCGTCAGGATGTCATGCTGAGGGACCGACAGTTGCTCCAGGCTGGCTAGGGCGTCGCCGCGCTGAAACGAGATGCGCGCCAAACCGAACTGCGCACGCGGGTGGCGCGGGTTGGTTTGCAGCAAGAGGCGGAATTGTTTTTCTGCATCGTCGAGGCGATTCTGGCTCAAGTAGATCTCAGCCAGCCGCAGGCGGGGCGCGTCCGGCTCGTTCCCGCACAGAGAAACGGCCTTTTCCAGCTTCGGCAGCGAGGTTTCCATGTCGTTGGCCAGCAAGCCGTCGAGGGCTTGCAAATAGGGCCAGCGCGGATCGCGCGGGTCGAGTTGTTCGGCTTGTTGCAAACAGTAAATGCCTTCGCGGCGGAACTCGTGCACTACCAAAATCGTGCCGAGCTTGCCCCAAGCCGCTGCGGAATGAGGTGAGTTCTCGACGTCGGCCTGGGCGTTCTGCACAGCAGCCACAATTTCAGGGTCTAGCCCCGCCAGGTTTACTTCCGGTGGCCGGGGCGCCGAACGGCTCATCCGCCCGGTCAATCCACCCAGTAATAAGATCAATAGCCCCACGCAGACGATCACTGCAACAGCGCGGCCGCGGTTCCCGACGGCGCGCGCCGTTGAAGGCGGTGCGGCCGGCGCATGCTTCGCGTCATTCGCGCTCATGGCGGCCTTCTCCTTTGCGCAGTACCACGGTTTGGTCGGCCGCACAGCCCGGGAAAACCTCCTCCTTGCCATCTGGCCAAACTACCGTCAGCGACTCGATGCGGTCCGCCGCCCCCAGACCAAAATGGGCACGCGGATCGTTGCTGCACAAGTAGCTTGAGCCGGGATTGATCATTCCCCACCACCGCCGGCCCGCGCCCTGAAGCGTGATTTCAGCGCCATACGCATCGCGGTGCAGGGTCGGGTCGATGGCGCGAACGATAAGCCAGTGGCCGCGCTTCGGCGCCACATTGCGGAATATGCGCGCCGGGCCGCGAATCGACGTGACCACCAGGTCGATGGCACCGTCGCCATCGAGATCTGCCCAGGCCAGGCCGCGGCCGACGGCGGGTGTGCCGCAAAACGCTGGATTATCCGGTGAAACATCGCGGAAGCGGCCATTGCCTTCGTTCACAAAAAGTTGATTGCGGTCGGCGTACTGGCCCCAGAAGGGCCCCAGCGCCTTTAATGCCGACTCATCGGGATGCGATTCCTTGTCGCGGCGCACCCGGCCGTTGGCCAGCGCCAAATCCAGGGCCCCCGCATGATCGAAATCCACGAGCACCGTGCCGAACCCGGTGCCATTCCAATGCGCATTCGTCAGCCCGGCCGCAACCGTGAGATCGCGGAATTGGCCGCGCGGCCCCTGCTTCCACAAGCGATGCTTCTCTTCGCCTAAGTGCGTAACGAACAGATCGAAAAGCCCTTTGCCGTCCACATCGCCGATGGCAATGCCCATATTCGCTTCCGCCTGACCCATGGCATTGTACGCCACGCCGCGCAGCAGCGCTTCCTCTTTGAAGGTGCCGTCGCGCTGATTGATCCAAAGGTGGTTGGGCTTGCCGTCGTTGGCCACCAGGATGTCGGGCCAGTGATCGCCGTTGAAGTCGGCGCAAATCACGCCCAGCCCCGGTCCCGTCAAGCGGCCCAGGCCGGAAGGTACCGTCACGTCATCGAAGCGCACCGATTTGCTCGGTGCGCCAGCCGAACGGCCGCGATTGTGGAAGAGCTTGGTAACCCGGCCGTCAAATGCATTCGGTCCGCAAAAATCCGGTGTGCCATCGCGGCCATTGCATTTGCGCTCCGCCACGTAGTCCACATAGTTGACGACCACGAGATCCAGCCAGCCGTCGCGGTCATAATCCACGAATGCGGCCGACGTGGCCCAGAGCGGATTGTCGAGCCCGGCTTCCTTCGTGATATCGGTGAAGGTGCCGTTGCCGTTGTTGAGAAACAGGCGCACACGGCCGTACTCCGTGACGAGAACATCAGGCCAGCCGTCGTTGTTCACGTCGCCAACGGCCACCCCCATGCCGTAGCCGGAGATGTCTAACCCGGAGCCCTTGCTCACATCTTCGAAATGTCCGTCGGCGCGCTGACGAAAGAGGCGATTGGTCGACTTGGAGTCGGGGCCG
>DATGHS010000485.1:0-3141 GCA_035307785.1 Gemmataceae bacterium
CCCGCACATCATCGCGACCTACAAAGCGGGCAAGCTTTACGGCAGCTACACGGAGTACAACGAAAATGGCTCAAAAAAGCTCGTCGCCAATTACAAAGACGGCAAGCTCAACGGCACCGTGAGCCAATTCGAAAACGGCAAGCTGTTCCTGACGCAGACGTTCAAAGACGGCGAACTTGTCACGGCGCGCAGCGCGGCCCAGATCAAGAAGAAGCTCGCAGAGATCGACCCCGAGCACAAGGGGCGTTACGCCAACGATACCGCCGAGCGCGAGGCCGCCTTGCGCCGGCTCAAGGCCTACCGCTATCTGGCCGGCGTTCCGTACGAGAATCTGGCCCTCGATTCGGAGATGAATAGTGCTTGCCTGGCTGGGGCCAAACTCTTGGAGAAGCTGGGCAAGCTCGATCACACGCCGCCGAACCCCGGCTTGCCCGAGGCCGACTATCAGCTCGGCTACAAGGGCACGAGCCATTCCAACATCGCCATGGGGCTGGGCGACCTGGCCAAATGCGTGGACGGTTGGATGGACGATTCCGACAGGGGCAACATCGACCGCCTGGGCCATCGTCGCTGGTGTATTAACCCCGCCATGCAAAAGACCGGCTTCGGCCGTTCGGGCAAGTATGCCTGCATGTGGTCGTTCGACAATAGCCAGAAACAAATGCCCGATTACGACTTCGTGGCCTGGCCGCCGAAGGGCTTGCTGCCCGTGGAATACTTTGGCGGCAAGGAAGCCTGGAGCGTCTCTTTCAACACGACCAAGTACAAAGTCAATGCCTCCGCCGTGAAAGCCAACATCTACAAGACCGATGCCAGCATGGCCAAGGGCGCTGCGCTGAAAATGGATTTCTTCCACGTGGATAACGGCGGCTACGGCATTCCGAACTGCGTGATCTTCCGGCCGGAAGGTGCCGATGTCGCGCCTGGCAAGCGCTATCTCGTAGAGATCGAAGGCGTGGCCGCCACGCCGGTGCGGTATATGGTGGAGTTCATGAAGGCGGATTAAATGAGTTTGGTCTCTCTGCGTCCTCAGCGTTCTCTGCGGTAAATTGGTTCGGAAAACTTAACCGCAGAGAACGCTGAGTGGATTCGATGATCGATGACGGAGATCAGGGTATGAATCTCCATCGCATAAGCGGAATGATTCTGCTGCTTCTTGTCCCGACTGCCGCCGTCGCCGACGAGCCGTTGCCCGCCGGCGCGAAGATGAAGTTCCTCGTCCCAGGCGCAGCGCCGGGCAACCGGCCCTGGTGTGTCGCCTTTTCTCCCGACGGCAAGACCCTGGCCGTCGGCGCTTCGGATAAGCAGATTCACCTCTTCGACGTGGAAACCGGGCGGCACCTCCGCTGCTTCGGCAGCCATCTCGATTATGTATGGACCATCGCCTTTTCGCCCGACGGTAAATGGATCGCCAGCGGCGGCCGGGCCGACTTCCCGGTGCGCATCTGGAGCCTGGATGGCGTTGAACAGAAGCCGTGCGAAGGCGAGCACCAGGGGGGCATCACGAAGATCAAGTTCTTCAAAGATGGTAAGAGATTGATCATGTCGGGCGGATCCTGGGACCCGACCCTGCGCGTGTGGGATTTTCCGAACCGCAAACAACTCGTCGATATGAAGGGCCACACCGATTACATCGATGCGATGGACCTGGCGAGTAATGAGCGCATCGCCGTCACCGCCAGCCGCGATGGCACCTGGCGCTTGTGGGATGTGCGCAATGGCCGGCAAGTCGGTCAGGGTCCTATCCAAGGTGAGTGGGTCAAAGACCTGGCCTTGGCCAAAGATAGCCGGTCCTTTGTCATGTGCGCCGACTCGCGTTTCGTCATTTATGAAATTGCCTCACGCGACATCCGTATGGAATTCGCCGAGGACTTTGGCGCGGTCGCGTATTCTCAAGACGGCGTGCTGATGGCGGCCGGAGGAGCCGCCCTTAGCCTCAGGGAATCGGCCACCGGCGCGGAGCTTTGGCGCGTGGAAAACCTGGGTTCGGTTGGCGCTGGAAACTGTGCGCTGGCTTTTTCTCCAGATGGAAACATGGTCGCGGTTTCGGGCGCATCGGGCCTTGTCTACATTTGGCAAAGGCCGAGGTTGTGGCAGATGGATACCTACACAATCAAGCTGTCGGCCGTCGAACGTCTCGAGGCCTGGGAGGAACTTGCTTGGTCGCGGGCCAAGGAGAGCTTTCGGGCCATGCAGCGACTGCGACGAGACTCGGCCGCGGTGGAGGAGTTCTTGGCCGCGCGCTTAAAGCCGGCAGCGGAACCGGATCGGAAGCAGATCGCACGCTGGATCGACGACCTCGGCAGCCAAAAATACGCCGAGCGCGAAGAGGCGAGCCGCCATCTTGCCGATGTGGGGGAAGCCGCCGGCGATGCGCTGTCACTGGCGTGGTACGGCAACCTTTCTCTGGAAGCCCGCAACCGTGTCCGGCGCTTGCTCGAGCGCCTCGATGCCGGGCCGTCGCCGGAAACGTTGCAAACCCTGCGTGCCATCGAGGTGCTGGAGCGTCGCGGCAAACCGGAAGCTATTCCGATCTTGAAGCGCCTCGCCGCCGGCGCGCCGGGCTTTGCCGCGACCATCGACGCGCAAGAAACGCTGGAACGAATGCAGAAACGAAAGTGATCCGTGCCTGTCGCTCACGTAGAACGGAATTTATTCCGTTCGACGGGACGTAGAACGGAATAAATTCCGTTCTACCTTCGAAGGCCCATGATCGCTTAGCCGGGCGGCTCACTTCTTCCCAATGCAATACAGCATCTTATCGGAGCGTAAAAAGATCGCGCCGTTGGCAATGGCCGGCGTGGCCAGGATGTCGTCGGCCAGGTTATTCTCCGTAATGATCTTTGGCTGCTCGCCAGGCTGAATCACTTGCGTCAGGCCTTTTTCATTCACGATAAAAATGCGGCCATCGGCGGCGATGGGCGACGCATCGATCGGTCCTTTCAGCCGCAGGTCCCAAAGCTGCTTGCCGTTAGTGGCATCGGCGCAGATCAGGATCGGCCCGTTCAATGTGTAGATGCGGTCGCGGTAGTAGAGCGGTGTAGCATAGCCGTTGGCCTTCACCTTGGTGGAACTCCAAACCACATCCGGCGTGCCGAGATTAGGATTCGGCTTGAGCGCGGCCGTCTGCTTGCCGGGAAC
>DATGHS010000486.1:0-2586 GCA_035307785.1 Gemmataceae bacterium
GATCCCGCCACCGGCAAGGAAGCCTCATCCGGACAAACCGGAGAGCTTGTCGTCACGAACTTGAGCCGCACCGGCAGTCCGCTCCTTCGCTACCGCACCGGCGATCTGGCTCAGCTTGATAACGAATCATGCGCATGCGGCAGGATTTTCGCCCGGTTGAGAGGCGGCATCCTGGGCCGTGTGGACGAGATGATTCACTTGCGCGGCAACAACGTATACCCCGGAGCGATTGAAAATCTATTGCGGCGCTTTCCGGAAGTGACGGAATACCGCGTGGTTGTGGAAGAAACAGCCACCTTGAGCAACCTGCGAATTGAAATCGAACCGGTGCCATCCGCCGTTAACTCGATATTGGTAGACCGTATCAGTAAAATGATCCGCGATGAATTGCTGTTTCGCGTCGAAGTTGTGTGTGTGCCGCCGGGAAGCTTGCCGCGCTATGAGATGAAGGCGCAAAGATTGATTCACACCAAAGGCCCAGCGAGCCGAGCCCCATAACGGGCCGGGTGCTGGGCGGCGAACTGGCCGCTTACGCGGTTCGGCTCGCCACGTCACGAAGGAGTGCATTTCATGAATCGATTCCTCGCTGCTCTTTCCTTATGCGCGCTTATTTGTTGCGCCGCCCACGCCGAAGATTGGAGCCATTGGCGCGGCCCGACACAGAACGGTGTTTCTTATGACACCGGCTTACCGCAGAAATTCGACAAAATCTGGTCAGCGCCTTATGGCTGCCGGTCCACGCCGATCATCATGAACAACCGCGTCTACATCATCAACGTGGTGGGCAACGGCGTTACTACGGGTGAACGCGTCATGTGCTTCGACGCCAATTCCGGCAAGGTATTGTGGGAAGATAAGTTCCCCGTGTTCCATTGCGACATTGTGGCCAGCCGCGTGGGTTGGACCAACCCGGCCGGCGACCCGGAAACCGGCAACATCTACGTTCACGGCACGCAGGGCTTTCTTCGCTGCTACGACAAGGACGGCAAGATTCTTTGGAATCATTCGCTCACTGAGGAATACGGCCGGGTGACGGGTTATGGCGGCCGCTCGGCCAGCCCTACTGTGGATGGCGACCTGGTCATCATCGGCATGATTAACGGCAGTTGGGGCGACTTTGCCCGGGGTGCTAATCGGTTTGTCGCTTTCAATAAGCGCGACGGCACACCGGTTTGGTGGTCGGCCGAATCGACCGTGATGAAGGGCACGTATTACTCCAATCCGGTGATTGCTGTCATCGGCGGGCAGCGCTTGCTGATTACCGGCTCGGCCGACGGCGCCGTGCACGCTTTGCAGGTGCGCACCGGCAAGCCGGTGTGGAGCTACCCATTTGCTGGCGGCGTCATCAACAGTTCGCCGGTGGTCGACGGCAACTACGTCTACTGTTGCCACGGCGAAATCAACGACGACACCAATCAGCAAGGCCGGCTCGTCTGCCTGAATGCCAGCCAGATCGAACATGGCAAGCCGAAGCTGGTCTGGGAAGTGGTCGGTACGCAATTCGGCTATGCCTCGCCGCTGCTGGTTGATGGCAAGCTGTACCTTCCCGATGACAAGGCCAAGATGCACTGCTTCAACGCCAAAACGGGCGAGCCGGTGGGCGGCAGGTTTCCTTTCGGCACGCTGGCTCGCGGCTCACCGACCTATGGCGATGGCAAGATTTATGTCATGGATGTCTTTGGCGATTTCCACATTCTCCAGGTCGGACCCAAGAAACTAACCGAATTGCACGATGAGCACTTCAAGCCCAAAAAGGGAGTGGGCCTGGTAGAAACGAATGGCACCCCTGCGATTGCCAATGGCCGCATATACTTCGGTACGGCCGAGGAGTTCTATTGCCTGGGCACGAATCAGGGTAAAGCAGGCCAGCCGCCGAAGCTCGATGGTCCGGAAAAGGGCGACGGCAAGGTGGCGCAATTGC
This sequence comes from Gemmataceae bacterium, assembly GCA_035307785.1. Classification (GTDB taxonomy): domain Bacteria; phylum Planctomycetota; class Planctomycetia; order Gemmatales; family Gemmataceae; genus DATGHS01. Next base: position 1,922 of record DATGHS010000486.1, read on the forward strand.
TCATCTATCCAGCCGATGTGGTCTTACACCCCGGCGAAAGCGCCGAATTCACGGTTCACGCATTCGATTCCTCCGGCATTCCGGTAAAGGAATTCCCCCAGGGCGAATGGAAAATTCCCTTGCCGCCGAAGCAACCCAACGGCCGGCAGCCACCAGCCCTCGCTGCCGAAACAGCGTCCGGTCAACACGGAGACGTGAAGCTCACGGTTAAGGAAATGCCGGGCCAACAGGGTTACTTGGAATACACTACGGCCGGCATCACCGCCCGAGCCCGCGTGCGTGTCGCGCCGAAGCTGCCATACACTCAAGATTTCAGCAAGGTTCCGGTGAGCGCCACTCCCGGCGGCTGGGCGAATGCCATGGGTAAATTCGCCGTCGTGCAACTGGATGGCAAGAATGTGCTGAAGAAGCTGGCTGAAAACGCGGCGCCGCCCGTGGCTCGTGCCCGCGCCTACATCGGCTTGCCGACCATGAAAGACTATGTCATCCAGGCCGATGTCATGGGTGAAGAAGTTCGTACCTACATGCCCGACATTGGCGTGATGAACAATCGCTACCGGCTGGTGCTCGACGGCAAAATTGATCCGGACAAGAAACAGCGGCAATTGCACATCCTGTCGTGGGAAGCGCTGCCGCGCATCAATCACGCGATCACCTTTGACTGG
>DATGHS010000487.1:0-11002 GCA_035307785.1 Gemmataceae bacterium
TTAGCCACGGCCCGCCAGGTGACCCCGGTAGAAAGCACTGTGCCGTCGGCTCGGCTAACGCGCCGCCCGATCAGGATATGGAGCAAGCCCAAAAAGTGCCCGCTCACGCGGCCTTTTTGCAGCATTTCGGTCAAGAAATCCCGCACCGCGTCCATGTGCGACTCCGCAACAGCGAGGCCTCTTTCCACAAGGTCTGAAACTGCAAAAGCGATACCTCAAACAGGTACGCATAGTCCATTTAGATTGCCTATATTACCAAATCCATCCAGTCAACCAAATTTATTTATTCCATTTTCCTTGTGAATTTTTGCTTTTTACATTTCAATGCAAAAAAAAAGCTTGCCGTTCATGAGTTCTAGGAACGACAAGCAGTTCAGCTCAAGGATTCGTTTATTTTCAACCGTTTTGCATCTCTTCTTGAATCTTACGCAAAACCTCGATCGTATAGCCGCCGATCATCTGCTCGCCGCTGGTATAAAGCCAATCGTTGAGGTCCTTGAGCGGCACGCGCACGCGGTCGCCGCAGCGGATGCTGGTAAGTTCAATCGGGTCATTGTCGAGCCGACCGTAGATATAGCCGTTTTCCAATCCGGTAACAGTCAGCCACATGAATTCGAAGGTTTCTTCATTGCCGATCCGTGCTTTCACGGCGAAATGCTGTTCGGGGTGACGTTCTTCGAAGGCCGAGACGAATTCCGACCAGGAGCGACGAGCCTGCGAGACCGCTGCCTTCAGCCTTGGATCGTCGCCGGATACCGGGACCACCGGCGGGTGGGGCGAAAACGTGAAGAGTTCCAGGGGATTTTCGCTGCAAAGGCGCTCCCGCATTTCGAGATCGAAGATATTGGCCTGGCCAGTGGCCGGGGCGAAGATGGCCAGGCAATCTTCTTCCGCCAGCGCGGCGGTGAGTTTGCCGATGGTGCGGTAAACGTCGTCGATTTCGTCGGCCGTCCATTCGCCGAGCAGATCTACCGACAGCCAGGCGGAGTGCTCGCGCACCGCTTTCCGTAGCCGCAATTCCGCAATGGATTCGGCCGCCTTATGCGGATCATCCATATACGGCCGGGGGAAATTGTTGATGAGAAATGTCTGCGAACCGTTCCTGAGAATGAACGAAGGATTGTCACCGGTGACGAAGTAATCGGTGGCCTCAGGGTCGTCGTTACAGAAGTCGTTGCCAAGGGCTACGGTGGCGAGTTCGGCGAGTTGTGTCGAGTCGAGGTCGCGCGGCTCGCTCAGCAGCAACACCAGTGCGATCAATGGCTTTTCCTCTGGCCGGCCATGGGCCGCGTCTCGCCCCGAAAAGAGCCCTTTCAGCCACGCCCATACGCCCATGACCGATCCTCCACGGCGGATGCAGTGATCTCCACCGATGGAATCGTTTTCTCCGGGCCACGCACTTTCTCCATTGTGAAGCGATTTTCATGGTGCAAAAAGGACTTGATGGACTGGTCGGAACAACCGGCAGGACTGGCACGATGGGCGAAATTGGCCGGCGGTAGCGACCGGGGCTTCGAAGACTCAGCCCCGGCCACCCAACATCCCATGATCAATCTTTTACATCCATCTGCACATTGTCGATTAAGCGTGTCTGGCCGAAGAACACGGCCAGGGCAATCAGAATCTGCCCCTGCAAGCGCCACAGCCGTTGAAGCGTTTCCGCGCTCACGACGCGTGCATAATCCACCCGTGCACCGGGGACTTTGGAGAGCCGGTCCATCATCATTCGTTCGATCAGGTTTGGATCGCGCTCTCCGCTTTCAATTTGCCGCTGCGCTTCGTGCAGCGTTTGCCAAAGTGCCGGGGCATTTTTTCGTTGCGCCGGGTCCAAGTACTGATTTCGTGAGCTGAGCGCCAGGCCGTCGGCTTCGCGAACCGTGGGCACTGTGCGCATTTCGATGGGCAAATCCAGGTCGTGCACCATGCGGGTCAGGATCAACGCCTGTTGGGCGTCCTTTTGGCCAAAATAAGCGACATCGGGCTGCACGATGTTGAAAAGTTTGAGTACGACCGTGCAAACACCACGAAAATGGCCGGGCCGCGCAGCGCCGCAGAGCAAGTCTTGCAAGCCCTCTACTTCAACAAACGTGCGAAAACTGGCTCGATACATGGTCGCGATATCTGGAGCGAAGATGGCCGCAGCCCCGCTGCGTGCACAAAGCTCCCGATCGGGAGCGAAGGATCGCGGATAACGATCAAAATCCTCGTTCGGCCCGAATTGCGTGGGATTGACAAAGATCGACACGACAACGAAGTCGCATTCACTCAGGGCTACTTCGATGAGCCGAGCATGCCCGGCATGCAGCGCGCCCATGGTGGGCACAAGGCCAATGCGTTGGCCGGCTTGTCGGGCGGCAGCAATTGCCTGGCGCATTTCGGGAATAGTGCGATAAACGGCGAGTGGACTCATGGCGACGATTTGGACTTCTTTTCCAAGAGCAATTCCAAATACGACCGGCGCTCCATTTCCGTTAAGTCTAGCTCCTTGGCCATTTGCAGCAGCAGCGAGCGCGCCTTTTCCAATTGCTCCTCGGGCGCCACAATCTCGAGTTCCGCGTAGTGACCGACGCTCTCGACGATATCGAGACAGACTTCGACATCGAATTCTTGTCGCTTCAGCTTGAACACGCGCCGGAGCTTATGGACAACAGCCACCGGCTGGAATCCGAGGGCATGAACAAGTCTTTCTAGATCGGTCGCCGGCTCCACTCCGTCGCCCAGGGGAACCTCGATTTCCAGCCGCGTTTTGGTCGCGACATCGGTGCGCGGGCCCTTGTAGGTAATGAAATTCTTCTCTCCGATGCGCCGGAGCCGAAAGGCTTCATCCGTTTTGGCGAAATCGCGGTGCGGCGCGCGGAAATACTCGTCGATATCGTCGCGCTCTTCGCGCTGCTCGGTTTTCCATTCGCGGAGCTTTGCTTCCAGCGGCGCGAAATCATGAACGCGGAATTTGATTTCGATTTCGAGCATTGGTGGCTCACCGGTTGCGCAGGAAAGCCCGGGGACGGAAGTCCCTGGGCGAATGGAGCACTGCAAAATCGCTCGAACTTATTGTAGAATCATGGCAGGTGTGATTTCGGAATTCCAGGGGAAGAGTGGCGAATGGCGGAGTTTCGCACGGTTTGCCAGGTGAGCGATCTGGTCGAAGGGTTTGGCCACACGGTATACGTCGATGAGCGGCCGGTTGCCATCTTTCTAGTCGAGGGAAAGTATTACGCCATCGACGACACCTGCCCGCATATGGGAGCCTCGCTGGGCAGCGGGTTTGTCGAGAGCGGAACCGTAACGTGCCCATGGCACTTCTGGCGCTTTCGCCTGGAAGACGGCAAATGGGCCGACAATCCGCGGCTCGGCATCGGCCGCTACGCGGTGCGAATCTCCGGGACCGAGGTGCAGATAGAAATCCCGAACCACGTCCCATCGTCTCCTTCGTGAGGGGTCTCATCATGTCGCGCGTTCGCTTGCTCGCTTTAACGGCGCTGGCCGCCATTCTGCTTACCATGCCCGGCGTCGGCCAAACGCCGCCTGCCACCAAGAAGACGCAGCGCTTCACGCCCAAGCTCGAGCCTGTGGCGGAAACCAGGTTGCTGATGGAAGGAATGGTGCACCCGAATTTTCAAGCGCTGGAAAAGACCTTGAAGGGTAACGACATTGACAAGGAGTCGTGGACGTTTGCCCGCGGGCAGTCATTGTTGATTGCTGAAGCCGGTAATCTGCTCATGTTGCGGCCGCCGAACAACGCCGGCCAGGATAGCTGGATGAAAGACGCCATGGAATTGCGCACATCGGCCACGGAGCTGGCCCGCGTGGTTTCGACGCAGAACCGTCTCCAGAGCCGCACGTCGCTCGTGCTCCTCTCTAACACTTGCAACAACTGCCATCAGACTTTCCGCGTTCCGGCGAGCATCAAGCCGTTCGATTTTACAGAAGAAAAGAAGCCGTGACGGTTGCCGCTTGCGGCGATCCAGGCAAGGCGGTCGGAGTAGCACTTCTGGGCTCAATGGCGTGCCTGTTATGGGAAGGCCAAGCGCCCATTGGGCAGTTAGGAGGCGGAGCGTTTCGTTTCCATTTCGCAGAAAGAAAGACATCCCCCCTGAAACGAAGCGCTTTCTCGTGAAATCAAACGCTTTTTTGGATGACCTTCCACTGTTCGGATCGTACACTACGGATCGCGCGCAACAGCCAACGGTTAGTAACAAACTCATTGAATGATGACCGCTTCTCGCCCCACGCAATCACAGTGCCCGGCAAAGCCAGCAGAAACTTCGGCCACATTCCCCGGGTCGATGCGATCCCCTTCCCGTTGACCAAACCCGCCGCCTTCCCTATAGGGCATGTGGCTGAAAGTTCGCCGCGCAAGTTTGGGCAAGCACGGAAGACTGCATGGGTTGGCGAAGACTGCTGTTGCATTCCCTGGTGTGCATGGGCCTGGCCGGCGCCGGTGTGGCCGGCTATCTGGCGTACTTGCGCATCAACTCGCACGCCATTCGCCGGCAATTGATCGAGTTGCTCGAAAGCCAGTTGCAAGATGTGGATGTGGAAGTGGGCTCGGCTTATTTGCGGCCATTGGGCGGCATCTCGGTCCGTGATTTGAAGATCTGCCGCAAGGGCGAAGCCGGTCCGCCATTGCTGGAAGTGCCCGCTGCCACCATCTACCACGACAAGGAACAGCTAACGCATGGCCGGCTGGCCATTCGCAAGATCGAATTGCAGAGCCCAACGTTACGATTGCGCCGCGACGAGCAAGGCCAGTGGAACGTGGCCCGGTTCGCGCGCTCGGCCGGCAAAGCGAATGAAGCCGTGCCGACCGTCGTCGTGCGGCAAGGAACCATTTCTTACGACGACCGTACGGGTGGTCTTTCCCGAGCGGTACTGGAATTGAAGCACTGCAACTGGACACTCATCAACGATCCCGCGCCCGTGTTGACGTTTCAGGGTCAGGCCGAATGCTCGCTCGGCCCAATCAAGTGCCAGGCGACTGCACAACGGAAGGATGGCACGCTGTGCGCGCAGGTCGATCTGCCGGAATTCTCGTTCGGACATCGTACAGTCGTCGAACTCGGCGGTCATCTGCCGGACTGGACGGAACATCTGCGCGATCTGCAAGGCAAAGGCGAAGCTCATTTCGACGTGCGCTTTCAGCCGGGCGCCCAACCGGAATGGCAGCCGGAACTACGGCTGCAATTGCACGATGCCACGCTGCGACACCCGCGTTTGCCACTGCCGCTGGAGTCACTGCAAGGCTCCGTGCATTACTCCGGCGGCAACATCCGGTTGGAGCATTGCCGGGCCCGCTCGGGCTCGACCGCGATCGCTCTTAATCTAGTTGCCGCTGCCAAAGGGATGCGCGGGGCGGTCGATAGTTATGACGATTTTCTGGAACACGCCGACCTGACAATTCAGCAATTGGCACTGACCCCGGAGTTATTTGCCCGCCTGCCCAAGAGCTTGCAGGAGCTACAGCGCGAATTTCAGCCGGCCGGCCCGTTGAGCCTGAAATTCACCTTCGACCGTGACGAATCTTCGTGGCGCCGGCACTGCATCGTGCATCCGGAAGGGATGACGGCCATGCACGAAGATTTTCGCTATCCGCTGCAAAACGTGACCGGCATGCTCGATCAATTCACAGCCAGCGACGGCACCGATCGGTTGAAAGTCGATCTCAAGGGAGTTGCTTCCGACAAGCCCTTCACCATCAGGGGCCAGGCCCAAGGGCAGGGCGACGAGCAGAAGATCGATTTGACCATTCAAGGCAACGATTTGCCGCTGGATCCTCGGGCTGAGGCAGCGCTGGGGCCGCATCGGGCGTTGGCAGAATCGTTTCATCTGCGCGGCCGGGCCGATCTGCGGGTGACCATACAAAAGCGCTTCGGCGAGCCACGGCTGACACGATGCTATCATCTGGATCTGAAGAACACGAATCTCAATTACGATGCTTTTCCGTATCCGCTGGAAAATGTAACCGGCATCGTGGACATCACGTCGACGGATCGGACGCACTGGGAACTGCGCAATTTTCGCGGCCAACATCATGGCGGCGAGGTGATGCTGAGCGGCAAATTGGATGTCGAGCCCTCGGGCGACCTGCTGCAATTGCGCGTGGAAGGCGCCGGCGTGCCGCTCGACGACGATCTTCGCAAGGCCCTCGCAAAAATGGATCTCGACCCTGCCTGGCGGGTGCTGGGTCCGCGTGGCCGGGCGGGCTTCACCGCTCATGTGACGCACGTTACGCGGAATGTCGCGCCCGGTAGAGCCGCGCCACGCAATGAGTTTGAAGTTACCGTTCCCACGCTTCGCGTCGATTCGATTACTCCTTCCTTCATGCCGTATGAACTGAACGATGTGTCTTGCGCGTTTCAATATGTCGATCGCGTTCTGACGTTCAAAGGCGCGCAAGGAGTGCACCGGGCATCGCGCTTGCGCGTGGGCCCCAGCCAGATGATCGTGAAGCCCGAAGGCGGCGTATGGGGCCAGTTCAACGACGTGCAGTTGGTCCCGTTCATTCCTGATGACGAATTCATTCAGGCGCTTCCGCCGCCGTTGCGCGTGGTGGCCAGCGCCTTGCAGCCGACCGGGCCCATGTCGTTTAGCACCAAGCAGTTGGTGGTTGAAACTGCAACGAAACTGGAACCTCCCTCGCGGCTAATTGCCCGTGGACAAAAGGACGCTTCCCGGCGCAGCACGCGTTCGCCGGCCGAATCGAACGCGCCTTCGCCGTGGATTTTTTGGGACGACGCAGAATTGAAGTTCACCGGGGCCGACCTGAATCTTGGCCCGCGCTGGCACAACGTGTATGGCGAATTTGTCACGCGCGGAGAATATCGGCATGGACAGCTGGGGGCGGTGCTGGGCAACGTCGCCATGGAGCAGGCCACCGTTTTCCGCCAGCCATTGCGCAAAGTATTTGCCCATCTCGTCATGGACCCGGGGCGCGCGCCGGAAGTGCTCCAGGTGCGCGATATTCAAGGCCAACTATTCGGGGGAGTCATTGCTGGCGAAGGGCGCATCTCCATTAAGCCCCAGCTGGAGTACAACCTGTCGCTAAAGGCGATCCAGCTTCGCCTGGAGGACCTGGCGCGCCACAACCGGCTCGGGCCCGATGCTCAAATTAGCGGCCTGGCCAATGGTCAAATCTTCGTCTCCTGCCGCGATGACGATATCGACACGCTACGCGGCGGCGGCACGATCGATGTGCCGCAAGGCCGCATTTATGATCTACCGCTGCTGCTCGATTTGCTAAAGTTTTTGAAACTTCGCGCTCCGGACGGCACCGCCTTCGAAGAGGGCCATGCAAAATTCCGCATCCAGGGTCAGCGGATTCGCGTGGATCAGATCGAATTACTCGGCAACCTGATGTGCCTTACCGGCGAAGGCAGCATGCAACTCAACGGCACGAACCTGGCGCTGGATGTATACCCGGTCTGGTCGCGTTTGCTCCTGGCGGTGCAGGGCCCAGCCCGCGATGTGACCACGACCATTAGCCGCAATCTGTACAAGATCGAAATGCGCGGATCGATTGACGGACCACTGGATTTCCGCCAGGAAGCTGTGCCGATTTTGGTGGATCCGGTGCGGTCCTTGATCGAGCGCACGCGGCCGCCGGCCAGTGCGATGCCCGCCGGCATGGCGCAACCGCAAGCCGGGCCGCGGTATTGAGATCGGATGGGCGGCCATCCTGTTCTGGTAGCAGAATTCGCGAGAATTCCGACTCGGCGGCTGAATTTGGTAGCGGAATTCGGGCATTGTCTTAGTTTGCCGATAATTGGGAGGGCGAGGCTCCTGCCGAGCCACCGCAAGGCTCGGCAGGAGCCTCGCCCTCCCAAACTGAGACACTACCCGGCGGCTGATCTTGGTAGCGGAATTCGCAAGAATTCCGGCTCGGCGGCTGTCGGAATTCTTGCGAATTCCGCTACCTACAGGTGACCGCAGACCCAATGAGATTTGTGCTTGGAGCAATCGCCATGTTCGGAAATCGCCTACAACGCATGATCCTCTGGGATCTGATCCGTATCTTCTCGGTCACGCTGGTCAGCCTCACCGGCCTGTTCTTAATGGGTGGGTTGGTAGCGGAAGCGTCGCAGCGCGGCCTGGCGCCGGCACAGATTATTTCCATCATCCCGCTCATGATCCCGGGCACCTTGCCGTATACCATTCCCGCGACCACGCTGTTCGCCACCTGCAATGTGTATGGGCGGCTGGCAAAAGATAACGAGATCACCGCGCTGCGAGCGGCCGGAATCAACCTATTCCAGGTTTTGAAACCCGGCATCCTGTTGGGCGTCGCGATGAGCGCGATCACGTTCACGTTGTTTCTCGACGTGATCCCGTGGTCCTTCCGCTCGATGCAGGATCACCTGCTCGGCGATACCAACGAAATGATGTACACGCTTCTGAAACGCCAGGGCTGCTTCCGGCATCCCAAGGTGCCGTACGTGATCTTCGTGCGCGAAGTGCACGGCGACAAACTCTTCGACGCCGTTTTCAAACGGCGGCTGCCGAACAGCCAGAGCTACGACACCGTGGCCCGGGCCCGCGAAGCGAAACTGCACGTGGAAAGCCGAATCGACCCCGAAAATGGCAAATCGGTGCAAGAGATTGTGGTGGAAATGAAGCAGTGCGTGCTGTGCGGGGATTACAAGGACGGAGTGAAGCCGGCGTTGATGTTCCAGAATCGCGAATTCCGCGAGCCATTGCCGCCGGAAGTCTTCGGCGACCGCGACTCGCCGGCCTCGCGCGACGTGTCCTGGAGCAAGTTGCCCGTCCGCATCGAGATCATGCGCCGCAAAGATGCCGAGATTCTGGCTCAGAGCGAAAGCTTTGCGCGCATGATCAATGCCAAGCCCGTGCGCACGGAGAACGATAACAAAGCGCTCGAACATTACACCAACTTGCTGAAATACCGGGCTCGCGAATTCCGCTCCTTCTTGGCCGAGCGCCACCTTCGACCGGCCCTCGCCCTCAGTTGCCTGTGCTTCGCTCTCATCGGCGGGCCCATTGGCATTTGGACGAATCGCGCTGACTTCTTGAGTTCCTTCATCATCGGCTTCCTGCCGACCATCATGCTGTACTATCCCATTCTGATTTGCACGACGAACCTGGCCAAAGAAGGCCGCATGCCCATCGGCCCCGCCATCTGGGTGGCGGACATGGTGTTCGTGGTAATTGCGGTAACGCTCTGCTGGCGGCTGGTGCGGCGGTGACCTGGGCAAAACGTGATGAGTTTATCGGGGAACGGGTGGACCGCCCGCTTCTCCCGGCTTTTTAGTTTCCTTACCCGCCGGCTTTCTTTCCTGCCCGCTTCCCAGCACCTCGGCGCGATGCACCAGTCCGCCGCCTGGCTTTCGCAAGCGTCGTCGGAGTCGCACTCTCGGGATCGGCCGGTCATGTTCGTCTTCGAGTTCACCAACGATTTCTTCCAGCACGTCTTCGAGCGTCAACAAGCCCAAAATTTTACCTTGCTCGTTACGTACCAGCGCCATGGGTCGGCGCGATTTGCGGAAGAGTTGCAACGCCGTGGCAATCGATTCTTCGGGGGCGAGAAACGTGGCCGGGTAGATGGCGTCTTCGAGCACCACGATGCCGCGCAGGCTGAAGATGTGGAACAGGTTCTTGGTGTTCACAATGCCCACAATCTTGTCGAGATCGCCTTCGTAGACTGGCATCCTTGTGTGGGCGCCGGAGCGCACTGCTTCCAGGATTTGCTCTGGCGGCGTGCTGAGTTCCAGCGCGCCCATGCGCTCGCGCGGGATCATGCAGTCCTTCACCTTTTTGTCGGAGAGGTGAAAGACGTTCTCCACGATGTCGGCCTGCTCTGGCTCGAGAATCCCTGCCTCCTCGGTGTCTTCGATCAATAGCAGCAGCTCCTCGATGGAATGCACCGCCTCTTCGCCACTGGCCGGGCGAAAGCCGAAGAGCCTCAAAAGCCGGTTGGCCGTGAAATAAATAGGAATCGTTAGCGGGCGAGTGAGTTTGGCGAACATGTTGAGTGGCCGCGCCACCAGGATCGCCGTGCGGTCGGGGACTTGCAGGGCGAGCGATTTCGGGATGAGTTCCCCGAAGACCACGTGCATGTAGGTAATGAGCAAGAATGCGATCGCGGCGGCAACAGTGTGCATGGCCATGGCTCGATAGGGCGCCGGCACCGACGAGAAGAGCGGTTCGATTAATTTCGCCAGCGCCGGCTCGCCGACCAACCCCAGGGCAATGCTCGCCAGAGTGATTCCGAGTTGCGTGGCGGCGATGCTCCGATCTAAATGGTCGATCGCATGCAGAACCGCCTTTGCGTTTCGGATGCCCTTGTGCAACAACTCTTCCACGCGCGTCCGCCGTACTGCGACGAGCGAGAATTCAGCCGCCACAAAGAAGCCGTTGAGGGCCACCAAGGCCGGCACCGCCAGCAATCCGAGAATGATCCAGAGCCAGTCGTTTTCAGTGAACAACACTTCGCTCCGTTATGCCTGACAAGGTGAGGGGGTGACAGCATTGGGCCACCCGGTCACCCCCTCACCTTGTCACTTTCCCCCTGGCGGCACGTATTTCTTCAGCCAGGCAAACACTTCCTCGTGCCAAAACTTGCTGTTGGCCGGCTTCAGGACCCAGTGACCTTCGTCCGGGAAGTTGATCATCTTCGACGTTACGCCCTGGCGCTGCAAGGCGGTGAACAACTCATGCCCCTGACCAATAGGGCAGCGGAAATCGAGATCGTTCTGAATCAGGAGGAACGGGGTTCTGAACTTGCCCAGATTCGCGGCGAACCGAACCGGCGAGTATTTTTCATAGCTGGCTCGATGGCCGCCCCACGGCGGGCCGCCATGTTCGTATTCGTCGAACCAAACTTCATCGGTGGTGCCGTACATGCTGTCGAAGTCCCAAACGCCACAGTGGCAAATCAGGCACTGGAAGCGGCCGGTGTTCACCGCAAACCAATTCATCATGTAGCCGCCGAACGAAGCGCCGGCCGAGCCGATGCGGCTTGGATCGACATAAGGGAGCTTTTGCACGT
>DATGHS010000488.1:0-6918 GCA_035307785.1 Gemmataceae bacterium
CTCTCACCTCGGCGTGGATGCCGCCCTGGATTTTCTCGAAAGTGTTGAGTCTGGCGCTTTCACGCTCGTTCCTTTCACTTCAGAAGACGTGCCACGCTGCCGGGCGCTGATGACGCAGTATCGGGATCTGACAGTGGGGCTTGCCGACGCTACCGTCGTCGCGACCGCGGAGCGAATGCGGATCGCACGATTGTTCAGTGTCGACCAGCGCCATTTCCGAGCGATCCAGCCACAAGGTCTGGGGCATTTTGTCATGCTGCCGGCGGATCAAGAACCCGAGTGATTCATCCGCCCAAAACAAACGGGACAAACCGGGACATTCCAAATCCATGGGTAATCGGCACAGGTAATCGGAGCATCCGAAATTTCTGCTTGCAGGAATTCCCTCTGCGTCGAATTGGGTTCCCTAATCGCCGGGCGGAAAAACGCCTTCCTCAATAAGTTCCAGACAAAATTCGACTCGGTGATCCAGGTTCATACGCAAAGTTGCGCTCGTGGCGCGCCCAACCGGGGTTCGGCCAACTAGCCGCGCGCCGTCCCAGCGGAAATGACGGCTCCATTTGTGCCGCCGGCAATTCCGGACATTACTCAAATGATTTCCGGCAGTCGGCAATGATGAGATGCATAAAATGCTGGGCGGGTTCAACTATTGGTGGGAACCTGACCTTACATGCCGCGAATCATCATTATTGCCGGCCCGAACGGCGCGGGAAAGACGACGTTCGCGGCAGAGTATCTTCGGCACGAGGCGAAATGCCCTCATTTCATCAATGCCGACTTGATCGCGGCCGGGCTTTCTCCCTTCGACCCTAGCGCTGCCGCCGTTCAGGCCGGGCGGTTGATGTTATCGGAGATTCGCCGCCGCGTGAAAAAGCGGTCCAGCTTTGCCTTCGAATCAACGCTGGGTGGGCGAACATACGCGCAGCTCATTCCGCGATGGCAGGCGGCCGGCTATGAAGTTCATTTGATCTATTTGAAATTGCGGTCAATTCGTTTGGCATTGGCGCGCGTCAAGGCGCGCGTGGCACAGGGCGGCCACCATGTTCCGTCAACGGTCGTGCGTCGCCGTTTCAAGAAGGGCTGGGAGAACTTCGAGCGGCTGTACCGGCCTATCGTGGATAGCTGGGAGCTGTATGATAACTCTGGGTTGAAGCCCGTGTTGCTTGACCGAGGAAGCCGGAAATGAAAGCCAGGTCGAATGCCAACTCGAACCATTCGTTGCCGCCGGCGCTCAATGCGCTTCGCCGTGCGGCAAAGAAAGCCGTCGGCTTCGCACGCCGAACCGGCACGCCGGCATACGTTTTGGAAGGCGGCAAGATTGTCGACATCGCCAGTCGGCCGGCGAAAAAGCCAAACAAGCGCCATCGCTAAATGCGCGAACGAGCCAACCCTCGGGCATCAGTGCCAGGGGGTAATCCGGACCATCCGAAGTTTCTGCTTGCAGGATTTCCCTCTGCGCCGTATTGGTTTCCCTAATCGCCGGGCGGAAAAAAACCTTCCTCAATACGTTCCCGGCGAAATTCGACTCGGTGATCCAGGTTCATACGCAAAGTTGCGCTCGTGGCGCGCCCGACCGGGGTCCGGCCAACGAGCCGCGCGCCGTCCCAGCGGAAATGATGGCAGAGAAGGCGGCGGCAGCAAGCTTTTTCACATAAGCGAGCGCGCCAATACTGGCTTTCACCTCACGCCCCCTGACTCGCCCGCACGATCCGTCGCTTGCCTCGTTTCATCTCAATTATCTTGAACCCGTGCAGGCGGACCTTTTGCAATCCCACAACCTCGCAAACTGCATCCGGCTGTTCAGCGAAAATGTGCAGCAGTCGCCGCGCGGCTTTGGATGGCGCCCGCGTGCCTTGTTCCCAGCTCTGCACGGTCTTGGGCGAAACGGAGAGCACCTTGGCGAAGACTGCCTGCGACATTCGTGCTTGCTCTCGAAGCGCGGTCAGAGTCTTGGCGTCAATTTCCGGCGGGGCAGCCGGCACTTCGATTGTCCGCAACGTCATTTCTCCCCGCTCATGGGCGATGCTCTGCTCCAATCCAGTCCGGAGCCGATCAAATAAAGGCTTTCGGAGCTTGTCGGCCATCATTGATTCTCCTGTTGCCACTTCTCGTAAGCGTGAATCGCTTCCTGTTTCAATTGTTCAGCCAAACTTCGCAGCTGTTTTTTCTCTTTTGCGGACAAATCGTCTTTCTGTCCTTTACCGTAAATATCGAGCATGTAAAACCGCCTGGCTTCGGAAACATGGAGGTAAATCACGCGCGCGCCGCCACGCTTTCCTTTCCCGCGCCTTGGATCGAACGTGCGCAGCTTTCGCAGCCCGCCGCAACCCGGCATGACCTTTCCACAATTCGGATCATCCATCAATTGCTTCTGCAGCGCTGCATATTGCTCGTCCGACATGAAATCAGCTATGACGTCGGTAAACCCAGTCGTTTCGACGAACGTCGCTTTCATACTATCCTACCCAGTGGGATAGATCAACGGGGGCTCAGCAATGAGGATATTGTTCGAAATTTGCCATCGTTTCAAGGGTGAATCGTTTGCTGAAATCCTTTATTTGCCTTTCCCCACGGGTAATCGGGGCATCAGAAGTTTTTGCTTGCAGGATTTCCCTTTGCGCCGTATTGGTTTCCCTAATCGCCCGGCGGAAAAACACCTTCCTCAATAAGTTCCTGGCGAAATTCGACTTGGTGATCCAGGTTCATACGCAAAGTTGCAACCGTGGCGCGCCCGACCGGGGTCCGGCCAACTAGCCGCGCACCGTCCCAGCGGAAATGATGACTCCATTTGGCGGCTCGAAGTGCCAGGAATCGTTACCACCGGCAGAGGGCCGGCGAGTCCCGGCGCGCCGGGATAAGCCCGACGTGGAAGTGATGTCTCGCGAGCGCCGGCTCCCTCCCACGTCGGCCTGACGGCTCGACGCTCGCCAAATCATTTGCATTTTTGACCTCGTTCCCAAACTCCGTTTGGGAACGCACTTTCGCGAAACTCTGTTTCGCGAAACAGAGTTTCGCAGCGGCCAGTTCCCAAACAGGAGTTTGGGAACGAGGGGACGTTCCCAAACAGGAGTTTGGGAACGAGGTGAACAAAATGAACTGACACCATTTCACCTTTTTACTATCAGAACGAACCATGAACTTTGCGGCGTTTCCAGCCAATGCATTGTTGAGGGCTTATTTTCGTATCATGTATTATTTCCCGAATCGACTTGTCATTGCTCCGCACCGCCGCACGAAGTAAGATAGCAATGTCTGGTCCCGCCATACGGTTCAAGTCCCCGTCCTTGGAAACTCATGATGCCATTCCCGCCCCGTCCGATTGACCGTCGTTCGTTTTTGCTATTCGGCGCGACCGGTACCGTCGGCCTCGGGTTTCCTTTCCTCGCAACGAACGGGACCTCCGCAGAGCAAAGTTCGCCAAGCGGGGCAGCCAAGTCGGTAATTCTCGTAAACCTCACGGGCGGCATGAGCCACATTGACACGCTCGATATGAAGCCCGACGCTCCGGCCGAGATTCGCGGGGAATTCAAATCCATTCCGACCGCGCTCGCTGGCGTCCGCATTTGCGAACACTTGCCCCATCTGGCGGAACGGATGCGACACTGGGTCCTGGTGCGGTCGATGTCGCATCGGGAGAATGGCCACCTGCCCGGCACGCACCGCCTGCTCACCGGCGCCGCGATGCCGAACCAGCGACAGACGGACCTGGATAACGTCCTGTCGCGGCGGGACTGGCCATGCTATGCTGCCGGTGTGAATTACCTGCGCCCGCGGCACGACGGGATTCCGAGCGGCGTCACTCTGCCGCATGCACTTATCGAAGGGCCGTTGACGTGGCCCGGCCAGCACGCCGGCTTACTTGGGCCATCCCATGATCCGCTCCTCGTGACCCAGGATCCCAATTCGCCAACGTTCCGTATGGACGCATTTACCCTACCGGCCGGAACCGATCATGCGCGCATGATGGAACGCCAGAATCTGCTCGGCCAGCTTGGGTCGGCGTCGTTCGGCGATGACACATTTCGTGGCCAGCAGCGGCGAGCCTTTGAAATGCTTTCTTCTGGCCGGGTTGCCGGCGCGTTTCGGCTGGACCGCGAACCGGACCGCGTCCGCGACAAGTACGGTCGAAATCTATTCGGACAATCCCTGTTGCTGGCCCGGCGGCTGGTTCAGGTCGGAGTGCCCGTCATTCAGGCCAACATGGGTATCGTGCAAAGCTGGGATACTCATTCGGACAACTGGGGCCGGCTGAAGAACACCTTGTTGCCGCAACTCGACCGGGGGCTTGCCGCGCTGATGGACGATTTGAACGCCACCGGATTGATCTCGCAGACATTCGTGGCCGTGCTCGGCGAGTTTGGCCGCACGCCCAAGGTGTCCCTGTTGCCGGGTTCGCCCATTCCCGGTCGCGACCACTGGGCTTCGGTGTATTCGGCCCTGTTCGCGGGCGCCGGTGTGTGTGGCGGACGGGTGGTCGGCAAATCGGACAAAATCGGAGCATTCCCGTTGTCGTCACCGTTCACTCCATTTGACGTCGGCGCGACGATCTACCGGTCGCTGGGTATCGATCCGGAAACCATCATCCACGACGCCCTGAACCGGCCCTCACCCATCAACTCCGGCAAACCGATGGACATTCTGTTTCGGAACACGTGACGATCAACACGCAGTTCGGTTAGCTGCCCGGCCGGAATTCGTCCACCGGCCGGTAGGAAAAGAGTGCCCAGCACAGCGCCGCTACCAGCAACAACGCCTCGACCAGATAAAATGCCGGATCCCATTGGGCGCGGCCGGTGTAGCCCAGCGACCCGCGCCAGTCGGCAAAGGCACCGAAGAATAGTTGTGAGCCCATCGCACCGATTACGCCCATGCTGTTCATCAAGCCGAAGAGCGAACCAATATGTTTTCCGCTAACTTCGATCGCCGTGGACCACCAGGTGGACAGTATGCTGGCAGCCGTAAGGCTGGAAATCGCGGCGAAGATCGAGGTGGTCAGCGGCGCATGGCAGCGCACTCCAATGAGAAGGGCGAATGCGGCGAGGCCAAAGGCCAGGCCGCCGTGCCAACGTCGAAAGCGAACTCGATTGCCCCCGCGGGCCAGTCGGTCGGCCAGGAATCCGCCGCCCAGGTTGCCCGCCGCTCCGCCGGCCAACACGAGTGAAGCGAGCCAGCCGGCTGGCCGCTGTTCGACTCCCCGCCCCGACTGCAAATAAGTCGGGAACCAAGAGAAGTAGAGATAGGAATGGAACGACGTGCAGAGCATAATCACTCCCAACAGCCAGATGCTGGGGTTTCGCAACGCAATTCGCCAGGGGATCGGCTCGCGCTTCGTGACTGGCGGAGGCCCCGCCGCGCCGATCTCTTCGAGTTCCGCATCGTTCACGGCCCGATGAGCGGCCGGATCATCGCGAAACCAGAACCAAAAGGCCGACGCCCAAATGATTCCTGCACTGCCGAAAACAAGGAAGGTTGCTCGCCAACCGGCTCCGTGAATGAGTTGCGCGGCAAGCGCCGGCGCCGCCGCTCCACCCAAAAGTGCAGCTGTTAGCATCACTCCCTGAACCCGGCCTCGCTGCTTTTCCGGAAACCAGCGGGCAAGAATCCGGGCTATGTTCGGGTAAGCGCCTGCCTCGCCGGCGCCAAACAGAAAGCGGATCACCACCAGCGAAACCAGTCCCCAACATGCGGCTGTGAGAGCCGTAAAGATCGACCACCACACTGCGATCCTCGTCAGAATCTTTCGGGCCCCAATGCGATCGCCCCAGCGGCCCGTGGGAACTTCAAACAGCCCGTAAGCCAGCGTGAAGGCCATGTGCACCAGGCTCATGTGCCAGTTCTTCAACTCGAAGCGATCCTGGATCGGCTTCGCCGCTTGCGCCATGCACACGCGATCGAGGTAGAAGACAAAGGCCAGCGTACACAAGAAAAGCAGCACGACATAACGAGCCTTGGTAGGAGTTGAAGCCATGACGCATAGTATACCCAACGGTATCGCCGCCTGCGGCTTAGCGGGCGATTCATAGCGCTAAGCCGCAAGCGGCCATCCAAGGGAAGGTGGAAATGCTCATTGGTTACGTCAGCGACGAAAAGTATGTCGCCCTGGCAGATGTGTTGCTGGAGTTCATGAACCCCGCGGGCGGATCGTGGGAAATGCGCTCGCGCGCCTCGGGCGCCGTTCATGGGGATTTGCCACAAGGCGATTACCGCGTTGTTTTGCAGAAGCCAGGCTTCGGTTCCAAGATCGTGCGTATGCGAGTGCAGGCGGGCCGGCCCTATCACTTCCGGCTACTGTCCGATTGCCTGCTCGGTTACGCCTGGCCGAAGTGTGTGCGCGCCGGCGAGGCCGGCGAATTTCGCGTCCATGCCGTCGAGCAATACAAAATCGAACTTTGGCGGTACGGTTGGGAAAAGGAATTCGTCTGCGGGCTGGGTTGGCACGACGAACATGGCCCACGCGCCACGATGCAAATCACTCCCGACGGGGATTACACGCAGACCGGCGTGGCGTGGAACAAGATCGGCTACACTAGCAGCGTAAACAAGCAATTCGTCACAGCGCCGCAGCGGAGCGGGTTGTACTACTTTCACGCCTCCACTCCATCAGGTTCCAAGTTCTCGTTCCCCTGGGTCGTTGCGCCTGCGAAGCAGACGTCATCCATTGCCGTGCTGGCCTCGAACATTACCTGGAACGCCTACAACAACTTCGGCGGGCGGAGCAACTACATTCACGCAGATGCCTTTCCGCCCACACCGACCATCAATTCTCGTCAGGAACTGAAGCGCTACCAGGAATCCGACCATCAGACCTGGAGTTTCCAAGAATATGCGCCGCTGTCGTTCGACCGGCCGGAGCCGTTCAATCACATCGATTTCCACGAAAAGATCACCGATTCGATCGAAGGCCGGCAAGCTTGTCAT
>DATGHS010000489.1:0-4038 GCA_035307785.1 Gemmataceae bacterium
ACGACGTGCCGCCGAGCGCATCGGTGGCCCCGCACCGGACTTCGCACCGCATGTGAAAGGGCTGGAATTGCCCGGCTACGAGCCGCGAGCGCTGCAAACGATGGCGCTCGGCTTTGCCGTCGGCTCGCGCGGTGCCGACCATAACCGCAGCGGCGCGTATGAAGTCGATTTTTCGGCCGCCGCGGATCGGCTGCATGGTTCCCCCGAGGCCGCCCGTCGCGCCGTGGCGACCGAAGATCGCGCAGCCCTGATGGATTCGTTGATCCTGTGCAAGTTTCTGCGCGGCGTGTTCACGGATTTTTATCAAGAGGCCGCACAGTTGCTGCGCCACGTTACTGGTTGGGACGTAACCGCAGAGGAATTGCATCGTACGGCCCGACGCATCGTGTCGGCCAAGAAACTTTACAATGTGCGCGAAGGCTGGACCCGGGCGGAAGATACTTTACCGGCTCGCTTCCTCAGCGAGGAATTGTCGGTTAATGGTGACTCCGCTGCGATCCTGCCCCGCGCTCGCCTCGATGCCATGATCGAAGCATACTATGAAGCGCGCGGTTGGACTCAGTCTGGAGGCGTTCCGGCCGCGCTTGCACGCGAACTGGGCTTGGACCTGATGGTCGTCAGCTAGGAAAGCAATTCTCGCGCAACCGTCCCTTCCACGTCGGTGAGCCGAAAGTCGCGGCCGGCGTGGCGGTAGGTGAGCCGGGTATGGTCGAGCCCCATGAGATGAAGGATGGTGGCATGGAAGTCGTGGACGTGCACCGGCTTCTCCACGGCCCGAATGCCGTGTTCGTCGGTTGCCCCGTGCACATAGCCGCGCTTTACGCCGGCCCCGGCGAGCCAGGAACTGAACGCCCAGCTATGATGCTCGCGCCCCGGATTAGACGCCGTGTTATTGAACGGCGTGCGGCCAAACTCGGTCGTCCACACTACCAGCACGTCGTCGAAAAGGCCGCGGCGTTTCAAGTCTTGAAGCAACCCGGCGATTGGTTGATCGACCTGCAGCGCGAGCCGCGCGTGGTCGGCCATGTTGCCATGCGAATCCCAATTGCCGGACGAACCGGTGTGAATGAGTTCGACAAAGCGCACGCCGCGTTCGACCAGCCGCCGGGCGACGAGACATTGCCAGCCGAAGCCGTCGTTTTGCCCGCGCCGCAGCCCGTACAGGCCCAACGTCGCGTCGTTTTCCTGCGAAAGATCGAGCGCTTCCGGCATTTGCATCTGCATGCCGAACGCCGTTTCGAATGAACGAATCCGCGCCGATAGGGTCGGGTCATCGTGCCGGGTGGCGCGATGCGCCTCGTTGAATGCCTTCAGGGCATCGAGTTCCAACTGCTGTCGATCACGACTATCCACGCGCGGGCGCAGATTGGCGATTGGCTCCGGCCCGGGAACCACGCGCGTGCCCTGGTGGGCGCCGGGCAGAAAATCGGCCGCCCAGACTTGCGTTCCCGCATACGGCATCTGCGGCGCCAGCACCAGGAACGAGGGCAGATTCCGGTTCATGGTTCCCAGCCCGTAGCTCAACCACGCGCCGATGCTCGGCCGGGCAAACGCAAACGAGCCGGTATGCATGCCCAACGTTGCGTTGTAATGGTTGGAATGGCTCGTGTGCATCGACCGGATGAGCGTGACGTCGTCCAACTGCTTTCCCAGGTGCGGAAACAGGTCGCTCACTTCGATGCCGCTGTGACCGCGTGCGGAAAACTTCCAGTCGGGCTTCTTCAGAAAGAGCTTTTCGTATCCCGGCCGGTTTCTGGTCTCGGGATGGTCGAAGGCGACTTGCTTGCCATGATCGGCGCTTAACTTCGGCTTCGGGTCGAACGTATCGACATGCGACACGCCGCCGCTCATGAAGAGGAATATAACCGATTTCGTTTTCGGGGTGAAGTGCGGAGCTTGGGGGGCAAGCGGGTCGACACTTTCGGCGGCCAGCAACTCGCTGAGCAGACCCCGCATGAGCAACGAGCCGGCCACGGCGCTCTGAACGAACTGCCGGCGCGAATGTCGCAACATCACTATTTACTCCACGAAAAGGAACTCATTGCTGGCGAGCAACACACGAGCCAGTGCGCTCCAGGCGGCCTGGGCGGCTTGTGCTTCGGGCTGGTTTTTCAGCGTTTCTCGGTAGCTTCGAATGAATCGTGAGGCAAACGCACGCTCGTCATCGGTAGCTTTTCTTTGCAGAGCCAGGCGGAAAAGCTCATCGACACGGTCCGTCTCCGGCCGGTCAACGACTCGGTCCGCGAGTTTCTCAGCCTGGGCATGAAAGAAAGGATCATTCATGAAATACAGCGCCTGCGTCGGCACCATGGTACTCTGTCGCTGCGGCGTCGTCGCGTTCGGATCGGCGCCGTCGAACAGGCCGAGGAACGGATGGCGACGGTTGCGAATCTGGATCAGGTACACGCTGCGCTTGTTCGTCTCGAAAAACGTGCTGAACGGGACGTGCTGCGTGTAACCCCACGCCGATTCCGGTGGAATCGGGTGTGCTTCACCTGGCTTGCAGTCTAGTTGCCCGGTCGCCACCAACAGGCTGTCGCGCAATTCTTCGGCACTCAGCCGCCGCCGTTCGAAGCGCCAGTAAAGATCATTGGTGGAATCGGCCTTCATGGCTTCGTCACGGGCCGCGCTGCTCTGCTGGTACGCCTTCGAGAGCAGGAGCAACCGGTGCATGGCCTTGTTGCTCCAGCCGGTGCGCACGAATTCCACGGCGAGCCAGTCGAGCAATTCCGGATGGGTCGGGGCCAAGCCGCGAGTGCCGAAATCGTTGGGCGTTTTCACCAGCCCCTTGCCGAAATGGTGCAGCCAAATGCGGTTCACCATCACGCGGGCCGTGAGCGGATTGCTGGCCGAGGCAATCCAGTTCGCCAGGTCGAGCCGGCCGCTGGTTGCCGGGTTGGCGATGGGATTGCCGCCCAGAACTTCGAGCCAACGGCGCGGCACGAGCTCGCCCAGTTTCTCCGGGTCGCCCCGCAGTTGTAAGCGGGCATCGGCCGGCTTGCCTTCCACAACAGCGAAGGCAACTTCCTGTTTTGGGGCTGCTTTGACAAGCTCGGCCCTCGCTTGGCTGAGACTCCGGAGCTTGGTGACGGAATCGGCCTGGGCCCGCAATGACTTGTGAACATCGGCCGCGAAGTGCTCCAACACCCAGCCGACACCATCCGGTCCGCCGGGATGCGCATCGTTGATGCGCCCACGTATGGTGAGCTTCCCGTTGATCGGGCTGAGCCAGCCGATGCCCACGTTGCCGTTTTCGCTTGGATGCACAAAGAGCGTTCGCGCCGACAGCCGAGTCCACGCTGTGATCTCGCTGCTGGTGCTGTTCACGAATACCGAAGGCGTGTCGCCGTTGCGCCAGGCATTGAGACCAGCCTTTCCGGAAGCATTGCGAACCGATTCCGGTAGCAGCGTGGGCTGATTACGCAGGTCGAAGAGCCACCAGACCCCTGCATTGCCAAAGCCATCTGCATGCGGGTTTCCTGCCAGCAGGTCGCCGACCAGGTCGCTGGTGGCGCTCCAATTCCGTTTTTGGCCGCCGACTTCGGAAAGCTCCAACTCCACCAGCGTACTGTCAGCCCCGTGGCTTTTCAGCGGTAAGACGGAGAGTAAAATCATTTCGCCTGCTTTGACCTCGACAGTTTTTTGACCGGTATCGAAGGTCTTGTTTCCGCCGTCTTCGATCTCGCCCTGGGAAAGCACATGGCGACTCGTGACAAACGCCGCCTGCACGTCGCGCGCATGCTTAATTTGCGTGTCGCTGACTGTGTGAATTTCGGCATCCAACCGGGCGAGCTTTTCCTGATACGGCTTGACCACGCGGTCCCATTCGGACGGGGGCAAGAGCGGCACCATATCACGGGGTTGTTGTTTCGCTTCGCAGCCAGGGAAGGCGAATTTCGTGCTGTCCAAGATGCCATACAGTGCGTAGTAATCGCGCGAAGTAATCGGATCGTACTTGTGATCGTGGCAGCGCGCGCAGCCGAGGGTTAGCCCCAGAAACGCCTTGCCGAGGGTGTCGATGCCGTCTTCGTGCGTGAG
>DATGHS010000490.1:0-28545 GCA_035307785.1 Gemmataceae bacterium
GACCTGAGTGCTATCTATCCTTTCCCCAACTCGTACCATCGACCGCCGCTGCGCAGGTTCTTTGAGAATTCCAAGCGAGGTCCCGAAATCGGCAACGATAAACTTCCGGTGCTACGGAGTTTAACAGCGGAGCGAAGGCGGGAGGATTTGACATGCCGGCAAAATTTGCCAGCCTTGGCGACGGCGCCTGGGGGACTGCCATCGCTTTGCACCTGGCGCAGAACCCGGAAAATCGCGTCTGCCTGTGGAGTGCTTTCGAAGAGAATGCGCGCATCTTGAGGGAAAAACGCGAGAATGTCCGGCTTTTGCCGGGCGTGCCGATTAGCGACGCCTTGGTGCTGACGACCGATATTCGCGAGGCACTCGCCGATGCGGAACTGGGAATCGTCGCCATACCCACGGTTTATCTGCGGAAAACATCGCAGCGCATGATCGGAATCTGGCCGAAGAGGTTGCCGGCTTTGAGCCTGGCGAAGGGACTGGAGAACGAGACCTTCGAACGGCCAACGCAGATATTGCAGGAAGTGCTGGGCATGGAATCGGTGGCCGTGCTGAGCGGACCGAGCCACGCGGAAGAAGTGAGCCGGGGGAAGCCAACTTCCGTCGTGGTCGCGTGTGCCGACGAACAGCTTGCGGTCCGCATTCAGCACGTCTTCACGACCGATCGCTTCCGTACCTACACGAATCTCGACGTGATCGGCGTGGAATTGGCCGGAGCGCTGAAGAACGTCATCGGCATCGCCGCGGGGATCGGCGACGGGCTGGTCTTCGGCGATAACGCGAAGTCGGCCTTGCTCACGCGCGGCCTCGTCGAGATGGCACGATTCGGCGTGGCGATGGGAGCGGAGCATGCGACCTTCTTTGGCCTCGCCGGGCTGGGCGATCTGATCACGACCTGTGTCAGCCCGCATGGCCGCAATCGCCGCGTCGGTGAGCGGCTGGGGCGCGGCGAAAAGCTAGCGGATATCTTGAGCAGCACGCCTATGGTGGCCGAGGGCGTGTACACGGCCCGCAGCGTGCATTTCCGGGCCGGGGCAATGGGCATCGACCTGCCGATCATGGAACAGGTCTACCGCGTGCTCTACGAAGACAAGCCGGCGCTGGAAGCGGTATATTCGCTGATGGTGCGGCAACCGAAGAAGGAGTGAAAAGGCATTTAACCACTGATTACACGGATAGTACGGATAAAAAATCAAAAGAATCAGTACGTCGTTGCGCAGTGTTTGCTTATCGACATTTTCTTGTCCGTGCTATCCGTGCAATCAGTGGTTGCTTTTTTTGGAAAACCAGATCATGCTCCAAATTGCCTTTAAAGAATGGGCCGTGATTTGCAAGGCGCTGGCTGAGGGCAAGCAGGCGCTCATTTTGCGCAAAGGCGGCATTGCCGAATCGGGCGGCGAGTTCAAGCCCGAGCATGCACGCTTCTGGCTTTATCCCACGTATCTGCACGAGCATCGCGATGGCATCAAACAGGATGCTATGCCGTTATTCGAGCAAGCAATTCAGGAGCGGCCGCCGGCGGGAATGCTGCGATTCAGCCATTTCGCCGAAGTGACCGGCGTGTACGATGTGCGCTCGGAAGACATGGCGCTGGCGCTCGACGACATGCACATCTGGTCGGAAAGGACGGTGCGCGAGAAGTTCTATTATCGCCGCTCGGGGATCTACGTATTGCCTGTCCGAGTCTATCGCGCAGCACAGGTACACGAATTGCCGGAGTTGCCGGAATACGCGGGCTGCCGGACCTGGGTGGAATTGAAACAGGGGCTGCCGACCGAGGGCGCGACGCCGGTGCTGGACGATCGCGCCTATGACGAAATTCTTCGGGCAATCGATCGCCGGTTGAATCCGATTGCGTTTGCGTGACCCGCCAAGTCCCCTCCCCCTGGATGGGGGAGGGTTAGGGTGGGGGTGAGAGAGGCTTCCCCCCACCCCAACCCTCCCCCACAAGGGGCGAGGGCTTTCAGTTTGCGTGACGCTCGCCGAGTCAGCGCTTTTGCGTAAACATACCTCATTGCCGCACACTTATTCCGGGGGGAAGAACATGGTGCGCGTTGGCATTGTGGGCATCGGCTTCATGGGTTGGATTCATTATCTCGCCCATCAGAAAGTGCAGAACGCCAAGCTGGTAGCAGTTTGTAGCCGCGATCCGAAGAAGCTGGCCGGAGATTGGCGCTCGATTCGCGGTAACTTCGGCCCGCCGGGCGAGATGGTCGATCTGAAGGGAACCAAAGGCTACGGCTGGCTCGACCAAATGCTGGCGGACCCGGACATCGATCTCATTGATATTTGCAATCCCACGGCGCAGCACGAAGAGACCGCCATCAAGGCGTTGAAAGCCGGCAAGCATGTGCTGGTAGAAAAGGCGATTTCGCTCACGGCCGAAGGGGCCGACCGTATGCTGGACGCCGCCAAGCAAGCGGGCCGGTTGCTGATGGTGGCGCACGTGCTGCCGTTTGTGCCGGAATTTGCCTACGCGGCCGAGGCAGTGCGCAGTGGCAAGCATGGCAAGCCGCTAGGCGCGCATTTCAAGCGTGTGATCTCGAAGCCGGACTGGTCGGCCGAGATTGGCGATGCGGCCGCCACGGGCGGTCCGGCCGTCGATCTGCACATTCACGACACTCACTTTATCGGCCTTTTGTGCGGCGTGCCGAAGCGCGTGTTTTCATCTGGAATTGAGGAAAAGGGAGCGGTGAATTACCTCACAACACAGTATTTGTACGGCCCAAACGGGCCGGCAGTTTCCTGCTCCAGCGGCGCATTAGCCATGAGCGGCCGGCCGTTTGTGCACGGCTTCGAGATTTATTTGGAGAAGGCGACGTTGATCTTCGAGTCCGGGGCGATTCCGTTAACCGTCCTTACGAACGACGGCAAGTCGGATCAGCCGAAATTATCGGGCGGCGATCCGGCCGAGGCCTTCGTGGCCGAGATTCAAGCGGCAGTGGACGGCGTGACAGCCGGCAAGGCGCCGGACTTATTGAGCGGCAAATTGGCCCGCGATGCGCTGGTAATGTGCTTGAAGGAGTGCGATTCGGTGCGCAGCGGTCAAGCGGTAGAAATAAAGTAAAGACGGAGCCCGCAGCGCAAGCAAGGGACCGCCCTTGCTTGCGCTGCGGGCTCACCGGGATTAATTCCATGCGTGTGGCCCACTTCGATTGTTTCAGCGGCATCAGCGGCGATATGACGCTCGCAGCGCTGGTCGATGCCGGCGTGGATCGCGAGGCCATAGCGCAAGGTTTGAACTCGCTCGGGTTGCCCATTCGCCTTATCTGGGAACAAGAGAAGCGCTGCGGCATCTCTGGCACGCATTTGCAAGTTGAAGTAAATGAGGAGCCGCAACATCGTTTCCTGCCGGAAATCGAAGACACCATCGCGCACGGCAAGCTGACAGTGCTCCAGCGCGATCTGGCTCTGGGCATCTTTCGGCGACTGGCCCAGGCCGAGGCGCGGGTACACGGCATTCCGGTTGAAAAGGTGCATTTCCACGAAGTCGGGGCGCTCGACAGCATTACCGACATTGTGGGCTCGGCCATCGGCATCGACTTGCTGGGCGTCGAGCACATCAGCAGCCGGTCGGTGCCGCCGGGTTCGGGGAGCGTGAAGTGCGCCCACGGTTTAATGCCCGTACCGGCGCCGGCCACCGCCTTCCTGCTCGAAAACGTGCCACTGGCCACGGTGCCCGTGAAAGGCGAAATGACCACGCCTACCGGGGCCGCGATTCTGACGACGGTGGTAAAGGAATGGACCGAGCAGCCGAGCATGACGATATCGAAAATCGGCCACGGTTTGGGAACGCGGGATTACCCCGATTGGCCCAATGTTTTGCGGCTCTTCATCGGCGAAAAGAAAAGTGCCGGCGAAGAGGCCGACGAAGTCTGGGTTCTGGAGACGAACCTGGACGACATTCCTTCCGAGCTCATCGGTTATTGCTTCGATCAGTTGTTCGCGGCCGGGGCGTTGGACGTGTTCAGCACGCCGATCCAGATGAAGAAGAACCGGCCGGGCGTTTTGCTCAGCGTTTTGTGCTCGGAAGAGAAGATCGCCGAATTGGAAGCAATCCTCTTCCGCGAGACGGCGACATTCGGTATCCGCCGTTACCCGGCCCAGCGGCACAAGTTGCGCCGCGAGACGAGTACGGTGCAGACGCCGTGGGGGCCCATCCGCGGCAAGATCGGCCGGCGCGATGGGCTGACCATCTTCACGCCGGAGTACGAAGATTGCGCCCGCGTGGCCCGCGAGCGCGGCATTCCGCTGCGCGAAGTGTACGACCGGGCCCGGCGAGGCAGCCATGAGTAAGATTCCGCGCTGGCGGCGAAACCTATACCGCGTGGCAGGCTACTCATGTGTCGGCTACCTGGTGATTGCGGTGTCGGCGATGTTTTTTGAAAACTATCTCGTTTACTTCCCCACGAAAGCCAGTTCGTACTGGGATGAAGCGCCGCAACTTCCCAAGCGCGATTTGAACTTCATCTCGGCAGACGGCACGAAGATTCACGCCTGGTGGTGCCCGCGCGACGGGGCCCCGGGTGCGTTGCTCTATTGCCACGGTAACGGCGGGAATTTGAGCATGCGGGCCGAGTGGTTTCGGGATTTGCAGGAAGGGCTGAACGTGTCGGTGCTGGCGATTGATTACCCCGGCTACGGCAAGAGCGACGGCCGGCCGAGCGAGCAAGGTTGTTATGCCGCAGCCGAGGCGGCGTTCGATTGGCTCACGAATGAGGCCCACATTCCGCCGGAGCAGATTGTGCTGTTCGGCGAATCACTCGGCGGCGGCGTGGCAACCGAAATTGCGACACGCCGGCCTTGCCGCGCGCTGGTGCTTTATTGCAGCTTTCTTTCGGTGCCCGAAGTCGGGCAGCATCACTATCGATTCTTGCCGGTGCGGCGCTTCATGCGCAATCGATTTGATAACGACAGCAAAATACCCGGCCTGAAAATACCGGTATTCATTGCACATGGGGATGCCGACGGCGTGATTCCACCATCGCACGCAATGCAGCTGTTCGCGATTGCCAACGGACCGAAGGCGATTTACTGGGAAGCCGGGGCGGGGCACGTGATGGATCCAAGCCCGGCATTTCTGGCCGCGCTACGCGATTTCCTGGAAAAACACGCTCCCGTTGCGCCTAAATAATTGGTGCCGGCCGCAATTCGGCACCGCGAATTCCGAATTACTCTCAGGACTATTCGAAAGCGAGGTTTTTATGAGTCACGACATCACGTCGAACGCGCCGCCGCCGGAACCGCCTCCGCCCATAGTCCCTGTCGCGGATGGAGATGCGCCATCCCGCGGCCTGACACAGGATGAAAAAACCTGGGGCATGCTCTGTCACTTGTCGGCGTTGGTGGGGTTGGCGGTGGGCGGCTTCACCTTCCTGGGACCGCTCATTTGTTGGTTGGTGAAAAAGGATGAATCGGCCTTTATCGATCGGCACGGCAAGGAATCGTTGAACTTCCAGTTGAACATGCTGGTCCTGGCCCTGCTGACGATTCCGCTCGTGTTCATCACGTTTGGAATCCTGTTTTTCTTGCCGCTAGCTGTTGCGGTCGTCGCCATTGTTATGCCCATTATCGCGGGCATGAAAGCCAACAACGGCGAAGAGTATCAATACCCGTATATCGTGCGGGTGATCAAGTAAGGCACTTGGCGGCTGAGCCGGGAGCGCCAGCGACCGGATGTTGTGCGCCCAACATCCGGTCGCTGGCGCTCCCGGCTCACACACTGCTACCGAACGGCATAATGGTCACATAAAATCAAACCGCCGTGGAAATCGCTGTCCGACTTCCCGGCGGTTTGCATGGAATCAGAAAAAAAGGTCCCAACGAACATGTCTCCAGCGTCGCCCAGTCACCAGAAGCATCATTCGTCGGGACAACCAATAAATAGGTTTAATTTTCCAGCCAGTCAAATCACTTTTTTGCGCCTTTTGCACTTTTTCCGCGCGCACGGCAAGGTTCATCTCGCTCTGGACAGCTCGCGTTATTAGAATGTCTGCACATGACGGAATATGGCACGAAGTGTTGGAAGCACTATGAACCCATCTCGCCTGTCCCGGCTGCCGCTGGCGCCGCTGCTGCACTCTTACCTCGATTCGCGGGCCAAATCCAACGCGGCTGAAATTCCAATCTTCACTAGAAGATCATCGGCTGTGAGTGCGGCGCGCGAGTCCCTGTGCTCCGCAGAGTTCCTCGATCGCGCTACCGATGCCGAATTCCGCGCGCGGCTGCAAGCGTTTTGCACCAAAGCCGCATTTGCGACCATGAATCCGGAAGGCATCTGGAAGCACGCCGTCTGGATTCGCCATGCGCTGAATCATTTGCTGCACTGTGCGGAGCGGTTTAGCGTGAAGGTCGAGCGCATACTTTCGGAAGATGGGCCGTATCACGTTCCCGGCGTCAGCCTCGAGTTCTGGTCCGCTATCTTTCAGGCCACCAGCCCCGAAGAAATGCCGAGCTGGCTGCCGCAGACGGAACTCGGGCTTGAGCGGCTCGGCCGGCTGGCCGACTTCTTTCGGCCAAGGCCATGCCAGAGCTACGCGGCCCTGTGCTCGCTCTGGAACGAATGCCGGGGAATGCAGCCCGATTTGCAAGCGGCCGAATTCGATTTCTTCCTGATCTGCGTGGCCGTGCTGCAAAATCGTGAAATCGACCCGACATGGACGTTGGCCCTTCTGAGCCCGACGCTGGAGCGCGAATTGTCCGTTCCGAAGGAGCGCCTGCGCTCATTTGGCGGCTTCTGCTCCGACACGTTCCGTTTCTTGGCGGAATTAAAACACAATAACTACCGCGCTTGGATGGAAACGCAGCGCGAGCGCTATCACTTTGTCCTGCGCGAGCCGATGCGGGAATTGGCCGCGGCGCTCGCTGACCGCTACGTGCGGCCGGTGCTGCACCAACAACATGGCTGGAAACTGGAAACGCTGCCTCGGCCGGGCCAATGCCTGTCGAGCATTAGCAAGAACAGTTATGGCCGCTCGGCGCCTTATGAAACGTCGCTCTGGTTTGCGTTCTACCGGCCCGACCAGGGCAGCAAGCGCAACGACGCCCAGCTATTCGTGCGCGTCGAAGCAGACGGCGTGAGCTTCGGTTTGCACATCCCGGCGAAAGCAAAGAACGTGCTGAGTCAGTTTCATAAGAACTTCGAACAGCACATCGAGAGCCTGTTCCGTTCGTTGGGCGAGAATGACCTGCTCGCTCACTGTTTGCCGCCTCCGCGCAAGCGGGAATCGTTGCATTCCGCATTTCGCATTCCACACGTCGCGCCGAGAAATGCGTTGGAATTGGCCGGCTGGGCCATGGGCCGCAGCATCACGATCGCGCGCCATCTTCCGCCAGACTCGCCGCTGCTCCGGCACGATGACCTTGTCGGCGAAATTCTGATGCTGTTCGAGCGCCTCTCGCCGATTTACGCCTGCGCTATCGAAGCCGATCCAACGCGCTGGTTCGCCGGCCCCACGGAGCACCCGTCAATCGTGAACTTCCGGGATGAAGACTTCCAGCGACAGACGTTCTTGAGCACCGATTGGCTCGCCCGCGCTCGCACACTGCTGCAACTGAAAAGGCAATTGATTCTTCAGGGAGTGCCCGGCACCGGAAAAACGCACGTGGCCCGCAAGCTGGCCAGGCTTCTTGCCCGTGGCCGGGAAGACGCCATCCGGCTCGTGCAGTTCCATCCGGCGTATAGTTATGAAGACTTCGTGGAGGGTATTCGGCCCACCAGCATCGAATCCAACGGGCGGATGGAAATCACCTATCCGGTGGAAGACGGAGTACTCTGTGCTTTCGCGGCTCAAGCGGCGAGCCGGCCCGCCGAACCGCACGTGCTGATCATCGATGAAATTAATCGTGGCAACTTGCCGCGCATCTTTGGTGAATTGCTACATTTGCTGGAATATCGCGACCAGGCCGTCGTCTTGGCGCGCTCAGCTCGGCCATTTCGCTTGCCGCCGAATTTATACCTGATCGGTACCATGAACGCGGCCGACTACTCGGTGACAGCGCTGGATCAGGCTTTGCGTCGAAGATTCTCGATTCTCGAAATGATGCCGGATACCAACGTGTTGTCCGCCTGGTTGTGTGAACACCCGCCGGCCGGCGGCGAAGAATTCGCGCAAGCCGTGGTCGCTCTTTTGGCCGGGTTGAATACCCGCTTGCGCAATGATCTGGGGCCGCGCTACCAGATCGGGCACAGCTACTTCATGGCGCCGTTCCTCGACGAGAATCGCTTGCGTTTGATCTGGGATCATCACATTCGCCCGCTGCTGATGGATTATTTCTCGCAACGGCCAGACCGGCTCGCGGCATATGAATTTGAGCGCCTCTATACTGCAAATTCGAAGACGCACTTGCGGGCGTGACCGCACACCAGCCCGAAGCGTAAGCGAGGATGCGTCTGCGCCCTCGCTCACGCTTTGGGCTGGTGTTTATCCGGCGGACCGCCATATCGTCGAGTCGGGGTGGAGAGCCGGACGTATCCGTACGATTTCCTTGCCCATCTGCCAGCGCTGACCTAGACTTGTATGCCCCAATCGTCGCCCGCCACAACTGAGAGTTGCACCATGCACCGCCAATCACCCGAGTTTATGGTCGGCTTGCTCGTGGGCGCGCTGGTCGCCGGAGCATTGTGCGGCCTGCTGCCGCTTAGCATCGCGCTGGCGCGCAAGCGCGTGGACCTGGCCATTGGCAGCATGTTCGCGTGCATTGTCTGCGGGTTTTGCGGCGGCTTGCTCATCGCCGGGCCGGCGGCGGTCATCCTGGCCGCTACCATCTACGCAATTGCGCCTCGACCGCGTGAAAGTGAGGCCGATGAAAGCCGCGACTATAAACGGTATTATCGCGAGTATTCTGAGCCGGCAGAGGCGCATTTCGATAGGGCTTTGAGCGAACAGGACCAGGCCAAACCCAAGCCCAAGAACTCTGGTGCGTCGTATCTCCGCTGCTCGGCCTGCGGGCGCGAGGTTCGGCTGGGGCTAGGCGTGGCGCCGCCCTGGTGTCAAGGCTGTGGCGCCGATCTTTGCACACCCGACGTGCCGAAGCCTGCCGCTCCCACGACGCAAGACGACAAGGCGCCGTCGCCGGAAGCCATAACAGTGCAGCGTCCGGTTTGAACTTGACCGTTTGCCCAGTTTTCCACTACAACCAGTCGTTCCGAACCTGTCTCGTTCCATGGATGGAGCCATGCTCGCGGCCGCTACGCGCAGATTTCTGATTCGCTCCATCCTGAGCCATGCGACGGCACTGCAACCTAGATTCTGGCCGAAGACACACGTCTACGGCGTTTTGGCCGCCACACTGATCCTGACCTCTTCGGTCGCCCACATCGCATACATTGCTTCGCCGAATGCGCTCGATTTGGCGCCGGACGAAGCCCACTACTGGCTGTGGTCGCAAGATCTCGACGCCAGCTACTACAGTAAAGGCCCACTGATCGCCTGGCTGATCCGCGGCAGCACGGAACTGCTCGGCGACTGGTCACGAAGTCATTTCGGTTCGGAGGTTTTCGCCATCCGCTTTCCCGCAGCCGTTTGCGGCGGGTTGCTGTTGCTGAGCATCTACGTACTGACGGCGCGCTGCTTTCGCGATGAACGGCTGGCATTGCTGGTCCTGCTCTTCGCGCTCACGATTCCGGTGCTCTCGGCCGGCCAAACGATCATGACCATCGACGCACCGTTCACCTGCTGTTGGGGCTGGGCGCTGGTGTTGGGCCACCGGGCATTGTACTGCAATTCCGGGCGGACTTGGCTCGCGCTCGGCCTCATCGTGGGCGTCGGTATGCTGGCGAAATTCACGATGGTACTGTGGCCGATTTCATTCGCGTTGTTCCTACTCGCGTCTTCGCATCATCGCCGTTCGCTGAGAACGCGGAATTTCTGGCTCATGATGCTGGTAGCCGCAAGTTGCTGCCTGCCCATGCTCTGGTGGAACTGGAACCATGAATGGGTTTCCCTTCGCCATCTTGAGCGGCATGCGGGAATCAATGAGCCGACGGGAATTCAATGGTTGGGGCCTCTTAAATATGTGGCGGGACAGCTGGGATTGCTGATGGGATTTTGGTTTGTGGTGTGGGCAGTCGGAATGATCCGATGGCGACCAGCGATCTTTACCCCCTCTCCCCCCGCTTCGGGGGGAGAGGGTTGGGGCGAGGGGGGTGAGCGGCCGCCAATAGCCAGTCTCTCATCCCCTCACCCCCATTCCCTCTCCCCCGAAGCGGGAGAGAGGGGGGCAGGGCCCTACCTGTGGTTCCTGTCCGCCCCTGTCTTCCTCTGGTTCGCCGCGTTCAGCCTCATCACCGACGTGCAACTGAACTGGCCGGTAACCGCGTATCTCTCCGGCATGGTCTTGGCCGGCGCGTGGCTTTACCGGCATTGCTCCGAAGGCTCGCGCTTCAAGCGGCGGCTGCTAGTTGGCAGCGCCGTTTGCTTTGGCATCTTGGGCCTCGCCATGTCGGTCCTCATGCGTGATTCCAGCTTGGTCCGTCCGATGCTAGCTCACCTGGCCGGCAAGCCAGCGGCAGACAATCCGACGCCGCTGCGGCAAATCGACCCGACTTGCCGCATGCGCGGCTGGCACGAACTGGGCCGGCAAGTCGATGCCATTCGCGCGAACTTGCGGCTGGAAGGCATCGAGCCAGTGATCGCGGCGTCGCGTTGGAACTATACCAGCGAATTGGCCTTCTACTGCAATGGCCATCCACCGGTCTACTCGCTCGGCAGCGCCCTGTGGGACCGCCATAGCCAGTTCGACATCTGGCGGCCCAATCCAATTGCCGATGCGGAGCAGTTCCGTGGCCGGACCTTCATTTACCTGGACGTAGGCGGCCGGCCGCCGGACATTGAGAAAGCGTTCGAGCGCGTGGAACCATCCCGGCGAATTTGGTACGAGGAAAACGGCCAGCCGATTGCGTTCTGGGATGTGACGGTGTGCCGCGGGTATAAGGGGATGAAGGCCTCGAATAAAGGCAAATACTAATCCTCGGCCTTAGACTCTCAACGTCTTTCAAGGATGGCGTAATGAGGCGAGCGGGGCCAGTAATGGCCCCGGTAATTGCATAACCGGTGCCATTATTGGCCCCGCTCGCCTTGCTACTTACCAATTCTCTTGTCGAACAACGACTTGTGCCAACTTTGAGAGTTATTGTCTGCCCGGGATCGCGCTGCCGCGAGGCTTCGCCTCGCGATACGGCTCACCGAAGCAGAGGACCGCGCGGGCTACCATGGGGATTTGCTGAGCGCGAGCATCTACGCCGGCGATTTCACGTGCTGGGCTTGGCCGCTGCCGCACATCCGCAGGCGCCGCACACGCAGACAATCCAGTGGCACACGCCACACTCCACTTCAACCTCCGCAGGCTTCTTCGACTTGCGCTTGCACACTGGGCAGGTTTCTCGGTGGCTCGATTTTTTGGGTTTACCCGTCGCGCCTTGCGTCAGGCCGCGCGCGGCCAGGTAATCCTTATGAGCCTCAATGGTCATGTCCCGATGGTCTTTCACGGAGATGAGGCTTTCCAAGATGCGAATTACTCCAGGCCGTGGAACTCGGTAATCACTTTCGTTGTACCAGCCCCGTCCATTCCACACGAATCTCTGCCGATCATGCTCCACCACAATTGTTGACATGTTTCTCCTGACGTAAAGCCCGTCCAGGGCAATTTGAGGGGCACCGATCCGAGTTCATGTTAACATAAGCCACGCTCGAACGCACTATTAATTGTTGCCAAACGGAACAAATTGCTGCCAAAAAACACAAACACCCTTCGCAACCATGCGGTTGCGAAGGGTGTTCGCTTTTTCAGAGTAGCTTAGTAGCGTCTGCTGCCGCCAAATTCGCGGCGGCCGCCGCCCCCACCAAAGCCGCGATTGCCGCTGCCACGCTCTTCGCGTGGCCGCGCCACGTTGACCGTCAGCGCCCGGCCGTTGACTTCTTGACCATTCAAGGCGTTGATCGCCGCCTGCGCTTGCTCGGCACTCTCCATCTCGACAAAGCCGAATCCTTTCGAGCGACCCGTGTCTCGATCCATGATGACCTGGGCGGATTGGACAGCGCCGTGCGCTGCAAAAAGATTGCTCAAATCATTGTCGGTCATGCCATAGGACAAGTTACCGACGTACAATTTCTGACCCACAAAGGGCCTCCTTCAGAGAAATCCATGCCCGGCGCACCAAGCCCACAGTGGGCTGACGCCGTTACATGAGAAAAGCTAGTTCTTTTGCGGGTTGAGAGAAATGCATCGGATGAGACAACTTCGAGGTTATCACGGCCATGAATGTTTCTGCCAGGCCCAAGAACAAAACTATATTACCTTCATTTGACTGATTTGGCAAGGCCCTAATCGGAATACGTATTTGTTGGTAGAACGAAGCCCGCCAGCCGATTGCGTTTTAGGATGTGGCAGTGTGCCGGGGGAATTTTGAGTCGACCGTCTACTAAATAGCTAATTCTTTTCCTTCGACTTCTCATCCTTCTTAGGCGTGTCCTTCTTGGCCGGATCATCCTTTGGCTTTTCGTCTTTCTTCGGTTCCGTCTTTGGCTTTTCGTCTTTCTTCGGGGCATCCGTCTTTGGCTTATCGTCTTCCTTCGGGGCATCCGTCTTCGGCTTGTCATCCTTCTTCGGTTCGGTCTTCGGCTTCTCGTCTTTCTTCGGCGGATCGGTCTTGGGTGGCGGCGGCGGTTCCAAATCGGCGCCGATATTCACGTCGAGGCCCGGCACCGAAGCGGCGAGATTCTTGGCGGCCGGCGGCGTTACCTTCGTGAGGTACAAATACAGGTTCTTGAGTTTCTTCAGTCCGGCCAGCTGCTGCACGCCCTGATCGGTCACGCCTGTCCCGTACAAGTTCAGCGAGGTGAGCTTCGTCAGCCCCGTCAGGTTGGTGAGACCGGCGTCGCTGATTTTCGTGTTGTGCAACTGCAGCCGCGTCAGATTCACCAGCGGCTTCACGTAAACGAGGCTCGCGTCGGTGATGTTCGTGCCGCCGAGGTTCAGTTCCACGAGGTTCGGCAGATCCTTCAGCAGAGCGAGTTCATCGTCCTTCACTTCCTTGCCGCGCAGGCTGAAATCGACGCGAAGGAGGTTTGTATTTTGCGCCAGGCGAATGGCCAGCACGCCGGCTTTTTGCAGCTTGTCGACGCCGGCCTTCTCGGCATCGGTGATGGCCACGCCCGCATCGACCTTCGGCTCTGTCGACGCGCCGGTCGCCTTGAGCACCAGCCCTTCGGGCCACTTGGCGCCCTGGTCGATCCAAAGCTTGATCTTCTCAATTTGGCCTTTGCTTAGCGGCGGCTGATCCTTGGGCATGCGGCCATCGGCATCGGGCAGCGCCACGAGCTTGTAAACCGAGCTTTCGGCCGATTTCCCCGGAATGACAACCTTTTCGTCTTTGCTGCCCTTGAGCATGGCGGCCCGGCTATCGAGCCGGAGCCCGTTCTTTGCCGTCTCCGGGCCGTGGCACTTAATGCAGGTTTGCTCGAAGATCGGCTTGATCTCTTTTTCAAAATCTACATCAGCCGCGCGCACCGGTAAGGAACCGATCACCAAAGCGCCGGCCAACAACAAGAACTTCCGCATGAAAATCTCCCGAATGCAAATCGCAATGTCCAAGGTGCTTGTAAGGCGGGGAAAGACTTAGCTATCATCTTGGCGGATCACGGCAAAAACGGCAAGGAGAGGATGCAAAGAGTGGTGTGTGGTATTTGGATTCCAAGCCGCGGGGCGAGTCTTCGAGCCCCGCGGGTCAACCACTCACCACTCACCACTCACTACTCCCCTTCCTATAAACATCACGGATGAAGCCTCACACCATCGAGCGCGAATTCGGCGTACCCATACCCGGCGAGATTGTCGAGCCTTCCCAGTGGACGAAAACTGCCCTGAAGTCGATGCCCGCGGAGGGCCGCCTGAATTGGGAGACGTTGTTTGGCCGCTCGGCGCCCGTGGTGATCGACCTGGGCTGCGGCAACGGCCGCTACTTGCTCGGCTCGGCCTTGACCCGGCCGGACCTCAATCATTTAGGCATCGACCTGCTGCCGGTCGTAATTCGCTATGCTCGGCGGCGCGGTAACCAGCGCGGCTTGAAGAATCTCAAATTCGCGGTCGGCGAGTCGCGGGAATTGCTGGATCGCTATGTCGAGCCCGGCAGCGTGGCCGAGATTCACTGCTATCATCCGCAACCGTATTATGATCTGGCGAAAGTGCATCGCCGGCTCATTACGCCGGCGTTCCTGGCGCTGGTGCATCGCACGCTGATTCCCGGCGGTTTATTTGTGTTACAGACGGATAACCCCGGCTACTGGGACTACATGAAGCGCGTGGTGCCGGTGTTTTTCGATCTTGAGGAACACCAGGGCCCCTGGCCTGATGCACCGAAGGGTAGGACCAGGCGGGAAATCATTGCCATGCGCAAAGGGCTGCCGGTCTTCCGTGGCATCGCGAAGGCGAAGCCGGGTTTGAGCGCGATCGAAGCGCTCGAGCTGGCAGAACAATTACCGCCGCCAGTGTTCAATGCCGACCGGCGCTACCGCGAGGCGGATTTGCTGGATTTGGGATAAAGGATGTTGGAGCCCGCAGCGCAAGCAAGGGACTCCCTTGCTTGCGCTGCGGGCTCAAGATGAGTTTTCATGTCAAACATTCGCATCAACTTGGGCCCGCGCAGCTACGACATTGCCATTGTCAGCAATGATCCAACGGGGCTCACTTCGTTTGTCGAAGAGCGCTGCCCGCGAAGCCGCTCGGCCCTCATAATCAGCGACGAGCACGTTCATCAGTACATGTTGCATTTCGCGGCGGCGTTGGCCGATGCCGGGCTGCGTGTCGAGCAAGCCGTTCTGCCGGCTGGTGAGGCGACCAAGTGCCTGGCCCAAGCGAGCCATCTGTACGATCGCCTGGCCGAAATGCCGGCCGATCGGCAAACGCTCATCGTGGCCGTGGGCGGCGGCGTGATTGGCGACCTGGCCGGGTTCGTAGCGGCGACTTACAACCGCGGCTTGCCGCTGGTGATGATTCCTACCACACTGCTGGCGATGGTCGATAGTTCGGTCGGCGGCAAGGTCGGCATCAATCACCCGAAAGGAAAGAACCTAATCGGCGCGTTCCATCAGCCGGCCGGGGTGTGGATCGATATCGGCACGTTCAATACCTTGCCGGAACGGGAATATCGCAGCGGCCTGGCCGAGGTCGTGAAATACGGCGTGGTGCTCGATGCCGAGTTTTTCGCGTTCGTGGAAAGAAACGCTGATGCCATTCTCAAGCGCGAGCCGGAAGCAATCCGGCATGTCATTTCGCGCTGTTGCCGCCTCAAGGCCGATGTCGTTGAGAAGGATGAACGCGAAGAGACCGGCCTGCGGGCCGTGCTGAATTACGGCCACACTTTCGCTCATACCTTTGAAACCGCGGGCGGGTATGGCCACTGGCTGCACGGCGAGGCCGTGGCGGCCGGCATGGTCTGCGCCAGCCGTCTGACCGAGCGGCTCGGCTTGATTTCAGCAGAGATTACCCAGCGACTGATTGAATTGTTGCAGAAGTTCCAACTTCCAGTCGGCCCGGAGCCGTGGCCGGCCGAGGAACTCATTGCCATTATGCGCCGCGACAAAAAGGCCCATGCCGGGCTGCTGCGCTTTGTGATCGCGCGCCAACTGGGGCAGTTTGAGCTGGTCGAGGCCTCAGCCGAGCAAGTCACCGCCGTAATTGCCAGCTTTCACGGCCAAGGTTGAAATACGCGGCGGCGCTCGTAGTGCCGCAGCCAGAGTTACTGCGCATACTAAAGGCTTGGATTATCGCAACCTCTCGGCAGAAGGCTCATTCGGTGTAATTCAGCTTTCGCCGCTTCCTCGTGCCCGTTGCATGGAAACAAATTTCAATTCTGCTGTACATTTCGCGCCGAATCTTTAGAAAGAAATGAAGTCTTGTCAAAGGGAATGGCTAATTCAAGGCACTTGCTTGCCATAAGTATTGCTGCCTGCCGATGAGGAGTCGTATCTCATGTTTCGAAAACTCGCATTTGCCCTGCTGGCTGTTTCCTTCATCTGTTTGTGTTCAACCGGCTGCAATTCCGGTAGGACTTCGTCGAAAACCAATAGCGATGGGGAGCAAACGCCGGCAAGTAGCCCGACAAGCAGGGGCGGTATTCCTTCGGCCAAGCCCGAGTAAGTCTCGGCGTGGCTCCCATTACTGCACGAGCTCACGGCGCATTGCCGTGGGCTTTTTCTTTTTGCTTTGACGAGCATTCGTTCGCGCAAGCCATTCGTGCCGCTTCCCCCTCTTGGAACTGGGCTGGCCGCCAATACTATTCTTCGTAGCGCCCGCGTTTCCGACTTCCATGCTGAGCTGGCCATGCCGAAGCGCACCGACATTCGCAAGATTCTCCTCATCGGTTCCGGCCCCATCATTATTGGTCAAGCATGTGAATTTGATTATTCCGGCACCCAGGCATGCAAGGCGCTGCGCGAAGAAGGCTACGAGGTTGTGTTGGTCAATTCCAACCCGGCCACGATCATGACCGACCCCGAGACGGCCGACCGCACCTACATCGAACCCATCAGCTGGGAAATCGTCGCCAAGATCATTGAAAAGGAACGGCCGCACGCCTTGTTGCCCACGCTGGGCGGCCAAACCGGGCTTAATACCGCCATGGACCTGCATCGCCACGGTGTATTAGCGAAGTTCGGCGTGGAAATGATCGGGGCCCGGGCCGACGTGATTGACAAAGCCGAGGACCGTCTGCTCTTCAAGCAAGCGATGCAGAAGATCGGCATCGATGTGCCGAAGAGCGGCGTCGCGACCACCCTCGCTGCCGCCCATGAAACCCTCAAAGAGGTGGGACTGCCGTGTGTGATCCGACCCAGCTTTACGCTCGGCGGTACCGGCGGCGGCATCGCCTATAACCGCGAGGAGTTCAACAACCTCATCGAGATCGGCCTCGACCTCAGTCCCGTGCACCAGGTGCTCATCGAAGAGTCTGTGATCGGCTGGAAGGAATATGAACTCGAGGTGATGCGCGACAAGGCCGACAATGTGGTCATTGTCTGCTCCATTGAAAACTTCGACCCGATGGGCGTGCACACCGGCGACAGTATCACCGTCGCCCCGATCCAGACGCTTTCCGACAAAGAATACCAGCGGATGCGCGATGCGGCCAAGGATGTCATCCGCGAAATCGGCGTCGAAACCGGTGGCTCGAATATTCAGTTCGCTGTGCATCCGCAAAACGGCCGAATGATCGCCATCGAGATGAACCCGCGCGTCTCGCGCTCCTCGGCTCTCGCGTCGAAAGCGACCGGCTTCCCCATCGCGAAGATCGCCGCCAAGTTGGCCATCGGCTACACGCTCGACGAACTGCGCAACGACATCACCCGCGAAACACCTGCTTGCTTTGAGCCGACGATCGACTACGTGGTCACCAAGGTGCCGCGCTGGAACTTCGAAAAATTCCCCGAAGCCGACCCAACGCTCACCACGCAGATGAAATCGGTCGGCGAAACCATGGCCATTGGCCGCACCTTCAAGGAATCGCTGCAGAAGGCGCTGCGCGGCCTGGAGATCGGCCGCTTCGGCCTCGGCTGCGACCGGGCCGACCGCTGGGGCAAGGCGAATCAACCCAAACATGCCGAGATCGTAGCCAGGCTGGCAACGCCGAACTCCGAGCGTGTCTGGTTCATTCGCTACGCCCTCAAGAATGGAATGACGGTGGAGGAGATTCACAAGCTCTCGCACATCGATCCGTGGTTCCTCCACCACATTCGCGAACTCGTGGAAACGGAGGATCAGTTGCGGGCCTTTCACTCGATTGAGGAAGCCGGCCCGCAATTGGTGTTGCGCGCCAAAAAGCAAGGCTTCTCGGACCCGCAGCTGGCCTTCATCTGGAACACTCACGACACTGAAGTCCGCCGCTACCGCCAAGCCAACGGCATCGAAGCCGTCTTCAAACTGGTCGATACCTGCGCCGCCGAGTTCGAGGCATTTACGCCATACTATTACTCGACGTATGAGACACCCGTTAAGACAGTGAGCGGTGGAGTAGTGAGTGGCGAGTGGTCCGCCAATTCGGGCCACCACGTACCACTCACCACTCACCACTCACCACTCACAGAAGACGAGACGAAGCCTTCCACCGGCAAAGACCGCATCATGATTCTGGGCGGCGGGCCCAACCGCATCGGCCAGGGGATTGAATTCGACTATTGCTGCGTGCAGGCGGCGTTTGCGTTGCACGATGCCGGGTTCGAAACGATAATGGTTAACTCGAACCCGGAGACGGTCAGCACCGATTACGACACGTCCGACCACCTCTTCTTCGAACCGCTCACGACCGAAGACGTGCTGAACATCTGTGACCGGATGCAGCCGGCCGGCGTGATCGTGCAATTCGGCGGGCAGACGCCACTAAATCTGGCCAAGGCCTTGGCGGCGGCCGACGTGCCGATCATCGGCACCAGCGTGGAGAGCATCGACAAGGCCGAGAATCGCGAACTGTTCAAGAAGGTAATCGACGAATTAGGCCTGAAGCAGCCGGAAAGCGGCACGGCCGTCAACGTGCACCAGGCACTCAACGTCGCACGCACGATCGGCTTTCCAGTGTTAGTCCGGCCCAGCTATGTGCTGGGCGGTCGAGCCATGGAGGTGGTGTACGACGAAGATTCGCTCGTCACCTACATGGAGAAACGCGCGCCAAATGTTTCGCGCGAAACGCCGGTTCTCATCGACCGCTTCCTGGAATCCGCTTTGGAAGTGGATGTCGATTGCATCAGCGACGGAAATCGCGTCGTGATCGGCGGCGTCATGCAGCACATCGAAGAGGCCGGCATTCATTCCGGCGACTCGGCCTGCGTGATTCCACCCCACAGTTTACCGGCTGCCATTGTTGAGGAGATCAAGCGCCAAGCCCGACAACTGGCCCTGAAGCTCGAAGTGAAAGGACTCATGAATGTGCAATTTGCCGTTTCAGGCCTGGTGAGTGGGAGAGTGGGGTGTAGTGAATCGCACAACGGAACCACTCACCCGTTGCCCACCGTTTACATTCTTGAAGCCAATCCGCGTGCCAGCCGGACCATTCCGTTCGTCTCCAAGTCCATCGGCGTGCCGCTGGCCCGGTTGGCGTCGCTGGTGATGGTGGGCAAGACATTGGACGAGCTGGGGTTCATTGAAGAAATCACGCCGGTGCATTTTTCGGTGAAGGAGAGTGTCTTCCCCTTCAACAAGTTTCCGGGCGTTGATATCATCCTGGGGCCGGAGATGCGCTCCACGGGCGAGGTTATGGGCATCGACGATTGCTTCCCTGTAGCGTTTGCCAAGAGCCAGATCGCGGCTTCATCAGTGCTGCCGAAAGAAGGCACAATTTACATTTCTGTATCCGACCGCGACAAACCGGAGGCGGTGGCCATTGCCCGCGGCTTTGCGCTGTTGGGCTACAAGCTGATGTGCACGCGCGGCACCGCCGCGGTGCTGCGGGCCAACGGCATCGAAACCGAAGAAGTGATGAAACTCCAAGAAGGCAGGCCGAACTTGATCGACCACATGAAAAACGGCCTGGTGTCGTTGATTGTGAATACGCCCAGTGGCCGGGGTAGCCGGCCCGACGAAGTTCGCATTCGGATCGCGGCAGTGGCTCACCGCGTCACGTCGATTACCACGTTGGCCGGCGCCCAGGCCGCACTTGAAGCTTGCCGCGCTCTACGGCAACGCGAACTCACGGTCACGGCTTTGCAAGATCGATTTCCCCGGCAGAAGTAGGAGTGAGTCGTGAGTCATGACTCGCGGGGCTCGAAGACTCGGCCCGCGGCTTGGAATCAATCACCATTCACCACTCACTATTGACCATGCAAATCTTCATCACCGGCGGCACAGGATTGGTTGGCTCGCGCCTGGTTCCGCATTTCAAACAGCGTGGCGACATGGTGCTCGTTTTGTCCCGCCGTGCGAATGTTGTGGCAGGAATGGATTGCGAGATGATTCAGGGCGATCCAACCCAGTCTGGCGATTGGCAGAATCGCGCGGCCGAATGCGATGCCATTGTCAATCTGGCCGGTGAGAACATCGTCGGCAAGCGCTGGAACGACGAGGTGCGGCGCACGTTGCGCGAAAGCCGCGTGAAGGCAACCGAGAATTGCGTGCAAGCGCTGAGCCGCCAGCCGCGCCGCAGTGATGGCTCGCCGAAAGTGCTGGTGAATGCTTCGGCCATCGGTTACTACGGCCCGCACGGCGACGAAGAACTCGACGAGAATTCGCCGCCGGGGAACGATTTTCTGGCCGGCATTTGCATGGATTGGGAAAGAGCAACGGTTCCGGCAAAAGATGCCGGCGTGCGCGTGGTGTTGGCCCGCATCGGCGTGGTGTTGGCCAACGACGGCGGGCCACTCGCCAAGATGCTGCTGCCATTCAAACTGGGTCTCGGCGGGCGGCAGGGTTCCGGCAAGCAATGGTTCAGCTGGGTTCACCGCGACGACGTGGTCGGCTTGATCGCACTTGCATTAGACAATCCTGTCGTCAGCGGCCCGGTGAACGTCACCGCGCCGAATCCGGTAACGAACAAAGACTTCGCCAAAACTCTGGGACGTGCGCTCGGCCGGCCCGCCTTCATGCCCACGCCGGGATTCATGCTGAAGCTCGTCATGGGCGACGGCGCAGAGATTGTGCTGACCGGCCAACGGGTGCTGCCGAAGCGAGCGCAAGAGTGCGGTTATAGCTTTCGGTTTCCGGA
Organism: Gemmataceae bacterium; assembly: GCA_035307785.1. GTDB lineage: Bacteria > Planctomycetota > Planctomycetia > Gemmatales > Gemmataceae > DATGHS01. The sequence continues at coordinate 20,684 of DATGHS010000490.1, forward strand.
ATTGGATGGCGCGCTGGCGGAGATTCTGGGAAGCTGAGGTATCGAAATCTGACCCGCGAGGCTCGAAGACTCGCCACGCGGCGTGGATATCAAGCCTTCAACACCAGCCCTTTCTCGCCGCGCGGCAGCACTTCGCCGATGACCGCGGCCACTACCGTTTTCTTCTCCTTCAGCTTTGCCACTAGCGCGTCGCAACGTGCGGCCGGCACGCTGATGAGCATGCCGCCCGACGTTTGGGCGTCGAAGAAGCATTCCAGCGGCGTGACATCAGGGGTGCCTTCGATTTGCAATTGATCGGCCACATACGCACGATTGGATTTGCTGGCGCGCGTCATGAACTTCTTCGCGACCAGTTCCTCGACGCCTTTGAATAGCGGCAGCTTGTCGAGATGGAAGACTAAGGTCACGCTGCTGCCTTCGGCCATCTCGAACGAGTGGCCGGCCAGGCCGAAGCCCGTGATGTCGGTAGCGGCGTTCACGCCGACTTCCAGCATGGCGTCGCGGGCGCCGGCATTTAGTTCCACCATGCTCTTCATTGCCTCGGCCATTACCTGCGGCGGGCAAGCGTTGTTCTTGTGGGCGGTGGTAATGAAGCCCGTGCCCAGCGGCTTGGTAAGTACAAGCTTGTCGCCCGGTTTCGCATTGGAGTTGGCGATGATTTTCTTTGGATGGATGATGCCGGTGACCGCGAGGCCGAACTTGATCTCGGCATCGCGCACGGTGTGGCCGCCCACAATCACGGTGCCCGAAGCCACACACCGCTCCGCGCCGCCTTGCAAGATTTTGATTAGCCAGTCTTTGTCCAACTTGTTGTCGGGGTAGCCAAGGAGGTTCAGCGCGGTCTTCGGCGTGCCGCCCATGGCATACACATCGCTGAGGGCATTGGCGGCAGCAATCTGGCCATAAACGTAAGGGTCATCGACGAGCGGCGGGAAGAAGTCGATGGTCTGCACGAGCGCAATCTCGTCGGTCAGACGATACACGCCGGCATCGTCGTGCGTATTCGTGCCCACCAACAAGTTGGGGTCGCTCGGCAATTGCAAATGACACAGGACCTGTGTCAGCTCTCCCGCGGAGAGCTTGCCCGCTCAACCCGCGCAACTGGCGAAATCAGTCAGTCGGCGATTCTCGGTCATTTGGATTCCAAACTAGAGAACCACTGATTACACGGATGACACGGATAAATATCAAATTTTAATTGATGCCTTATCCGTGTCATCCGTGTAATCGGTGGTTATTCTTACTTGGCCTTTTCCTGAAGCTGCTTGAGAATCGTCTTCTCATCCGGGAACGAACCGGTCTTCAGTTTCGAGTAGACGAGGTTTCCGTCAACAGTCAACTCGAAGCAGCCACCCTTGCTCGGGATCAACTTCAGGTCTTTCACTTTCTGTTTGAACTCGTTCAAAATCTTGGTCGTCAGACTGACGGCCTGGGGTTCGTAATTTCACATCGCACAGTATTCAAGTTGCACATGCATGAAAGGAATCTCCGTGGGTTTCGTAAGAGCCGCTTGCGGCTTCGCACTCGACGCTCCTAGTCTGTAAATTCCGATTCTCGTCAGCGAACGCGAAACCGCAAGCGGCGCTACAGGCATCCTACGCTCGACTGCTTCCCATATCAAGGAACCGTCAATTTCACGTTTGCCGGCAGCAGGCATTGCTTGAGCTTTTCGCTGCACGCGATGAATTTGACGGAGATCTCCAAAGGCTCCTTGTCGTTTTTTGCGCGCTCGATGGTGGCCTTGATCTGGATCTTGCCTTCGTATGAGCAATAATCGCCGGCCACTTTGTCGATCACCTTTTGCCCCTTCGGATATTGGACCTCAATGGTCTTCGGATTGCCTTTACCGGAGATTTTGACTTCGGTTTGGACCGAGTCGAGCATGTCGTTTTCAACCGGGTGGGCGTAAGCGTGCCAATCCTTGTCAATGTCCAGCGTAATGGTGACGACTTGCTTGCCCGAGGCATCGGGCTTGTCGGCCGCCGCCGTTACTTTGACCACGGATTCCGATTTGGTGGCTTTATCATCAGCCGGTGCCGGCTTTTTGGTCTCCGCCGGCTGCTTCTCTTTCGGCAAGCCGATGAACTCGGAAAGCGCGATCGCCATTTCGGTGAGGCTCGTCGGGCTGGACTTCAGATTGGCGGCAAATGCCTGGAGCGTCTTCTCGGCTTGCTCGCGATATTTCTTTTCGCCGGTTCGCTTCGCAAGTTCAACGAGATTCCGGGCCGCCATGCTGTTGCCACTGGGCTGCGCGCCGTCAAACTGATCCTTGGAGCGGGCGAACAGCTTTTCATGATCGTGGGCCGTGTAGAAGAAGCCGCCGTTCTTTTCGTCGGCAAATTGCTTCAACATCTTGTCGGTCAATTCGAGCGTTTCGTCCAGCCAGCGCTTGTCGTTGGTTGCGTCATAGAGTGCCAGCAAGCCATGAACCACGAACGCGTAGTCGTCCAGGTAGCCGTTAAGCCGGGCCCCGCCCCTGTCTTCCTTTTTCGGCATGTACGAGCGCAAGAGCCGGCCATCCTTGGTTTTCATGGTTTTCAGAATGAAGTCGGCAGCTTTTGCCGCGGCAGCCGTGTACTTTGGCTCTTGGAAGACTTGCCCGGCCACGGCAAAGCCCGCGATCATCTGGCCATTCCACGCCGTCAATACTTTGGTGTCGAGAAACGGCTGGGCGCGCTTGGCTCGAACGGCCAGGAGCTTTTGCCGAATGGCCTCGAGCTTGGCGCGAGCGGCGGCATCTTCCGGCGGCTTCTTGAGAACCAGAATGGAATATTTATCCTCAAAGTTCGGGCCCTGGTCGATGCCGTAAGCGGCTCGCGCCAGTTCGAGTTCGTCCTTCGCCAGGCCGGCCGACTCAATATCCTTGGCAGTCCACACATAATAACGGCCCTCCTCGCCTTCGCTGTCGGCATCGAGCGACGAATAGAAAGCGCCTTCCGGCGAGGTCAGATTGCGCATGACGAAATCGAGTGTTTCCTCCACAATCCGCCGGTACATTGGCTTGGGATCAATCGCAAAGGCGCGGGAATACACTTCCACCAGTTGCGCATTGTCGTAGAGCATCTTTTCGAAATGCGGCACGGTCCAGGTGCGTTCGGTGCTGTAGCGATGGAAGCCCCCGCCAATTTGATCGTAAATGCCGCCGCGGGCCATTTTTTCGAGTGTCAGATCGACCTTGGCCAGAATGTCGTGGTTGTTTTCGCGCTTGCCTTCGATCAGCAAAAGCTCCAGGTACGAGGGCATTGGAAACTTGGTGCCGCGGAAACCCCGGGACGGACTGCCGAAGCCGCCGTGCACTTCGTCGAATTCTTCCAAGACATCGGTCACAGCATTGAAGACGAGCTTTCGATCAAGGTCAACCAATGCCTTTCCAGGGGCTGTTCGGTCCAGTGCCTGCCGCGTGGCGTCGGCCAGGTTCTTCGCCTGCTCTTCCAGGTCCTGCGGCTTCTCTTTCTGGAATTTTGTCATCACGCCCAGCAGGCTTTTGAAGCCCAGGACTTTTTTTCCCTCGATTTCGCGGTCTTCGGGCGGCCAGTAGGTGCCGCCGACAATCGGCCGTCCGTCCGGCATCAGGAACATCGACAACGGCCAGCCGCCGTTATTGCCCAGAGCATGCAGGGCCGTCATGTAAATTTGATCGATGTCGGGCCGCTCTTCGCGATCGACCTTGATGCAGACGAACGAATCGTTCAGTAGCTTGGCGACTTCCAGGTTATTGAACGACTCGCGCTCCATCACGTGGCACCAGTGGCAGGAACTGTAGCCAATGGAAAGGAAGATCAGCTTGTTCTCTTTCTTGGCCTTGGCGAACGCCTCGTCGCCCCAGGGGTACCAGTCCACGGGGTTGTGGGCGTGCTGCTGCAAGTAGGGGCTATTTTCCTTGGCCAGACGATTAGTAGGGCCAGGCTTGTCGGCGGCAGCCAATAGGCCCGCAAAGCAGAGCAGCAGGGCAACGGCGACTGAGCGCATGTTCTTCACCTGTAGAACCCATGGACCGTTTTCGACCTATGCTACACTATATGACCGCCTTCCCAATACGCGAAGCGATTTCATACAATGAGCCCACCGCCAGATACTCACCTCCAAGGAGATTTCCGTGACCCTCCGAAGCAGTCTTCTCGCGGCCATACTCGTGACATCGGTTCCCGCCTCCACGACCTTTGCCGACGAGAAAGAAGACTTGGCCGCCAAGCAAAAAGCTGCCGCTGACGCGGTCTGGAAGAAATTAGAACTGGAGAAAACGCCCCCGCCGGTGGTCACGGCTAATTTCATGGTCTTCGCACCGCAATCGGAAGCAAAAACGAAAGCGCTGGCGGACATGTTGGAGCGCTACTACAAGGTAGCGACACGCGCGTTGAAATTTGACGACAAAGAACGACCTTGGAACGGGCAAATGGCGGTCTTCTTGCTCGAATGGCAAGAATACAAGAACCTGATGCGCAAAGTGGAAAAGAAGACGCCCGCAGCCGACGAGACCTCGTTTAGTTCCTTCACCGGCGATGAACCGACGTTGGGAGTCGGCTCGCCGGCGGGAACCAAGGGATTGCCAGACCCGCAAGAAGCAGTCAACGAAATGCTCACTTGCTTGCTGCGGAAGAAAATGGGCGCGGGTGATCCGCCGACCTGGATTGCGATCGGCTTTGCCCGCGCCACCGCCTACCGCGTCTCGAACCCCGGCTCCCGAGGGAAGCCCAGCGGCTATGGGCCGGCCAATGCCGAACTGAAAGAAATCTGGGGTGAAACGCTACCGCCGAAAGCGCGCTACAGCTATGGGGCCTACATCGTCGATTACCTCGCCTATGGCCCGCTTTCCGAGCAGTTTCCGCAATTCGTGCTAGGTCTCCGGCCCGATGAAAGCACAAATGGCGTGTCGGTCGAGACAGCGCTGAAGGGCATAAACCTCGAACCGGATGCGCTCGTGTATTGGGCGGCGAAATGGCAGAAGCCGAAGGAAGAGCCCAAACCCAAAGAGAAGCCAAAAAAGCCGTAAGGACGGCGCCGCTTGCGGCTATGCGCTCGGATGATAATCTCGTTGACTCTGCTCGGAGTCGACGAGCGCGAAGCCGCAAGCGGCAATCTGGTGTCACTTTTTTTTCTTCAGCCAGCACGACCACCCCAGGAAGCGCGTGTTGGTGATGGGATCCTGGTCGAAGCGGAACTCTTCAAGGCTCACTATCTCGAACGCGCCTCCGAGTTCGGCGCGGATTTCTGCCTCGGTGACAACCGGCGGCCCTGGTGAGTGAGGCTCCTTCGCGTTTCCGGTGAGCACCAGCCCTTCCGCTCCGGTCGCTGTGATGCTTTGCAGGGTGCGCAAAAAGCCGGCAGCGTTCACGCGCCGAACGACGTGATAGCAACCGCGATCGAAGAAAAAAGGAAACGCCGGCCCAAGGTCCAGCAGCGCGAAGACATCGGCTTGCAAGAAACGGACCTGCACGCCGGCCTCGGTGGCCTTCGCTTTGGCGCGCTCGATGGCTGTGGGGCTCAGGTCAATGCCTGTCACGTCGAAGCCTTGCTGCGCGAGCCAAACGGCGTTCGTTCCGGTGCCGCAGCCCAATTCAATTGCCCGGCACGGCGCGAGCTTTCTCTTGGCAAGCTGCCGTTCAAGCTCGGCCGAAGGTCGGCCCGTGTCCCACGGCGCCTGATCCGGCTGTCGATAGCGTTCATCCCAGTGTTCCAGTTGCGACATGATCCAACTCCTTTCCCGACATGCTGCCGATCGCGGCAATCGTGGGTAAACTTCTCTTCGGTTGTTTTAGTGAATCGCTGGTGCATTCACCTGCGCGCGAAACGCAAGCGGCAACTGACTCCTGACTCCTGACTCCTGCCATGCCTGACCTTCCCATAACGAAACCTGAATCGCTCGGCTTCGACCCCGTTCGATTACAGCGCGTATTCGGTCTGGCGAAGCACTGGACCGACACCGACCATGTGCCCGCGATCGGTCTGTGCCTTGGCCGCAATGGCAAGATGCTCGAACCGTTCTTTTCCGGCCGGCAGCGCATGGAGAAGAACTCGGCGGCCATCAAGCCCGACGCGCTATTTCTGGTGGCGTCGCTTTCGAAGCCGGTGACAGTCACCGCGGCCATGATGCTGGTCGAGCGCGGCTTGCTTTCACTCGACGACTCGGTGGCTTCTATTGTGCCGAAGTTCGCGGCCAACGGAAAAGGAGGCGTTCGCATTCGGCACTTGATGACGCACACTTCCGGCTTGCCCGACATGCCGCCGGATAACGAGAAATTGCGACAAGCGCATGCGCCGTTTTCCGCCTTTGTGGAATCGATCTGTAACCTGCCGTTGATGTTCGAGCCGGGCACGAAAGTCAGTTACCAGAGCATGGGCACGGCGATGCTGGGCGAAATCGTCCACCAGGTGTCGGGCAAGTCGTTGCCGGAGTTTTTGCGGAAGGAAGTCTTCGAGCCGCTCGGCATGGTGGATACTTCGCTGGGTTGGAACCCGGCCAAGAGGGAGCGAATTGCTACCGTGCGAGTCGTGGATGAGCATTTAGGTCCAGACTGGAAATGGAATAGCCCTTATTGGCTCGGCTTCGGGGCGCCGTGGGGCGGGCTGATTACCACTCCGGCGGAATACGGCAAATTCTGCCAGATGTTCCTGAATGGCGGCCGGTTGGGTGATGTGCAGATTCTTAGCCCGTCCACCGTGCGGGCAATGACCAGTAATCAATTGGAAGCCATGCCGCTGGTGCCGGAAGAAGAACGTCGTTGCCGGCCGTGGGGACTCGGCTGGCGGCTGAATTGGCCGGCGCACTCGGCCAACTTCGGCGAATTGCTCGGGCCGCGTTCGTTCGGCCACTGGGGCGCGACCGGCACGCTCGCCTGGTGTGATCCCGACTCGCGAGCCTTCGCTGTGATTCTCACCACGCAGCCGCAAGAGCCGGAAGGGCGCTTTCTCGCTCGGCTAAGCAACACGATTCTGGCGGCTCTGGTCCGGTAGCTCTTGGCAAATGCGGCTACAATTCAATATGGAGCGCGCAAATGTTCTATTTCCTATTCCATGCCGCGCCTGACGAAGGTAATCCGGAGAAGGATGAGCGCGGCGGTGCGTACGTGTGCTGTTGGATAGACCGCAACACCCGAGCAGAAGCGGAAAAGGCGGCTCGTGCCATGATTTCCAAAGAGGGTTGGTTAATTGAAAAGCTGGAGGAAACAGCAAAGGTCGATCGATCTTCGTACGACGACAACCCGGAAGGATTGGAATTGTACGAGCAGGCTTTGGTCGATAAGCAAGTACTCGTCTTTAGCATCTATCCGATCAACGATCAGGCAGACGAGGAATAGATTCAGGGGGTTTTGACATGTCTGCCGTCATTCTCTCCGCCGTCCGCACGCCGATTGGCCGGTTTCTCGGCGGTCTTTCGGAGCTGCCGGCGCCTCGCCTCGGTGCCGTTGCTATTCAGGAAGCGCTCAAGCGCGCCGATATTGCCGCGAACAAGGTCGATGAGGTCATCCTCGGCAACGTCGTACAGGCCGGCGTGGGGCAGAATCCGGCCCGGCAGGCTGCCATTTTTGCCGGCTTTCCGGATACGATTGCGGCATTCACCGTGAACAAGGTCTGCGGTTCCGGATTAAAGGCGGTAATGCTTGCCGCCCAGGCCATTCGCGCCGGCGATGCAGAAGTCATTGTGGCCGGCGGCGCCGAGAGCATGAGCCAGGCGCCCTATTTATTGCTCAATGCGCGCACCGGTTTCAAATTTGGCGATCAGAAGCTGCTCGATGCGTTGATCCACGACGGCTTGTGGTGCGCTTTCGAGAACTGGCATATGGGAGAAGCGGCGGAGCACATAGCCACCAAGTGCGAGGTAAGCCGGGCCGATATGGACCGTTTTTCCGCTCAGAGCCATCAGC
>DATGHS010000491.1:0-16739 GCA_035307785.1 Gemmataceae bacterium
CATCCGCCAGCGCCAGGCCCAGCTTGTAATGCGCCAGCGCATCGTCCGGCCGCTCTTGCACTTCGCGCTGTCGGAAATTCAGCCGCATGCGCTCCGGAATGAAGCCCCACAGCTCCTTCGCTGTGGCCACGATCATGCAGCCTTCGCCGAAGGCGATGTTGCCGAACGGCTCGCTGCTCGAGCCGGCGTCTTGCGGTTCGCCGTCGTCTTGCCGCAGAACCTTCAAGCCGCGCCGCGTGGGCCAGAAGACGAAATCGTCGCTCAGGAAGCCACGGCCATGCGGGGCGCGATCGCCATCATCGGGTTTGGTCCATATTGGATCGCCGCTGGAAGCATCGTAGGCACGAATGCCCTGGGGGTAGCCGCCGAGCGTGGCGAAGAGCTTGCCGCGCGAGATGCCGAGCAGATGCACGACATTGGCCGGCATGCTCTCCCAAACGTTTTCACCGGTGGTGGCGTCGAGGCAAAATATGCGGTCGGCATCGGCGGGCGCAGCGTAAATCCGCCCGCCGTTGAAGATGCAAGGACACAGGTCGCGTGGCAAGATGCCGTCGAACGGCTTGGTCCTTGCCGTGGGATAACGATACGCCCACATGCGCTTCCCGGTCGCCGCGTCGAGCGCAATGATCAAACCGGTATGCGTGCAATACACCGCAAATGGCCCAGCCATGGTGAGAAGATCAGCGCGATGCCGCACCGCCTCACCGGCTTTGCCCGCTTCCATGATCCACACGTCGCGGGTCCAGCGCAACGGCGGCGGCTCCTTGCGGCCATCCGGCCCGTCGGCATCGTAGCAATCAATGCTAGTGATTACTTGCCGGCCATCGAAGCGCGTGCGCGCCACCAGCAGCCGGCCATCTTGCACCACCGGCGTCCCTTCGAACAGCGCCACGGGGTCGGTGTCGAGCAGGCGGGCGCGAATCTGCCAACGGTATTGCAGTTTCAGGCTGTCGCCGTCGCGCTCCAAGCCCAGGCAGACGAGCCAGTTGTCGCTCTCGCCCGACTTCGTATTGTCTTCCGGCTCCTTCATGCGCGTGGCGCCGAGTCGCACGTACAGGCGATTGCCGGCCACGGTCAGCGTATAGCGTGCATCGGTTTGCGATGGCACGCGCAGGTCAATCGATTCCGGCACGGCATTGCGATTATCGCCGTCGCGGCGATGGTCGTACTGGCCCGCTTGCTTCCCCGTGGCCAAATGATACGCAGTCACGCGCAAGGCGTCGGCCACCAGAACGAAGCCCGGGATGATCACCGGGTGAAACGCCAGTGCACGCGACGAGGCGCCGGTGCCAGGCGGTGGATCAGCCTCGCGATGCGGCTTGGCATTCGGATCATCGGGCAGCAGAATCTGCCACATCGGAGAGTCGGGCCAGTACGGTGTGTTGGCACTGGCCAGGCGATAATTGCGGCTGGCATCGCCGGCAAACGTGAGCAAGTCTGAACCGCCGGAACCTCTGTCCGGGTCCCAGCGATCTTTGGCATCGAGAATTGTCTGAAGGATATCGGCATATTTTCCCTTGCGGCCGGCGAGATAGCCCTCGGCCGAAAGATGCAATTCGCGAAATGCTTTCAGTTCCGCGACCGCCGATTCCTTGGCGCCCTGCAGCGCCAACGCGAGAATCTGCTTCGCCTGCGCCAGCGCTCCTTTGTCATTCGAATCGGGGTAAAGCAGCTGGAACGTGGTCGCATGTTTCGGCGGGTTCTTGACGGCCGATGCCGGCGGCGCAAGCATGCGCCACCAGCGCTGGGCGGCTTCGAATTCGCCCCGCTCCAAAGCCATGTCGCCCAGAAGTTGTAGGGCTTGTTCCGCAGGGGCGCTGCAAAACGCTTCGCCGACGACTTGTTCCAATAGCCTGGCGTCGCGTTGCGCTATGCCTTGTTCGAGCCATTTGCGGGCCGAGTCGTCCGCTTTCGTTCGATACAACTTCAGTGCCTCCGGCGGCAAAGTCGCCAATCGCTGATGCACGATCCAACGGGCCGGCAACGAGCGGTTGGCGTCCACGGGGACCAGCATGTCGCCCGATTCGGCCAGGATTTGCTGATAGCGGCGAATCGCTTCATCGTAGCGCTGCGAATCGGCAAGCTTGGCGGCGCTATTGAGATCGTCGCGCGTGCGCTGCTCCTCGCCGGGGAGGGTGCCGACGCTTTTGGGCAGCTCGGGCGGTTGCGCGCCGAGAGGCGCGGCGAGAAGTGCGAGCGCGAGAATTAGGCTACTTCGAAGCATGAATAAGTACTCAGGACTGAGTACTTCAGTACTCAGGGATTGAGTCGCAGGTGTTACTTTATCAAGATTCGCAGGCCGATGATAGCAACCACAGCAGGAAGCGCGAACATTGGAATAAAACAGCAGCATTGGAAGACTTGTGCAGGCATCTCCGGACCAGCCATCGGTGACGCAAATAACAGCATTTCATGCGCCTCCTGCGTTTATCCATCACCATTCCGGCGAAGCCGCAAGCGGCTATTTTTGCCCCTGAATATACCATCCCACCAAAAACACAAATCCGCCCACGCCCAGGATCGTAAGCATCACCCCTTCACTCACCTGCTGCGGATACAGCACGTTTCCCGCGATGCCGGTAGGCACAATGCACAGCCCCAATAGTTGCAGGAATCGGCCCAGCTTGTAGCGCATTCAGAGTACCGTTTCTTGAAAACGAGAAGCACGTCGAGGGCCGGTTCTCAGGAATGGCATGATCCAGCCGCTCGTTTACAGCGGCTGGTTCATTTTCCCGAGCGCGAAGCCGCAAGCAGTGTACCGGCATCAGACTTGCACCCGGAAAAAAAGTCCCTCATGCACAACTCCGCAGATGGAATTCCTTGACGAGCGAAGTTGGGCAGCTAGAAACACAATTCACGACTCGTGTTGTGCATGATAGCAACTGGAGGCAATGCTCGTGATTGCACGTCGCCCTTCGGGCCGAAATTTCCTTCGCATGCTTCTGGTTACCCTTCCCGCAGCGATTACCTGCCTGCTGTTGGCCGGTTGTGATGACGGTTACGACGTCAGCATCCTGTATACGCCGCGCACCGACTGGCTTGTCGTCGAATCGCTCAAAGACGTGGTTCCCACCCGCTATGACCCACCAGGCATGTTGCCGGTGGAAACACTTGATCACGCCGATTCCACGCTCTTCGGCCCCGATCAAAAATTGCTGCTGTCGAAGAAGGGAACGTCCCTGCTGGACCCGCGCCTTCTCCCATTTGGTACGCGCGGCGAGCTGGTGTTGGCCTTGCGTGACCTCGCCGGCCGACCTGCGCATCCAAAGATCGACATTAGCGGCGATAAGTTCATGGTGGAGGAAAAGGGGAACCGCGTTTCGGTCAATTCGTTGCTCGAAAAAGAATTGAAGCTCGACACGAAGACATTGGAACAGGGCAGTATGCTGTATCGCTCCAACTGCTTGCATTGCCATGGTCTCGACGGTGATGGTCGCGGACCCACCGGGCACTGGATCAACCCGCACCCGCGCGACTACCGGCAGGGAATCTTCAAATTCGCCTCGTCGGCCCAGGTCGCGAACCGCAAGCCGCGGCGCGAGGACTTGAAGCGCGTACTGGTCAACGGCATTGAAGGCACCACGATGCCGTCGTTCCATTTGCTGAAAGACGAGGAACTGGAAGCACTGGTCAGCTACATCATTCACCTCAGCATTCGTGGCGAAGCGGAGTTCGCAGTTTTGCAGGAATTGATCGCCGACGCGCAGCAAAGCCCGCCACCGCCCAGCGATCCCATAATTCTCCGCGTCCGCAACAAGGCCGATGAGATTGCCCGCTCCTGGCTGGAAGCGCAGAAGACCGAGATCAAACCCATTAAGCCGCCGGAATACAAGAGCGAAGACGAGCGGCTCGCCTCGGCTGCTCGTGGCTACAAAGTTTACAGCGACAAGAATGTCGCATGTGCCGGCTGCCACCTGAATTATGGCCGCGATGCTGCATTCCGTTACGACGCCTGGGGCACGATCGTCAAGCCGCGGAACTTCTTCTCGAACATGTATCGCGGCGGCCGGCGGCCCATCGAGGTTTACTGGCGCATCGCCGGCGGCATCAATGGCGCCGACATGGCCCCATTCGCCAAGAACCCCGCCGCGATTACACCCGAGGAAGACGCGCAGATTTGGGACTTGATCAGCTTCCTGAATACTCTCCCGTATCCGGAAAAGCGGCAGGAGTTGAAGGATAAGTACGGCATCGAAGTGAAGTAAGACAGCCGCTTGCGGCTTAGCAGGAATACCATGATCAAATTCGCCATCTTCAGCATTCTGACCATCGCGGTCGCCGCGTTCGGGCTGTACGCGCTGTTCCCAGCCGCGCTGAAGCCGTCGCCCGAAGGCGGCCGCAAGCGCTGGGCGTATCTTTTTGGCATCGTACTGCTGCTCGAAGCGCTGGCGTTTCCATTCGCGGCGATGATGGGGTGGTGGCTGCCGAAGAGCGTGTCCACGTTTTCCGGGGGCATCGATCTGCTCTTCAACATTATCCTGGCCGTCACGGGGGTCACGTTTGTCGGCGTCGGGATCATCTTCACCTACGTGCTCTTTAAGTACCCGGCCGATCCGAATCGCAAGTCGTGGTACACGCACGGCAGCCACAAGCTGGAGATGGTGTGGACTGCCGTGCCGGCCGTGCTGCTGTTCGTGCTGGCCATTGCCCAGATTCCAGCCTGGCTCGAAGTGAAGAACATGGGCTGGCTGCGCGACGCGCTTCAGGCCGGCGAAGTGAAGCCCGAAAACCGCTTCCTGCAGGTGGAAATCACCGCTCGCCAATGGGAATGGCGGATGCGCTACCCGAGCCCGCAGCACATCGAGCAATGGAATCAGGACGGCAAAACCGTACTAAACGACGTGCGCCTCAAGATGCCGGCCCGGCCGGACGACGTGCGCACGGTGAACGAAATCCATTGTGTGAAGGGCCAGAAGTGCCTAGTTCACCTCAAAACGATGGACGTGATTCACAGCTTTTTTCTGCCGCAGATGCGCTTGAAGCAAGATGCGTTGCCCGGCAAGACGATTCCCGTTTGGTTCGAGCCAACCGAGGCGAATTGCTATTTCGACGGCAAGGAATGGAAAGACGGTATACGCCTGGAGCGCTCAATGCCCGGAAGCGACGGCAAAGACAAAGAAGTCTGGGTCCCAGACGAACGCAACGTTTGGGAGCTGGCCTGTGCCGAATACTGCGGCGCGCGCCATTCGCTGATGCGCGGCAAGCTGTATGTCCACAACACGCAGGAAGACTTCCTGGCCTGGTTGAAGAAGGCGGAAGCCGACAATCAACTGACCTCGATTCCGCAGACTGAGAAGAAATAACATTCAACACGCCGCTTGCGGCGTTGCATTAGGATTTCGATATGAGCGAGAGCACGACCCACGACGTTGGTCACGAACATCATCACGAGATGAGCTTCATCAAGAAGTACATCTTTTCGGAAGACCACAAGATCATCGGCATTCAGTTCCTGTTCACCGGGCTCATTATGTTCCTGGTGGGCGGCATTCTGGCGTTGGGCGTGCGCACCCAGCTGGGGTGGCCGGGGCAGGAAATCCCGATCCTGGGCAAGCTGCTCTTCCCCGGCTCGCAGGGCCACAAGATGGGGCCCGATTTTTACAACATGCTCTTCACGATGCACGCCTCGGTAATGATCTTCTTCGTGATCATTCCGCTGCTGACCGGCGCCTTCGGCAACTTCCTGATTCCGCTAATGATCGGCGCAAAGGACATGGCGTTCCCGAAGCTGAACATGCTGTCGTACTGGTTTATGTGGCCGGCGCTAATCACGATCCTCATCAGCTTTACGGTTGACGGAGGGGCCGGCGCATCCGGCTGGACCGCGTATCCCACGATCGCGAGTTCCACCATGCCCTCGGGCATGGGCTATCGGTCGCCGGCTCAGCCGGGTTCCGGCATCGGGCAGATTCTGTGGCTCGTATCGCTGTTGTTCGTGGGCGTGTCGTCGATGGCCGGGTCGGTGAATTACATCACCACGATCATCAATCTCCGGGCGGCCGGCATGACGATGTTCCGGATGCCGCTGACGGTTTGGGCCATGTTTATCACGGCGATTTTGCAGGCGTTTGCCTTGCCGGTGCTAACGGTCGCCCTCTCACTGCAATTGCTCGATAAGACCATCGGCACCACGTTCTTCCTGCCGCCCACGGGCCTTACCTTCGGCAACTGGACGACTGGGCCCGGCGGCGGGCAGCCACTGTTGTGGCAGCACCTGTTCTGGTTCTATTCGCATCCGGCCGTGTACATCATGATTTTGCCGGCCATGGGCATGGTTTCCGATATCATCACCGTGTTCGCCCGGAAGCCGCTGTTCGGCTACAAGCCGATGGTGCTGGCCATCGCGGGCATTGCCGGCTTGGGCTTCATCGTCTGGGGCCACCACATGTTTCAGTCGGGCATGGACCCGCGGTTGGGCACCGGCTTCATGGTGGCCACGATCATGATCGCACTGCCGAGTGCCGTGAAGACGTTTAATTGGCTGGGCACGCTATACCAGAGTAATATCCACTTCACCACGCCGATGCTGAACGCCCTGGCCTTCGTGGCCATGTTCGTGATCGGCGGGCTCAGCGGCATCTTCATGGCCGCCACACCGGTAGATATCTTCATTCACGACACCTACTTCATTGTCGCCCACATTCACTATGTGCTGTTCATGAGTTCGGTGTTCGGCATCTTCGCGGGCATTACGTTCTGGTACCCGAAGATGTTTGGCCGAATGATGAACGAACGCTGGGGCAAGATCCACTTTGCCATCACGTTCATTGCGGCCAACTGCACGTTCTACCCGATGCACATACTCGGCGTGGGCGGCACGCCACGGCGCTACTTCGAACCGACGTCGTTCGACTGGATTCACCACATGCAGCCGATCAACACGTTCATCAGCATCAGCGCCTTTGTGATGGGTCTGGCGCAATTGATTTTCCTGGCGAACTTCTTCTACAGCCTGTTCTGGGGCCCGAAGGCTGATCGCAACCCGTGGAAGAGCAACACGCTGGAATGGACAGCCCCGTCGCCGCCGCCCCACGGCAACTATGACGCCCCGCCGATCGTCTTCCGCGGGCCGTATGAATACTGCGTGCCGGGCATGGAAGAGGATCATTTGCCGCAAAGTCTGCCGCAACCCTCCGGCGTGCCGGTGCCGGTGGGACATTAGAAATTCGGAATGTGGAATTCGGAATGCGGAATCAAGACACAACTGTGCTCACGGAGGAGTCATCGGTAAATCAGAAAGGTTTTGAGTCGGCGCGATCGGAGTCGACAGCATTCCGCATTCCGCATTCCGCATTCCGCATTCAAGAATACCCCCGCTGGCTGCGCGTGTGGTCGGTGGCGACAGTGATCGCGACGTTTGCGCTAATCGCAGTCGGCACGCTGGTGACAACGTTCCACGTGGGCATGGCCGACCCTCTGTGGCCGACGGCCCCGTGGCATTTGCTCTTAATTGAGCGGGTGCCTAGCTTTGGCTTTTATGTCGAGCATACGCATCGGATTGCCGGCTATTTGGCCGGCACGCTGATTCTTGTGCAGACGCTGGCGTTGTGGTGGTTTTCACCGTCATTAATGCGGCGAGTCGGCTCATTGTTGCTGCTCATTGGAGTCGCGGTTGGAACTGCACTCGGAATGCGATTGGTAAAGACTGCGGAAGTGCGCTCGGTGCAGGCGCTGATCAACCCAGGTTTCGGCCTGGCCCTGGCCTCGGCCCTGGCGTTCCTGGCGCTAGCGTGGTCCGAGGTTACTTCCCGCGCAGCGGGCGGCAAACTTCGGGCACTCGCGACCCTGGCGTTCATCGGCGTGGTGGCGCAGGGAATGCTGGGCGGGTTGCGAGTGTATTTGAATGAACTGAAGGGACCGGAGATTGCCGTCATCCACGGCATCTTTGCCCAGTTGATGTTCGCGGCCGTGTGTCTAGTGGGATTGATGAGTTCGGCGCGTTGGAATTCGCTGACCAATTTGGCGGTGGATAAATCGCTCCGTTGGTTGGCCGCGGCGACGGCCGCACTGGCACTGGTGCAGATAGTTTTCGGGGGCTTGCTGCGGCATCTGTATCAGCCGATGGCCGTGCGCTTGCACCCGCTGCTGGCTTTCGGCGTGCTGGCGTTGACGGCATGGACCGCGGCCTGGAGTTTCCGAAACATCGAAGGCGCAGCCGTGCTTCGCCGCAAGGCCATCGCGCTCTTGGGCTTGATCCTGATCCAGGCGGCGCTCGGCATCGAAGCACTGCTGCGGCTGGCGGAACCGGCGAATCGCTATGGCGCGACCGGAATCGGCGACGCGGCCTTGCGGAGCGCCCATGTGCTGGTGGGTTTTGGGATATTTTCGTCGGCGGTATTGCTGGCGGCGCGAGCATGGAAGGGGAAACTAATCTAAAGCCGCTTGCGGCTTAGCAGGAACTCATGAGCACCCACGTTGTCACCACTGCTGAAGTCACCTCGTTGCCGTTGGCCGGGCGTTTGTCCGACTACGTACAACTGGTGCGGCCCAAGATTGCCGTCATGGTGCTGGTGACGACGTTGATCGGCGCTTTGCTCGCGGCTTCCGGTAAAGTGGATGGCCTGACGTTGCTCTGGACGTTGCTCGGAACCGGGCTCGTGACGGCCGGGGCGAGCGCGCTAAATCAATTGCTCGAAAAGCGCAGCGACGCCCGCATGCACCGCACCGAAAACCGGCCATTGCCGGCCAAGCGGTTGAGTTCCACCGAAGTGATGATTCTTGGCCTGGCGGTGACTCTCGCCGGCCTGGCGATTTTGGCGTTCCTGAAAAGCGGCCCGGCAGCGGCGCTAGTGGCGGCGGCTTCGTTCGTGCTCTACGTGTTCGCTTACACGCCGGCCAAGCGCCGCACCTGGTTGAATACGTTCATCGGCGCTGTTCCCGGGGCGCTGCCGCCGCTGATCGGCTGGGCCGGCATTCGCGGCACGCTGAACTGGGAAGTGCTGCCGCTGTTTCTGATCCTCTTTTTCTGGCAGGTGCCGCATTTCATGGCTATTGCCTGGATGTATCGCGATGACTATCGCCGGGCCGGCCTGAAGATGTTGCCGAACTTCGACCCCACCGGCGTGAAAACTTCCCTGGCGATGATCAGCCACATGATGTTGCTGCTGGCCGTGAGCCTGCTGCCGTTGCGCTTCGGTGCCGGCTGGTTGTACGCGGTTGCGGCCGTTGGCCTGGGCTTGATGTTCCTGGCCCCCATGCTGAAATTTGCCCGCGATCATTCACTCCACACGGCCCGGCGCGTGTTGCAACTTTCGCTGGTGTATTTGCCGGGAGTATTGATACTGTTGTTGTGTGATCGGTTCGTTTGATGGATGGAAATGCTTATGGCAGCCGGTGTTCATTTTGAGCAGAAATATCTTCAGCGCGGCGCCCTCGTGCCGACGGCCAAGCTGGCCATGTGGCTGTTCATGGTCACCGAGATCATGTTCTTCACGGGCCTCATCGGCACCCACACGCTGTTGCGCATGGGCACGCCGGCAGGCGACTGGCCGAAGCCCCATCAGGTCCACCTGAAGGAATGGATGGGCGCGGTGAACACCTTCGTACTCATCGCAAGCAGCTTCACGATCGTGCTGGCGCATTCGGCGATCGCGCGCGGCGATACGAAGCGCTGCCTGCTGCTTGTGGGCATCACACTCTTCGGCGGCGTGCTGTTCCTCGGCATCAAGGCGGTTGAATACACCGCGAAGTTCCAGCACCACATCATGCCCGGCCGCATTGGCGATAATCTGGACCCGCGCGATGGCCGTGCTCCGTACGATCCCAACTATGCGCTGGCCTACCGAGACGAAGTTCAACATCAGCTGGAAGACATTGTCAAGAATCCCGCGAAGCACGGCATCAGCGAGGGCTCCGAGGATTTTAAGACTGCACAGTCGTTCCTCGACGACATCAAGGGCACGGCCGACAAGCCTCCGATTTCACCGCTCGAAGTGGGGCTTCGCCTTCACCCGGCCGAGGACGAGAAGAAATTTGAGGAATACGAGAAGAAGTACGGCAACCTGCATTTGACGCCGTACATTCCTTATGGCAATCTGTGGGCCTCGACGTACTTCACGATGACCGGCTTCCACGCCGCCCACGTGATCGGCGGCCTGGTGCTGTTCGTAATCATCCTGCTCAAGGGAGCCCGCGGCAATCTACTGCCGCGCCACGCCATGATGCTGGAACTCACGGGCCTGTACTGGCACTTTGTTGATGTCGTGTGGATTTTCTTGTTTCCGATTTTGTATTTGATTTAGACGCTTCTACGAAGCGTCGCTAAACGCGAGAGCGAGCAATGAGCGATCCAGTTCATACTGATGATGCACATGGTGCCCACGCCGTGCATGCGGAGCATCATGACGCCCACATCTCCGACAAAACCTTCCTGAGGGTCTTCGGCTTCCTGCTGTTCTTCACCGCGGCGACCTTTGCGGCCAATCAGTTCCTGCCCGAAAAGTTGAAGTGGTTAGCGTTCTTGATCATCGGCGGCATCGCCATTTTCAAGGCGACGCTCGTGGTGGTGTACTTTATGCACTTGGTGCTCGACTACAAGAAGCTTTTCCTGTTCATTGTGCCGGTGATGATTCTGGCGCCGCTGATTGTGATCGTGCTCTGGCCTGATATTGTGCTGGCCTGGCGGCTCGGGCCAATGCCATGACGGGTTATGACCTGCCGCTGGCGAATGCCGTGCTGAATGGCGTGGCTGGCGTGCTGTTGGTGGGCGGGTTCGCGGCCATTCGGATGAAATTCGTCCGGCTGCACATGACGTTGATGCTAACGGCCCTGGTGGTTTCGACGACGTTTTTGGCTTCGTACCTGTATTACCACCTGGCGGTGCGGCATGGTGAATCGACGCATTATGTGGGCGAATCGCGGCCGGCATTTTTGGTGATTCTGCTGTCGCATATTGCGCTGGCGGCCATCACGGTGCCGCTGGCACTGACGACGGCAAGCCTGGCACTGTTGGGCCGTTTTCACACGCATAAACGAGTCGCCCGATTCACGCTGCCGATCTGGCTTTATGTTTCGGTCACGGGCGTGGTAGTATACCTGTTTCTGAAGGACTTGTATCCGAAGCAGTAACGGCGATAATAGTTGGACGAGGAAAGGCAATGAAACTGCTATCAAATCTGCTGCTGGCAATCGTGCTGGGCCTGGGAATGGCAACGGCGGCCAATGCATGCCCGTTGTGCAAAGACGGCATCCCCGAAGCAGAAGACGGCACAGAAGGCAACTACGACCCGGAGCGCCTGTCGCGAGCTTACAACTACAGCATCTACGCATTCATCGGCATGACGTACGGCCTGGGCACGACGATGGGGATCTGGGTTTATCGGAATTATCGGAAGAAGAGTGCAGAGCAGGGTTCTAATCCGGAAGCATAGTTTGTAGTGACCCGCTTTAGCGGGTCTTCTTTTTGACCCGCTAAAGCGGGTCACTACAAACTACTCATTCGCCAATTCATTCAGCACGTCTTCATTCACATAGATGGGCACGCGGGCTGTCACCGCCAGCGCAATCGCGTCGCTGGGGCGGCTATCGACCTCGATGAGTTCGCCTTCCTTGCGGATGCGGAGCTTGGCGTAATAGGTATGCTCGCGCAGTTCGCTGATGATTACATCTTGAAATTCGCCGCCGAGTTGATCGACCACGTTGGCCACCAGGTCGTGGGTGAGCGGCCGGGGGGCGGGGATATTCTTGACGCGCCGGTCGATGCTGGTCGCTTCGAAAATGCCGATGACGATGGGGAAGCTCCGGTCGCCGTCTACTTCCCGCAGCATGATGACTTGCTGATCGTGCATCTCACTGATGATGATGCGCCTCAATTCCATCTGAACCGGCACGGCGGCCTCGCTTTCATGAATCAACGCGGTGTGGCGAGAATGTATGGGATTATTGTAAAGCGATTGGCAAAGGAGGGTCAAGCATTCCCGCCGCTTGTGGCGTGACACATCTCCCCGTCCCGATAAACCGCGCGCACGTTCAATTCCGGATCCAACACAACGAAATCCGCCCGCTTCCCAATTTCGATGCTTCCCACATGCGCCTCCACGCCCGCTATTCTGGCCGGTGTCAGCGTGGCCATGCGGATCGATTCCGTCAGCGGCGCGCTGGTGAGGCCGTGGAACGTGCGCACCATGTGGTCCATGCCCATGACGGCGGAAGCCAGAGCCGCACCGTTGGGCATGAGGCCCACGCCGTCGCGGCGGAGAACGCGCTCGCCGCCATCTTTTGGTCCGAAGATATACTCGCCGTCGGGCATGTCGAGGGCGCGATTGCAATCGCTAACCAGCGCCAGCCGGTCTGGCCCTTTGATCTTGTAAGCGAGCTTCAGCAGTTCGGCTTGCAGATGCTTGCCGTCGGCAATGACTTCCGTCGTGAGTTCATCGAAGAAGAGAGTCGCCTCCAGCACGCCGCCGCGCATCGGGTAGGTTTGGCTTTGCCGCAACCGGGCTCGGTCAGACATGGCACAGAACAAGTGATCGACGTGCCGTACGCCCCATTTTACCGCCTCTTCCATCTGGGCGAACGTGGCATGCGAATGCCCGGCATTGCAGCGGATGCCGTGGCCTACGCAGGCTTCCACGAATTCTTTCGCCTTCGGCAATTCCGGCGCAACGGTGGCGGTGCGAATGCAATCGGCAAAAGCAAGAAACTCGGCCATTTCTTTTTCTTCCGGCGGCCGGATCGGCGCTTGCGGATGGCAGCCACGGGCTTGCTCGGCGAAATACGGGCCGTAGAAGTGCGCACCCAGCACTTTGGCGCCGCCTGTGTCTTCCATCTGAAAGCGGCGACACTGTTGCAAGAATGCCAAAATCTGCTCATGCGAAGCAACCGTGGAGGTGGGCAGCAAGCTCGTAGTGCCGTGCTTCAGGTGCGCCTGGCAAACCGTGCGAAATGCGTCGGCCGTGCCGTCCATGAAGTCGGACCCGGCCCCGCCGTGGACGTGCAGGTCGATGAAGCCGGGGGCGAGGTAATTGCCGCTGAGGTCGATGACTTCGCCTTCAAAAGACCAATTCCAATCGCTGGGACCAACATCAAGGATCCGATTTCCGGAAGAAAGAACACAACAATCGCGCAAGCGGTCGGGTAGGATCAAGGTGCCGTTGGTGAAGAGCCGATCGCTCATGCCGGCAACCCCCAGAGTCGGATCGTCCCATCGCTCGCCGCCGAGAGCGCGTGCTTGCCATCGGGCGAAAAAGCTACGGCATTCACCCGATCCGCGTGGCCGGTGAAGCGATGGCGCTGGCCGATGGGCAGCCGCCAAACACGGATGGTGCGGTCGGCCCCGGCAGAGAGGGCGTATTTGCCATCTGCAGAGAGGTCGATTTTGTTTACTGCGCCATGGTGGCCGCGGAAGCAGAGGCGTTCGCGGCCGGTTTCGACTTCCCAAAGCCGGATGGTACTGTCGGCGGAGCCAGAGAGGATCGACCGGCCATCGTAGGAGAAGACGGCGTGAAAGACCTGGTCGCCGTGGCCTTCGAGCGAGCGAATAAGCCGGCCGCTCGATATCTCCCATAGGCGAATGGCGAAATTATCGCGGCCCTGGCGGAAGCCCTGCACGCTTTCATCGCCGCCACAGGAAAGGGCGAGTTTGCCATCCGGCGAAAAGGCGACGTAGCACACTCGGCCGACATGGCCCCGAAACACGCTCACCTGATTGGTCTTGGGGTTCCAGAGCCGAAGCTGGCCCGATTCGCCACCGAACAGAACCGAGCCGTCGGAGGAGAAAGCCAGGCTCTTGACCTTGCCCAATTCGCCGTCGAGTTGCTTGATTTCCGTGCCGTTGCGTACGTCCCATAGACGAACGGTGCCGTCGTCGCCGCCGGTAAGTGCCGTGCGTGCATCGGGAGAGAAACCCACCCCGCGAACGACCCCGGTGTGACCCGTAAAGCGGCGAATCTCCTTCCCTTTTTGCGCATCCCAAAGAATCGCGGCGCCGGTGCGCGCGCCGGTCAGCACCATTTTGCCATCGGCGGAGTACGTGAGGTTCAGCACCTTCTCGGTTGCGCCTTCGAAACGGCGAATCTCACCAACCTGGACCGCCGTGGTGGCCGCACCACTTGTGTCGGCTCGGATAACCGGCGTTTGGCGATACAGGCTCGCCAATGCTTCCACGAATTCCTCACAGCTCGGCCAGCGGGCTTCCGGCTCTTTCGCTAAAGCTCGCAGCACCACGGGCCGCTCTGCCTCCTGGATCATGCTCAAGTCCGGAGCGCGATAGAGATGCCCGGCGGTGACTTGCGCGACGTTGCCGTCGAATGGCAAACGGCCACCACGCAGCTGGCAATAGGTGATCGCCAGGGCGTATTGATCGGACGTGCGCGTGGTCTGGCCATTGAAGAATTCCGGCGGGGCATAGAGCGGCGTCAGGCTGCCGGAATGGCTTACCACCGTCTGTTCCAATAACCGGGCCAGGCCGAAGTCTGCCACCTTCACCCCGCCGCCGATTAGGAGAATATTCTGCGGCTTGATGTCGCGATGCTGCACGCTCACATTTTCCCGGCCATCAACTTCATGCACGGGTGAGTTCAAATAATCCAGTCCCTTGGCCGCTTCGAGCATGTACCCGAGAAGTTCGTCGCGCGGAATGCCGTTGCGGCCGCGGCGGACGGATTCGGCCAGCCGGTCGCCGAGCGTGCAATCGGCCAATTCCATGGCGATGACGAGCAGTCCGTCTTTTTCCCAGGAGCCGAAGGTGGCCAGCAGATTGGGATGCCGAATGTGGCGAATCAGATCGAGCGCGCGCGTCTCCGCGGGACCGGCCCGGCCGACGAGCAGCACGAATTTCAGCGCGACCGTGAAGCCGCCCGGCGCTTCGGCTTTCCAAACTTCGCCAAAGCCGCCGCGGCCCAAGCCTTCCACAAGGCGATAACCGGGAACGGGTTCCAATCCGGGCTGTAAGAGCGAGATGAGGGCGCTGGGCCTGCTGGCCGTCACCGCCATTGCCGCGCCGGGCATCGTCGGCGTGCTCGATTGCGGAATGCGGCGGTCCATCGCATCCAACAGGCGAATACGCTGCCGCACTTCATCGGCCAGTTCCGGGTGCTCGTCGCACAATTCTTCCACCGGAATGAGTTGACCGGCCTGCCGCTGTTGCTCCCAATGGCGCAGCAATTCGGTGATCAAAGTCTCGCTGGCCATTGGCGCACAATCCCTAACGCGAATACAAAACCGGGCAGCAGGTAGAATACCGGAGGCGAAGCGAGATTAACAGGTTCGTTGTGCGAATTTGAGCCAACGGATTCACCGCGAAGACGCGAAGAGCGCAAAGAAAAATGGTTCCATCATTCTGATTTGTTATTCACGTCACCAATCGAATCCTCTACCGTTACGAACGGCCGAAGTTTCTCCAACGTTTTCGCGCCGATCCCACTCACGCGCCGGAGTTCGTCGACACTCTTGAACGGCGTCTTCTCCCTTGCCTCGATGATGCGCTCCGAAAGCACCGGACCCACGCTTGGCAGCTGCTGCAGCTCAGCGGCGGAGGCGTGGTTGATGTCGATTTTCAGGCCTAATGACGGACTCTTCTTGCTTGAACCGGAACGGCGGGGCGGATTCTTGTCTGACGACGGTTCTGCGAGGGAACCGGAGACCACCGTGACATTCGAGGGTTCCACGCGCAGGTGTGGCCGTATGCGCTCCAGACGCATAGGGCCTATGCCTTTCACCGCGCGCAAGTCGTCGATTTGCCGAAAGCCGCCGCGTTCGTCCCGAGCAGCAAGAATGTCATCGGCCAAATGTTCGCCGACACCGGGCAGTTGCAACAACTCGGCTTTGGTGGCGCGGTTCAGATCGATGGTCTGGACGACCGCAACGTTATCGCGCTCGGTCGGCCGGGAAGTGTGAAACGATGCGGCCCGGGCGATAAGAACGGTGCTGGCCACGCCAAGGAAGAACGCGAGAGCCCATTGCACCGGTTTGGCCGAACCGGAGCCGGCGGCTGCGTTCACCACAGGCGGCGTGGGCATTGCCATGACGGGAACAAGGGCCGCGCCGCGCTCCCGTTCCTTCAGCGCCGCAGCACGAGCATGATGTACCGGCACCAGCGTGCCAGCCCCGGCATCCTGCGCAGGAGCCAATCATCGAGATTCTCGAGTCCTGTAACCAGCAGATTCTTGCCGGAAATTCTACGCAGCATGGAAAAGAGTTGGAAGCCGTGCAGTTCGATTTTTGGAAAGTTTTCGTGCAGCTTGCTGAGGTCCGATTCACACAGCGGTTCCTCATCCGGCGTGCGGCCTTTGCCCGGATAGGGAAGGCGGCGACGGCCCCAAGCGAGCAACGGATTGCCGCCCCATGGTTCACAAAACACAGCTATGCCGCCGGGCCGCAAGATACGGTGTATTTCGCGGCCTGCAATTGCGAGGTCGAGATGGTGCAAGATCGCGTTGCCCCAGATGGCGTCGAAGGAAGCGTCGGCAAACGGCAGGTGATGGGCGTCGGCTTGCACGAAGTCAATGGCAACGGAATTGACCGCAGCGCGCTGGCGCGCTTCGGCGAGGTAATCGGCCGAGAGGTCGAACGCGGTCACCTGCGCTCCGCGTCGGGCCAGGACCACTGCCGCCATGGCGTGGCCGCAACCGTAATCGAGCGCGCGCTTGCCGTCTATATCGCCGAGGCGATTGATGCCGGGACGAATCCAGCTCTCGTGGTCGAGATAATGATGATCGTGGAAAAAAAACTGGCCCGGCAACCGGCGGAAGTACTCCGCTCGCTGCCGGGCCTGCTGATCGTGGAACTGGCGTTCGGTCTCG